>NZ_JBIPMN010000054.1:0-14302 GCF_044369115.1 Vulcanococcus sp. | reverse complement strand
TCACTTGTTACAACTGGCAGAAGCCAATCAGCAAAAGCTGAGACACAAAATGGGTCGTCTGAGATTTAAACTCAGGGCCAATCGGTTAAAGGCCGCCTGGCGAACAGTGAGACCCATGCCTGAGGCAGGATTCACCGCAGGGAATGCCAAGGCAGCTGCCAAGAATGAGGTAGAAGCAAGGCCAGCCAAGTCTAGGCACTTCTCTTGCAGGGCAACGAGACTGCGATGAGACGTTTGAGTCGCTCAAAGTCGGCCCGAAGGACGATCATTGGCGGAGGTTCCCAAAGCGAGTCCAGCCAGAATGCTCAGCCCCTGGTTCACTGCGTCATCGATGCGGCCCTGAGGGCGGGCGCAGAACAGCGCCACAGGGTGCCCTTGAGTGGAGCCGACCGAGGCTGCTTCGGTGCATCTGGATCCACAACATCGCTGGATCCACCTGTCTCGTTCACCCGCCGCTCCACCGCCGGCAACCCGTTCATCCGCACATACAGCCAGCTCAGGGCGGTGCAGTTGAGCAGGTCAAACGCCAGCGTGGCGCCCTGGACCCGAGTGTCCCGTGTCAATCAGGTTGATGTGCGCTCAACCAGATTGTCGTCGAACACCCGAGGCTCCGGTGGAGATCCAGACCACCAGCCGGCGAGAATCCATGGAGTGCATTCGAACTGATTGAAAGGGTTCCGAGGGCGCCGGAACCCTCAAGGGTTCTCCGCGACTTCTCAATGCCAATCACCCCTGAGGGCTGGACCCTGCTCAAAACCCGGGAGGGCTGCCGCCTGTCCGTTCGCCCCGCCCAGCTGATAGCGCTCCACCCAGTCGGCAGGCAGCGGTAGTGCGACCCGAAATCCAGTCTTTGTGACCTTGATGTGGCGGGCCGCCACGCCGATGTTCACCATCCCCTGCTCATCCGGTAATTCAGCGATGTGCCACACCTCATGGGGCCTGAGCCCATAGGTCGCCACCATCGCGAACACCCAGCCCCACAGCGGGTCCTCGTACATCACCTGCTCCAGCCACTCTTGAATCGCTGAGGTGCTCGGGATGGGGCGCCTGGATTCACCCGCCGAAAGCAGCGCCACCTTCTTCTTGTTCACCATTCCCTTGAGCTCCTCGCTCAAGCTCTCCGATGCAATCGCGCCCCCCCACCCCCTCGAGCGGCGCGTTCGAAGGGCCCGCTTAACAGACCGGCACCGCTGACTCTTGCTTGGTCATTTGCACTCAGGCCGTCTCGGCCTTCTCCTGAACTTCGGCACTCAGTTTTAATCCAAGTGCGGAGATCACTTTGAGAACAGTATCAAAACTAGGGCTGCGATCACCAGACAGTGCTTTGTACAGGCTTTCGCGAGAGAGTCCTGTCTGACGAGCGATCTGCGTCATCCCCTGAGCACGTGCGATATCGCCGAGAGCCTTGGCAATGAAGGCAGCATCGCCATCAGCTTCCTCGATGCATGCCTCAAGATAGGCCGCCATTTCGTCGGGTGTTCTGAGTGTCTCAGCGACGTCGTAAGGCAGGGTTTTGATCTCCATCAGAGGCTCTCCTTGATCTGACGAGCCAGCAATAAAGCTTCCTCGATGTCTCTTGGTTGTGATGACTTATCGCCACCAGCTAAGAGAATGATCAATGTGGAGCCTTTATGCTGAAAGTAGACCCTGTATCAAGGGCCGTAGCTGATTCGCAACTCAGAGACTCCAGAGCCAATGGGTTTGACATCCCCCGGATTGCCGCCAATGAGACGCTCAATCCTGGCTTGAACGCGCGCTCGGGCCCTGAGATCACGGAGATCTCTCAGCCACTGCGCAAAGCACTCTGTTTGCCGAACTTCAACCACACCACCATTGTAGCCGCCTGGCTACGCGACTGCAAGCCGCAGATTCGCTGCAGGCCCCTTCTGCCTGCTCCTTCGAACGCCAGCGATCACCTGCCCGCAGGGTTTTTGCCGAGACTATTCACTAGGCCCAGGCCCGCAGCAGGGTGCCGTCGACAGAGAAGTGCTCCGAACTCAGCAGCGGCTTGACCTCAGGTGCAGCCAGCAGCAGCTCAAGAAACTTCGCCATGAGCTCCTCGTTCAAAAGACGATCACGGTTCTTGGTGAATGACGTGGGATGCCAGACGGGATCGTCGGGGTTGAGGCCGACAAACCAGCGGAACAGCAGGTTGTAGTCGAGCTGCTCGATCAGCATCCGCTCGGATCGAATCCGCGCTTCCATGGCACGCGCTGCCGCGGCTGTGTGGTGAGCCGATTGCTGGTGCGAAGCGGAAGGGAGAGCGTCAAGGCCTATGGCCATGAGCGCAGCCGAAGGGAATTGGCGACACAGGAGCCAGGAGCCGCGATGATGGATGCATGGCTCCCCCATCGCCTCCAACTCTGGACGAGCTGCGCCGGTTAGCGCCGACGCTGCAGGGCATCACAGCGGCTCATGGCGCCCTGGGTCTGCTTGTTTTCGGCTCAGTCGCCCATGGTTCGGCACGGCCAGGGAGCGACCTTGATCTGCTGGTGGAATTCCCAGCCAGCCCGAGTTTTGAGCAGTAGATGGTCCTCAAGCTGGCGCTGGAGGATCTGCTCAGCGTGCCGGTGGATCTGGTGACACGCCGAGGTCTGCGAGCCGAGCTGCGCCAGCGCATCGAAGACGAGGCCATCCCTCTTGCCTGATCGCCAGGGATCACGGGACTGGACGCTGTTCCTGGGCGACATGCAACGTTTCTGCTCCGGGGTGCTCCTTTACTGCGATGGGATGAACGCGGAGCAGTTTGTGGCTGATGAACTCGTCACTGATGCGGTGCTGCGCAATCTCGAATTGCTCGGTGAAGCCGCCAACAGATCCCGGACGCGTAGCGCGATCGCCATCCAGCGGTTCCCTGGCGGCGGATTGCAGGTCTGCGAGATGTCCTGGCCCATGCTTATTTCGGGCTAGAGGATGAAACGATCTGGCAGATCGTCAGTTGCCTTGGCAGAAGGTCTTCCGGTGAATGAACCCAGCGCCGAGGGTTGAGCAGTCCGCAAGATGCACCCCACCGGCTTCTGACGCACCACCAGCAGCGCCGCGCCGGAAGGCGTCAGTTCGTCATGGTCAGCCATGCCGTTGGTGTTGGTCCGGAAGATCCGGTTGGGTTGGTGGAGTCCTGTTATCGGGCCGTGGAGTGGCTGCTTGCCACCCACACCGCCAAAGGGCTCTTGATCCCCAGGCCCTGGATCGATCATCCCTATGGGGAAGAAGAGATCGCCTTGCTGGAGGAGGAGCTGCTGCCTGCGATGGCGGTGTTTCTCGCCAGGGTGGAGGCGATTGATCGAGCGATTGAGGCCGATCAGGAGCTGGAGTTCAAAGCTCACCAGGCCCGCTGAGGGCCAGGCCGGCCGCTGCCGGCCTTTTCTGCTGCTCCCGTTGGGCAGGTCAGGTGATGCGCGCACCATCAGTGCTTCCAGCTGCGCTTCTGGCGGCATGTTCGAGCGCCAACCTGGCTTGTTCGATGGTCACGCCCGTAAAGAGATCCACACACTCAGTCAGGGAAACGTCGTCCTGGAGGTTGTCAAACAGTGCTGCCAACGGAACACGCGTCCCCCTGAACAGCCAAACACCGCTGAGGCGCTGGGTATCTCGTTGTACTGCAGAGCAGTCAGCCCAGTTCATCTGGCCTCATGCTGATCGGTCATTCAGATCCAGTTTTCATAGAGCAAACCCTCAACACGCTTGAATTCCCGCAGGTTGTTGCTGACCAATGTGAGCCCTTCGCTGCGTGCATGGGCGGCGATGTGAAGGTCGTTCACGCCAATCGGCGTGCCGCGTCGCTCCAGGGCGGATCGGATCTGCCCGTAATGCTGAGCCGCTTTGGCGCCGTAATCGAGCACATCGAGCCTGCTGCAGAAATCCTGCACCACCGAGAGGGTGCGCTGCGGCTGAGAACTCTTCTCGGCCCCGTGCAGCAGTTCGGCCAGGGTGATGGCGGAGATCGCCAGGTGAGAGGCCTTCTCATTGAAGCGATCCAAGAGTGATTCAGGCCTGCGCTTGATCACGTAGATACAGATATTGGTATCCAGCAGATAGCGCAACATGACCGCTCTTAGAATGCCTCACGCTCGGGCTGCTCCTGGCTGGAGCGTTCGGCCATGAAGTCATCCGGCACCCGTGGGCCGTCATGGAAAAAACTGTCCCAACGCTGGCCAACCGGCGAAATGATCCGCTCCTGACCGCAAGCACGCACCTCGACAGCTTTGACGGAATCCGGCAGGCGCAGGTGAGCGGGGATGCGCACCGCCTGGCTGCGATTACTCAGGAACAGCTTGGTAATGCCGACCACGGCACACCCTTCAGGGGATATACCAAGAGTCTATCCTTCTTGCTCACGTCCGGCTTGCGCCTTGAGGCTTTCGCTGGTGTGCAGTGCAAAGCGGCGCACATCCGCTTCCCGGGCAGCCCGATCAGCCGGCAACAGACGGAAATAGCCCTGCCCTTTGAATGGGCCCACCAGGTTCATGTTCACGCCCTGGCGGCGCTGGAACGCCACAACGGCCTCGCAGATCTCCGGCCAGGTCGGCGCAAGACGCGGCGCCATGCCGTCTGGCTCATCGCCGGGGCTGCCGAGCAACTGCTCGAGGGTGGCGTCAGGACACTTGCGCGCCTCGCTCACCAGACGGAAGCAGAGTTCTTCGATCGCCAGATCGTCCTGGCTGGAGCAGCCGCGCACGGCCCGCTCCCGTACCCGCCGCCCGGGCAGGTTTTCGTACACGCTCACCCAACGGCTGTTGTGCCCCGCCCGCAACCGGAAGGGCAGGTGATGGGCTCGCAACACACCGTTGGCGCTGCTCAGGGCGCTGTTGGCCTGTGTCATGGCTCAAGGGCTTTAAGGGGAGAGTTCCCCAGCCGCTGGCCGATCGGTCTCACGGTGCCCCAAGGGATCCCGTGATGTTTGGGGGTGTTTGGGGGAAACCCCCAAACATTTGGCGCAATTGGCGCCTTCTCAGCACGTTCGCGGTCTCATTCTGGCCTGGCGCAAACGCCTGCCAGTAGCCTGAGATCACTTGCTGCTACTGGCAAAAGCCAGTCAGCAAAAGCTGAGACACAAAATGGGTCGTCTGAGATTCGAACTCAGGACCAATCGGTTAAAAGCCGAGTGCTCTACCGCTGAGCTAACGACCCGCCCGGAGCTGGAAAACCAGGTTCGGGGGTGGCCCTTGCGGGCACCCAGTGAACGTATCACCCGGAGGGGCCGGCCTCCAACCGCGCCGAGGATGGTGGGCTCGTGCCCGTGACCGCCCGCTTGTCATGACTGATCTGCCCTGGCCTCAGCCCACGGTTCATCCCGATGCCTGGGTGGCCGACTCGGCTGTGCTGATCGGCGATGTGCATTTGGCAGCCGGAGCCAGCCTCTGGCCCACCGCCGTGGCCCGCGGCGATGTGTGTGCCATCACGATCGGAGAGGGCAGCAACGTGCAGGACGGCGCCGTGTTGCATGGCGACCCCGGCCAGCCCGTCAGCATCGGCGCCGACGTGACCATCGGCCACCGGGCCGTGGTGCATGGCGCCACCCTGGAAGAAGGCTGCCTGATCGGGATCGGCGCCATCGTCCTCAACGGCGTCACCGTTGGAGCCGGTGCGCTGGTGGCAGCCGGCTCGGTCGTCACCAAGAACGTTCCAGCGCGGGCGCTGGTGATGGGTGCACCGGCCCAGCTGAAGCGCGAGCTGAGCGAGGAGCAAGCAGACGAGCAACGGGAACACGCCCGCCGCTACCGCCAACTGGCGATGGCCCATGCCGGCCGCTCCAGCGACCTGGGCTTCTCACAGGCCTGAATTGCTGCGAATTCAGTCAACAGCCCCGAGGCGAACTCGGTGGCCTTGGGATGGTCCGTAAGATCAGATCACGCTTCTCCGTAACACTCAGCCATGGATGCTCGGCTCCTGCTCGTTGTGACCCCGATCGCACTGGCCGCTGGCTGGGCTGTGTTCAACATCGGCCGCGCTGCCGTGGGCCAGCTGCAAATGATGCTCAAGCGCGCCAACGGTTGATCGCCGCAAGCCAGCTCATCGGTCCTACCGGACCGGCGACCTGAGAGCCCCCGCCAACGCGGGGGCTTTTGCGTATTCAGTCCATCGAACGAGTCAGCGCATCCAGCCAGCGAGGCCGCTCATTGCCCGAACGCCACCTGGCAGGCCGCATTGAGCAGCTGGGCTTCGTCGGCGTTCTGCGGGGGGTAGCCGTTCAGGGTTCCCGAGCGGCAGTCGGCGCGGAACGTATTGGTGTTCGAGCCGTCGTCGGCCTGGAAGCTCACCAGATCACCCGACGCCTGCACAGAGCTGTAGTAGAGGGAGTAATCCGAGTCCGGCACGACGATGTAGCTGGTCTGGCTGTTCACAGCACTGTCCACCAGGCTGTCAATCACGGCGAAGGTGGCCAACGTGCCCAGCCCCCAGGCGGCGGCCCGGCCGGGCCACCAACCCCAGTTGTTCCAGTACGAGCCGCCGTACCAGCCGTAGCGCCAGGGACGATTCACATCCCAATTGCGGTTCACCCAGTTGGGCCGGTTGCGATCCCAGGTGTTGATCGCTTGGCGGCGGGTGCGATTGCGGTCATTCACACGCTCGCTGCGGTTGCTCTGCCGCAGGTCGGTTCGCTCCTTGCGATTCCCCTGTCGGGTGTCGACGCGTCCGCTGCGCTCCGCTGGCCGGGAGTCCAGGCGCAGGCTGCTGCGGTTGCTGCCCCCGCTGAAGGAGGCAAAGCCCGTGCGGGCTCCGCTGCCGCCACGGGATGCCGCACGACCGCCACCTCCATGACCGCCTCCATGACCACCGCCGCCTCGGGCGATCTCCAGGGCCGCGGGGATCTCCATCGCCGCCAGCGGCTCCATCGGCTGCAGCACCAACGCCAGGCCCAACAGCAGGGCGCTGGAACGAATCGCTCTCGTCATCGTCCGATGGCCTCCAACAGTCGACGGCAGCCGTTGTCAAAACAGGCGATGTCCACCCGGCCGGCGTCTCCGAAGGCCAGCCCCACGGTTTCGCGGCCCTCAAAGGCCGGCCCCTGCGCCTCGGCCTTCACATCCGCCAGGAAGGTGGGGTTCACCACGCAGAAGGCGCGGTCGTTGAAGCAGAGCTCGTTGGTGGTGAAGTTGATCCAGGCGTTGCGCACGCTGGTCCAGGGCGCATCAGCCGCCTTGCGGCCCTCGATGCGCACGTAGGGGTCTTCCAGGATCCGGTAGCTGATCGTGCGGGCCCCCAACCGATGGCGGTATTCGGTGGCCTCACCCACCTCCACCGCCTCCACCTGGCAGGGCTGGGCTTTGCCTTTGCCGAGGCTGCAGGTGGTGACGAGGCTGTAGATCACATCAGCGCTTTGGGCCTGACCAGGCCGCTGCAGGCCTGCGAGCAAGGCCAAGACCCCGCCGAGCAGCAGCAGCAACGATCGCTTCATCCAGAACGCGCCCGGCATCACTCCCGCAACCTGTCCACAGCCCGGAGGAACGTCAAGCGAGCCCGGGGCGCCCCGTAGGGTGAAATCAAGGTGCAGCGCCCCGGTGCAGATGAGCAGCCCAACGGTGTTGGTGATCGGCGCTGGCCTGGCCGGCACGGAAGCCGCCTGGCAGATCGCCAGCGCCGGCGTGCCCGTGCGCCTGGTGGAAATGCGGCCGATCCGCCGCTCCCCGGCGCACCACAGCAGCGAATTCGCCGAGCTGGTGTGCAGCAACAGCTTCGGGGCACTCAGCAGCGACCGCGCCGCAGGCCTGCTGCAAGAGGAGCTCCGCCGCCTGGGCTCGCTGGTGATCCGCACCGCTGATGAGCACGCCGTACCCGCCGGCGGTGCCCTGGCGGTGGACCGCGGCCGCTACAGCGCCGCCCTCACCGAAGCCCTCGAGCAGCACCCGCTGGTGACCGTTGAGCGCCGCGAGCAAACCGAGCTGCCCGGCCCCGAGCAGATCACCGTGCTGGCCACCGGTCCGCTCACCAGTGAGCCCCTGGCCGATCAGCTGCGCGCCTTCACCGGCCGGGCCGATTGCCACTTCTTTGATGCCGCGAGCCCGATCGTGGAGGGCGAGAGCATCGATCTCTCAGTGGCTTTCCGCGCCTCCCGCTACGACAAGGGCGACGCCGACTACATCAACTGCCCCATGAACAAGGAGCAGTTCCTCGCCTTCCGCGAGGCGCTGCTGGCCGCTGAACAAGCCGAGCTCAAAGATTTCGAAAAAGAGAACGCCACCTTCTTCGAGGGCTGCCTGCCGATCGAGGAGCTCGCCCGCCGCGGCGAAGACACGATGCGCTACGGCCCGCTCAAACCGATCGGCCTCTGGGATCCGCGTTGGGGCGATGTGAACGACCGCGACGTGCGCCGCGCCAACCGCGCCTATGCCGTGGTGCAGCTGCGCCAGGAAGACAAAGACGGCCGCCTCTGGAACCTGGTGGGCTTCCAGACCAACCTCAAGTGGGGTGAGCAGAAGCGGGTGCTGCGGCTGATCCCAGGCCTGGAGAACGCTGAGTTTGTGCGCTTCGGCGTGATGCACCGCAACACCTTCCTCGAGGCGCCGCAGCTGCTCGATCCCACCCTGCAATTCCGCCAACGGCCCACGCTGCTCGCGGCGGGGCAGATCACCGGCACCGAGGGCTACGCAGCCGCCGTGGCAGGCGGTTGGCTCGCTGGCACCAACGCTGCCCGGCTTGCCCTCGGCCAGGAGCCGTTGCAGCTACCAGCCACCTCCATGATCGGCGCGCTCACACACTTCATCGCTGAGGCCCCCAGCGAAAAGTTCCAGCCGATGCCCCCCAACTTCGGCCTCTTGCCGGAGCTGCCTGAGCGCATCCGCGACAAGCGCCGGCGCTATGGCGCCTACCGGGATCGGGCACTGGCCAGCATCGCCTCACTGCCCTAACTCCACGATCCAACTCTCGATGCCCGTGCGCTCAAACACCTCTCCGGCGTCGAAACGGGCCTTGATCTGATCCCAGTCGATGTCATGCACATCGGCCGGTGGCTCGCGGTTCAGCGCCTGGTAGGCCCAGCTGTAGTGAGCGGTGAACACAACGCTGGGCAGCTCGCACCAGGCGAGCTGCAATCCCATCTGCTGCACCGCGGTGAACACAAAGCGATCGCACACCGGACCCAGATAGGGTGGCATCATTCCCCAGAGCGCCAGGACCCGAAAGCTGCGGGGATAGAACACAAAGCAAGACGTGTCGGCGTGGATCCGCAGCGCATCTTCCTCAGGCACTCCGGGCACCTCAGTTCCATCCGGCAACACCACCCGCCGCCCCATCACCAGCACATCGGCCATGGGCTGACGGCGTTTCAGCTCCAGGGCGAGCCCCACATGCTGCGGCTCAAACCAGTTGTCGGCATCGAGCATCAGGATCGGCCAGTAACCGCGGTTGATGGCGGAGATCGCCCCCAGGCAGCGCGGCGTGTTGCCGTTGTCAGCGTGGCGGTGCGGCAGCACCAGGTGATCGCAATCCCAGCCATCGATCTCAGGACGGGCTTCACCATCGGCCACCATCACGTGCCGGATCGGCACCGTCTGGCTGGCGCAGCTCTGATGGCAGCGCTCCAACACCGGCAGGGATTCACTGCAATAGGGCGTGATCACGGCAGCCCCGCGACCGGACACAACCGCCATCGATTCCCTGCGATCAAGCGATTGAACCACGATCTGCCGAGCGGCCGGCTCCTAGGGTCGCCCCAACCCGCCCGCAAGCCCCGGTGACCACAACCCCTGCCCCCACCTGGGATGTGATCGTGATCGGCTCGGGCATCGGCGGCCTGGTCACCGCCTCGCAGCTGGCGGCCAAGGGAGCGAAAACACTGGTGCTGGAGCGCTACCTAATCCCAGGTGGTTCGGGAGGGAGCTTCCGGCGCGAGGGCTACACCTTTGATGTGGGCGCCTCGATGATCTTCGGGTTCGGAGAGAAGGGGCACACCAACCTGCTCACCCGCGCCCTGGCCGATGTGGGCCAACACTGCGACACGGTGCCTGATCCGGCGCAGCTCGAATACCACCTGCCCGGCGGGCTCAACGTGGCGGTCGACCGCGACTACGAGGCCTTCATCGCTCGCCTCTCGGCGCTGTTCCCCCACGAGGCCAAGGGCATCCGCGCCTTCTACGACACCTGCTGGCAGGTGTTCAACTGCCTGGATGCGATGCCGCTGCTCTCGCTTGAGGACCCGGCCTATCTCACCAAGGTGTTCTTCAAAGCACCGCTGGCCTGCCTGGGGCTGGCTCGCTGGTTGCCCTTCAACGTGGGCGATGTGGCGCGCAAGCACATCCGCGATGAACAGCTGCTCAAGTTGATCGACATGGAGTGCTTCTGCTGGAGCGTGATGCCCGCAGACCTCACCCCGATGATCAATGCGGGGATGGTGTTCTCCGATCGCCATGCCGGCGGCATCAACTACCCCAAAGGAGGCGTGGGGGTGATCGCCGAAAAGCTGGTGGCCGGGCTGGAGAGCCATGGCGGCGCGATCCGCTACAAGGCGCGCGTCACCAAGGTTTTGATCGAGAACGGCCAGGCCGTGGGCGTGCAGCTGGCCAATGGCGAGGAGATCCGCGCCCGCCGCGTGGTGAGCAATGCCACCCGCTGGGACACGTTTGAAACCAAGCAAGAAAACGCCGACGTGCAGCGCCCCCGCAGCGCCGCCCTCGTGGACGCGGCCCACACACCCAAAGCGGAAACCACCTGGCGCCGCCGCTACAAACCCTCACCCTCCTTCCTCTCGCTGCACCTGGGGGTGGACGCCTCGGTGATCCCCCAAGGCTTCCACTGCCATCACCTCATCCTTGAAGACTGGGCTGAGATGGAGAGCGAACAGGGGGTGATCTTCGTGTCGATCCCCACGCTGCTCGATCCCTCCCTGGCACCGGAGGGCCGGCACATCGTGCACACCTTCACCCCCAGCGACATTCAGGCCTGGATAAATCTCAGCCCCGCGGATTACAAGGCCAAGAAGGCCGCCGATGCCGCCCGTCTGGTGCAGCGGCTGGAAGCGATCCTGCCGGGGCTGGGCGGCGCGATCCGCCACCAGGAGATCGGCACACCCCGCACCCACCGCCGCTTCCTCGGCCGCATGGGCGGCAGCTACGGGCCCATCCCGGCCCTGCGGCTTCCGGGGCTCCTGCCGATGCCCTTCAACCGCACCGGCCTCCAGCACCTCTATTGCGTGGGCGATTCCTGCTTCCCCGGCCAGGGCCTCAACGCCGTGGCCTTCAGCGGCTTCGCCTGCGCCCACCGCATCGGCGCGGACCTAGGGCTCAACCCCTGGGCGCTGCCGGCCTAGACAGCGCCACCCAGAAACAGCACCAAAGTAGTGAAAGTCACTGCAGGGGCATGATCAACGTCAATGCCGCTGACGCCAACCGCTCCTTCTCCAAGCTGCTGCGTCAGGTCGCCCATCAACTCAGCAGCTGGGACGCGTTGGTGCTGAACGTGGCTGCCGAAAGCGGAGCTCGCCTTCTCCTCACCGAAGACCTGCACCCAGGCCTGAACTGGCGAGGGGTGCGGGTGGTGAATCCATTCAGCGACGAGCAAGATCCCTTACTCACTCAGCTACTGAACTGATTCCCAGGCCAGCCCGGCACGGAGATCCGAACCCGCAGCTACCGGCTGGATCCCCATAGGGTTTCATTCTCATCTGCGCCGCAGCCCCATGGCCGCACCCAGCGACAGCAACATCTCCGCCGCTGAACTGGCCCGCTACCTCGAGCAGCGGGGCGAGCTGAGCAAGCCCTGGATGCTGCAACTGCTGCGGCTCACCAAGCTCAAGGAAGAGCGCTCCTCCATGGATCCGCAGGAGTACATCGACAAACTCCAAGAGGCCCATTCTGATCTGATGCGGCTGGGGGAGTTCTGGAAAGGCCGCGAGCAGGACGTGTTCGGCGGGCGCTACCAACCCTCGGAGCTGCTCGAACCGCTGCCCGGCTCGCCTGAGGATCGATGACAGCCAAGCGCTACCCGATGGCGCCCCTGATCCGCTTCACGCTGATCAGCCTCTATCTAGCGCTGGTGTTGCCCCTGCCCCTGCTTGCTCCCGCAGCCCAGCAACCCTGGCTGTGGGCGGCGCTTCCCCTAGGTCTGGCGCTGATCCTGGCCCTGGTGAGCGAACAGGTGGAACTCAGCGACGCCGGCATCGGCGTCGGCCATCCCGCCTGGTGCAGCTGGCTGCTGCGGCGCGGCTGGCAGCTGAGCTGGGATCAAATCAGCGGGCTCACACCCGTGGCCACCAGCCAGGGCGGTCGCGTGTTCTATGTGCGCACAAAAAACGGATCGGCCTACCTGCTGCCCCAGCGGGTGCAGGCCTTCGAGGACTTCCTGAGCCAGTTCAGCCGGCAGAGCGGCCTCGACACCAGCTCCATCGGCCGGATCAGCCCGCCCTGGACATATCAACTTCTGGCGGTGTTGTGCGGTGTGTTCCTGGGCGGTGAACTCGCCTGGATTGCTCTCCGCTGAAACCGTCGCCCGACTCTTCCGCCAGCTGCATGGACGCGATCAGTTACACCGCCGCTCACCATTCTTGCGAACAGGAAAGCCCGAATCGTTGAAACGTGCTCTCTTGATCGCTCAGTTGGATGACCACGACCGCTGATCTCAGCAATTCAAGGCCACCCCCGACGATACCGCCGTTGACGTCTCCGCCGGGATCGTATCGAGGCTGAAGCGATAGCCCTGCTGCCGCACGGTTTCAATGCCGCCGCCTTCGCCCAGGCCGGCCTGCTCGAGCTTGCGGCGCAGGGTGAGCACCTGGGTGTCCACCGAGCGGGGGCCGCCGCTGAACGGAGGCCAAGCCATCCGCAGCAGTTCACTGCGGTTGCGCACCACTCCAGGTGGCATCAACAAGGCACAGAGCAACGCAAACTCGCGAGGGCTGAGCTCCACCGGCTGATCGCGCAGCGTCACCTGGCGCAGCAGCAAGTGCACCTCCAGCGGCCCCACGCACACCCGCTCCTGCAGCCCACTGCGGCTGCGGCGCAGCAAGGAGCGGCTGCGGGCGGCCAATTCCTCCAAGCCAAAGGGCTTGCGCAACACATCGTCGGCGCCGGCATCGAGCAGGGCCACAACCGGCTCTGAGCCCGAGCGCGCGGTGAGCACCATCACGGGGCAGCGCAACTGTGCGGCCAGCTTCAACGCCGTGGTTTCTTCCAGCAGTTCCGCCGCCACCAGCAGATCAGGCGTGAGGTCATCGCAGAGGGCCACGGCTTCTGCGGCGCTGGCCACGGCGGCAGCCAGGTAGCCGTCTTGACGCAGACGCTGGGCCAGCACAGTGCGCAGCGTGGGGTGGGGATCAACCACCAACACACGCTTCAGGGTCGTCTCGGCACCGTTGGCTGTAGCAGCGGGGGCGCTGGTTGTGGAGCCGACAGCGGAGGATTCCACCTGCTTCTCCATGGTTCTGCCTACGCTATCCCTGTTTTCCTGGCCAGAGTGGTATCAGGCGATGCCTTGCCAGCTGTCCCATCCGGTCCTGTCATGACCGCTCTGCAACACCCAGACGCGATCCGCCACTTCCAGTCGCTGTGTGACGCCTGCCAATCGCTGGCTAGCCGCTACCACAGCCCGGCGGAGCTGCGCCTCTACGCCGACGGATATCTACACGCCCTGCGCAAAACCGCTGTGCTCGATGCGCTCACCCAGCGGCGCCTGGAAGAACTGGTGGATCGCTGGATCATGGACCCCTCCAGCTTCATCGGCCCCGGCGATGACATGAGCACCCTCTACGAAACGGGCCGGAACTGATCCGGCCCCTGGCGCGGCTTCAAGCCAGAGCCACAGCCAGCTTTTCGCGCAGCTCGCCGGAGTTGTACATCTCGATCAGGATGTCCGATCCGCCCATGAACTCACCGTTCACATACACCTGGGGAATGGTGGGCCAATCCGAAAACTCCTTGATCCCCTGACGCACCTCCGGGTCGGAAAGCACGTCGAAGGTTTCGAACGGCACCGCCAGGGCGTTGAGGATCTGCACCACGTTGTTGCTGAAGCCGCACTGGGGCATCAGCTTGTTGCCCTTCATGAATACGAACACCGGGCTGCTGCCGATCAGCTGTTCGATGCGTTGCTTGGTGGAGGCGTCCATGGATCAGGCGGTGGGAGTGGAGGTCTGCAGAGCCAGGGCGTGAATGGCCTCGCTGGCCAGTTCACTGCGCAAGGCTCCGTACACGAGCTGGTGCTGCTTCACGCGGCTCAGGCCGTCGAAGGCGGTGGAGACCACCGTCACCTGCAGGTGATCGCCGCCGCCGGTGAGGTCTTCCACCTCAACGCGGGCATCCGGCAGGGCCTGGGTGATGGCAGCTCTCACCTGGTCGGGATGGACCATCGCTAGAAGCGTCGGGGAGAGGGC
>NZ_JBIPMN010000247.1:0-2726 GCF_044369115.1 Vulcanococcus sp. | reverse complement strand
TTCGTCGTCGCCGGTGTCAGGTGAGACGTTCAGCAGCTTGCCCACGGTGTTGCGGCCGGCCTCCATCGAGCTGCCCAGGCGGCGCAGCAGCAGGGTCTTGAAGAACCCAGCCCCGCGCATCCGCTTCTGGAGCAGCTCACTGAACTTTTCGGCTTCCTCGTATGCCTCCTTGAGGTAACCGCCAAGGTTGATGGCGTCGTTGTCGTCTTCCCCGAAGAGCTTCACCTCTACCTTGGGGAGGTAGTAGCTGCCGGTGGCCGGGTTGATGTCCTGCTCCAGGTAGCTGCGGGTGCGGCGCACGATGCAGCGCAGCATTGGGTTGAATCGCTCGCCGTACTCGGGAAGCAGCTTGTTCTTCAGCTGCACGCGGCGAATGGCATTGGGCAAACGGTCGAGCGTTTCAGGGGTGAACTGCCACTTCTTCTCTGGCGCCCGCAGTTGCCGCCGGATCTTTTCGATGGCGGGGTCTTCTGTGGATGCCGGCAGGGGGTCGCGCACGAACTCCCAACCTTCCACGTCGTTATCGGCTGGCACGGTTTGCTCGCCGGTGGCGACCTGGATGGTGCGAAAGGCGCTGAACCAGCGGCTGGTCTTGGTGATGCCGCCCAGAACGCCCTCGTTGCCGTTGGAGAGGATCGAGAGCAGGTCCCATGCCTCCACCGGATGCAACTGCACCGGGGTGGCGGTGGCCAGCAGCATGCTCTTGGTCTTGTCGCCGATCTGGCAGAGGAAGCTCATCAGCTTGTTGGGCTCTGCCTTCTCGTCCACCTCTGGTTGGCCGGCGTCCATCTTGGGTCGGTTGCGGCGCCGCGCCCGGTGGGCCTCGTCGACGATCACGCAGGTGTAACGCTGGTTCAGCAGCTGGCGGATCGCCTGCGGCATCCCGCGCACGATCAGGCCCTGCGACACCAGGCCGATGCGGCGCGGGCATTTGCCAAGCGACGTCACCCCTTCTGAGGGGTGCTCCACATCGTTTTCATCCACCCAGCTGCGGCCGTTCCAATAGGCTGATGGCAGCTGCAAGAGCTCCATCAGCTCATCGCGCCATTGCTGCAGCAGGGGCTTTGGCGCCAGCACCAGGATCGGGCCACCCTCCGGGTCTTCCAAGCCCATCAGCAGAGCAGCCATGGCCAGCTGGATGGTCTTGCCCAGGCCCACCTGATCGGCCAGCACCAGCCGAGCGCCGCCGAGACGATGGCGTTCCAGCGCCAGGCTGGCGAAGTACTTCTGATGGGGCCAGAGCCCCTGCTCCCGCCGGTAGATCGGGGTTTCCACCGCAGCGGCGGCGGCGGCTTCCATCACATCAACCTTCTGCAGCGCCTCGGGTTCCACCACCTGGCGGTGGATGATCCGCTGCACGTCGTTCTGGATGAACGGGCAGTCGGCCAGATCACGGGCTCGGTGATCGTTCCAGAGGGCATCGAACTCCTCCTGCACCCAGGCGATGGTGTCTGGCTCATCGCTTTCCCAGAGCAGCTCGTAGTTGAGCTTCCAGGCGCTGGCGCTCTCGTTCACGCTGCCCAGAAAGGCAGTGCTGCTGCCGTTGGCATAACGGATCACGCCGGCCTTGCCGTGGATCAACCCGAAGGCCGTGTCGGGCAACACGCGGATCTCGATTTTGTCGCTGAGTAGGGCGTTGTAGAGCGCCTTGTAGCGGGGCAGGGCATTGGGAGGCGCCAGCTCGGGTTGGCCGGCGCACCAACTGCGGCGCAGCGCTGCCTGGGCGGCGGTGGCGGTGGCCAGGTCATCAGGATCCAGGTCGGAGTTGCAGATGACCCGCACCTTGCCGCTTACCCCAGTGATCGCCTCACCGGCCACCTCCAGCAGGCTGGAGCGGAAGTACCCGGCGATGCGGTCGTAGCTCACCGCCCCCTGCAGGCGCTCGTTGAGAACGCCTTGATCGAGCCGGCTACGACGACTGGAGTGGTGCTTGAGCATCAGGCGTCATCGTTCCTCAGGCGGCCGGCAAGGATGCGAGCCGCTTCTGAGTCTCTGGCCCAATCAGCGGTGTCCTCTGAGTTGCTGAGGGCGGCGAGCCAATCCAGCAGGCGCACCATCCCTTCGCGGCGGCCCCAATAGGTCTGTCCAAAGGTGTCGCGAAGATACTGGCGCCCTTGGTTGGGATCGTTGTCGGCTGCAGCGGTCTCGCAAATAGCGAACAGCAGGTGGCGCAGGGGGGTTGCGGCAAATGGGTGCGGTCCACTGCTGCTGGCGCGGCCTCGGCGGGGCAGGGCTGCGGTTGTCGCCACCGCACCGTCGATGGGGGCCAGCAGGCTGGTGCCAAACCCGGAAGGGGTATGCACGCGGGTGCCGTTGGCCTTGTCGCTCTTGAGCAGAGGCTTGATGTCGGTGACGCCGAAGCCTCGTGCGAGTTCTTCGTACATGCCCTTGCGGCGCTCTCCACGGGATTCGATGTCAACGGCGCGGAGGTAGTAGCGCTCGATCAGGTTGAGGTCACGCCAGGAGTCGCTTAGGCCTTTCGGTATTAAAGTATCACATGCGATGGTGATGGCACGCTCGATGACTTTCTCGAAATCGCTCTTTTGATTTTTGCCGCGGACTGAAAATACCTCATCCGAAACGCTCTTGCCGTCGAGAGTCGAATACTGAGTGAGGATCTTCAGGGCTGCTGCATATGCAGCCAGCTGATAGTCGGAGTCATTAAAGTTTGGCTCTCCAGCCTGGTCAAGCAATTGCATTGAAGCAATCTGGGCCCGCACTTCATC
>NZ_JBIPMN010000053.1:0-14485 GCF_044369115.1 Vulcanococcus sp. | reverse complement strand
CCAGCCGCCACAAGGGCATCGAGGCTGGCCACGGCGTAGGCCGGGGTGCCCCAGAACAGAACCTTCACGCCGACCTCAGGCCTCGCCGGTGATCGAGAGACCCTCCACCCACACCATCGGGCAGAGCCCGTCTGGGGTGATCTTCGCTTCGCCCTCAAAGCCCACGATCGCTTTGAGCACCTGGCGGATGTCACCGGCCACGGTGGCGGCCTCGATTGAGCGGGGTTCACCGCCCTGGATCAACCAACCATCAAACGGCAGGGAGAACGAGCCCTGGCTGGCCTTCACGCCGGCATGCAGAGCAGACAGTGAATCGATCCACACGATCGGCTCGCCGGCCTTGAAGCGATCCAGGCCCGACTGGCCGCTGCCGCTGCCGGGGGTGGCGCTCACTTCAAACCAGTCGGGTCCTACCGACACCTTGGCGCCCATGCCGGCATGGCCCGTGGGTTTGACGCCGAAGGCGCGGGCCGTGGCCTCGGAGTGGAGGAAGTTGCGCAGCACACCTCCTTCCAGCAGGGCCAGGCGTTGGGTGGGCGTGCCCTCGCCATCAAACGCCGAGGCCCCGATGTTTCCGGGGTGCAGACCGTTGTCATGGATGTCGAGGAAGGGAACCGCCAGGGTTTCACCGATCGACTCGCGGTTGCTTAAGCTCACCCCATCGAGCACGGCGCGGGCATTGAACAACCCGCTGAAGGCCCCGATTAGATCGAGGAACGCCTCGGGGCTGAACACGCAGGTGTAGTGCCCGGTGGCGATCGGTGCGTAGTTGAGGTGGCTGATCGTGCGCTCGGCTGCTTCGTTGATGCAGCCAGCCACGTCGAGGTCGCCGGCGCCATAGGCCAGGCGCACGGCACCGGCACTGCGGGGTTTGCGGCCAGCTTCTTCAGCGCGCGCGTACAGGTAGAGGCTGGCGGTGCTCAGCTGCTGCTGGCGGCAGGCGCCATCGCTGTTGAGATAGATCCGCTCGCTGCTGCGCTCCGCCAGGCCGTTGTAGGGAACGGTCGCGATGGCATCGTGGCGCGTCAGCAGCTCTTGCTCGGCCCCCTTGAGCGTGTCGAGCAGCCGCAGGATGCCCTGAGGCGTATGAATCGGTTGATCCAGTGGGGCCAGTGGGGCGGTGGCCAGGGGCGAGAAGGCGGGGATGTCGTCAGCGTTGCCGAAGGCGCTGGCCTCCTTGGCGCCGGTGAGGGCCCGCTCCAGGCCGGCTTCACTGAGATCGGAGGTGCTGGTCACGCCCACCAGCCCGGCGTCGTTCCAGACGCGCACGGTGATAGAGCTGCGCTGGGCACCCTTCATCTGCTTAGGTTCGCCGCGATCCACCTGCACGGAGATGTCGGTGGAGCAGGCGGCGCCTAAGTCCCAGCGGCGGATGCCGTTGGCGGCCGCGATGCTGGCGAGGCTGTTGCGCAGTTGTTCGGCGCTCAGGCCAGTGGCGGCTCCAGTTCTGTTGGTGTTGCTCATGCTCAGCGGCCCCCCACGGTGATCGAATCCACCTTGATGTGGGGTTGCCCCACGGTGACGAAGATGCTGCCGCTTACCGAGCCGCAGAATCCGGCGGCCAGCTCGAGATCGTTGGCGCACATGGAGATGCGCGGCATCACCTCCTTGGCTTCACCGATCAGGGTCGCTCCCTTCACGGGTTTGGTGAGCTGGCCGTTTTCGATCAAGTAGCCCTCCTCCACCGCGAAGTTGAATTGGCCCGTGGGGCCGACGCTGCCCCCGCCCATCGACTTGCAGTAGAGCCCTTTGTCCACAGAGGCGATCAGCTCTTCGGGGGTATGCGGCCCGGCATCGATATAGGTGTTGCGCATGCGGCTGGCGGCTGCGAAGGTGTGGCTCTGGCGCCGGCCGCTGCCGGTGCGGGCATGGCCCGTGCGCAGTTCACCGGCCCGATCGCTGATGAAACGTTGCAGCACCCCGTTCTCGATCAGCACGGTGCGCTGCGCTTCCATGCCTTCATCGTCCATGGAGAGGGAGCCGAAGGCGCCCCCGGTGAGGCCTTCATCAATGGCGGTGACCGCCGGATGAGCGATGGTTTCGCCCACGCGCTCGGCGAACGGCGTGGTGCCGCGTTCCACCTGGGTGGTTTCCAGCAGGTGGCCGCAGGCCTCGTGGAAGATCACGCCGCCGAAGCGGTTAGCCAGCACGGCCGGCATTTGCCCGGCTTCCACGTAGTCGGCGTAAAGCATGGTGCCGGCGCTGGCGCACACCTCAGCGGCGGAGGTTGTGGCATCCCAGCGGCGCAGATCATCGGGTTGATCAGAGGTGCCGTAGCGGCGTCCCACGCCGGCCCGGTGTTCACCATCGGCGGCGAGCACGTTCAGCCCCACCGATTGATGCAGGCGGATGTCGCGGCCGAAGGTGCCGTCGCTGGCTGCCACCAGCACTTCCTGCCAGTCGCGGGCGTAGCTGCCCCGGCGGGCCTGCAGGTGGCTGCCCTGGCGTTGCAGCTGATCGGTGCCCTCCAGCAGACGTGCGGTGGCTTCCTTGATCTCGGGGCAGCACCGCAGCCAGTCGCCCTTGTCAGCCGCGAAATCGCGCAGGCCGGGCAGCCCTTCAAAGCCGCTGCGGCCGCTGCTACCAGGGGCCAGACCGAGCATCCCCAGGGCCTGTTCGAGGGCGCGGCGTAAGCCGGCGGGGCTGAGATCGTTGGTGCTGACAAACCCGTCGCGTTTGCCCAGGAACACCCGGATCCCCGCTCCCATGCCGAAGGCTGGGGTCACGCTGGTGATCGTGTCTTGCTCCGCCAGCACGCCCAGGTGATCGGTGCGCTCGAGAAACACCTCCACCAGATCGGCACCGGCGGAGCGGCCGCAGGCCAGGAGATCCTCGAGGGCTGGGCTCCAGTGGCTGTCGAGGATGCCAGTGGTTGGTGGTGCTGTGGCGATCACGCGCTCGCTGGTGGTGAGGGTGGAGCCCTGCCGGGCTTAAAGCTGTTGATTTCCTAGCAAAAAGGCCCCAGCCGCAGGGGCTGGGGCCTCTAGCGCACAGGTGCTGTGGCGGTGATCAGCGCACGGCGGGTTGGAACTGCTCGCTGCGGATCGGGCTCATCAGGAAGAGCTTGGCCATCTGGGCAGCGTTGGCAACCCAGTACGGCAGTTTGCGCAGAAGCTTCAGCGGGGCAATGGCGTTGCTCTCGTCGGCGGCAGCCAGCTGGGCGTTGTTGCGCACCAGCTGCTCGAGGCGCTCGTAGAACTTTGGGTGATCCACATTGAGCACCACCGGGAAGACCCGGGCGGAGGTCTCATTAGTCTTGGCGATCACATACTTGTCGTATTCGCGGGCATCGAGACCCAGCGCTTCGTAGAACTCTTTGCGGGCCACGTCACGCACATACATGGTGGCGAACACGGCGAGCAGGAAGAAACGGCACCACAGGCGTGCCTTGAGGCCGGTCACGCTCTTGGGCTGAGCCTTCATCAGGGCATCGAAGAAATCGCCGTGGCGGTTCTCGTCTTGGCACCAGTTCTCGAAGAAGTTGAAGATCGGGAAGATCTTGCTGTCGGGGTTTTTCTCGAGGTGGCGGAAGATGGCGATATAGCGCCAATAACCAATCTTCTCACTTAGGTAGGTGGCGTAGAAGATGTATTCCGGCTTGAAGTATGTATAGGCCTTGCTGGCGGTGAGGAAGCCTAGATCCAGCTGCAGGCCAAAATCACTCATCGCCTTGTTGAGGAAGCCAGCGTGGCGGGCCTCATCGCGGGCCATGTGGGCGAAGCACTCAGCCAGCAGCGGGTTCTTCTCTTTGATGCGGCGGCTCAGCTCTTTGTAGAGCAGGAAGCCGGAGAATTCGGAGGTGCAGCTCTGCTCGAGGAACTCCACGAACACGCGGCGGGTCTCGGGATCGAGCTTGTCGGCCGCGCCTTCAAATTCTTCGTTGCGAACGAAGTGATGGCGGTTGTAGTCCTTGCGGAACTCTTCGCAGATGGCTTCGAGCTCAGCCTCGTTCGGGCTGAGGTCCATGGCCGCCATGGCCTCGAAATCCGTGGTGTAGAAGCGCGGGGTGAGGATCGTGTCCTTCACCGGGTCCTTGATGGCCGGCGCGTCGGGTGTGCCGATGGCTGTTGCGGTATCGGGCGTGGCAACGGCGGGAGGCACCATCGGGATGCAGCGTGGACAAGACGTCCATCGTAGGTGGACCCGAGGCTGCGCCGAGGCTCAGCTTCACCAGCTGGAACTGAGGGCGCAGCCCTGGCGCTGGCCTGATCTACCTAGTTGGCTCCCAGCCACTTCTGGCCGTTGAGCCGCTGCACCAGGCGTGACACCAGCAGCGCGAGGCTCATCTTCTTCTCATCGATCAGGAACGACTCCAGCAGGCTCGGCTCGGCGCCGGCTTCAGCCACGGCGATGGTTTTGGCGGAGCTGATCGCATCGCTGGTGAAGCACAGCCAGAAGCGACGTGCCTGGGGCAGTTCACCGATCACCATCCAGCACGGGCTGCCCACCACGGGCATTGCACCCTGCTCAAAGCGCAGCTCACAGCTGGGGCCCCCATAGGCCTTGATCTCCTTGGCGATAGCCGGGATCAAAAGGTTGGGAACGAAGTCGGCGAAGGGCTTGTCTTCCGGCGCAGGTGGTTTGGCCGGCTTGGCAGGAGCTGCTTCAGCCGGCTTGCTCTGGGCGGGCTGGGCGGAATCGGTCACCGTCGCTGGCCTCGGGGAAGACGCAGGCGAACTTTAGGGATCACCAGTCCTCGCTGAGTGGTGTGTTCCAGTCGTTGGCTTCACTGCTGGCGGCTGGCTGTGCCGCTGCTGCAGGGGTTCTGGCGGGGGCAGATCCCTTGCGGATCACGCGAAAAGGCACCGACACGGTGGGTGCAGGCTCGCCGGCACTGCGAGGCGGACCGGCCCAGGTGGCCGCAGGCCGCGGGGCGGCGGCTGGCGGCTCGTCCCAGTTGTCACCCAGGTCGCGTTGCCCGCGTTCCTGGCTGCCCGGTGATTCACTGCGTCGCCGCACCTGGCGGCGCGCTGGTGTGGCAGCGGCCTGCCCCTGCAGGGCCAGCGCTGTACCGCCCGCGCTCATCGCTGCGCCAAGGCCGCTCGCGGCAGCCAGCCAACCTCCCAGGGGCCAAGTGGGGGAGCTCCAGGTGAGCAGGCGCACGCTCACCGCTGGGTTGGGATTGATCGCCGCCACCAGCAGCACCGCCAGCAGGGGGGAGAGCAGCGGGAGCAGCAGGATGCGTTGCAGCACGATTCAGAAGGGCGGGGGCTCAGGGCTGAATCGGGCCGCTCCAGCGCTGCAGATTGCCCAGGTCATAGCCGAGGCAATCGAACACCCTGATCACCAGAAAGTCCACCATTTCTTCGATGCTCTTGGGCTGGTGGTACCAGGCGGGCACCGGCGGAGCAATCCGGGCTCCGGCTTCCGCCAAGGCGGTGAGGTTGCGCAGATGCACCAGGTTCCAGGGTGTCTCCCGCGGGCAGATCACCAACGGTCGGCCTTCTTTGAGGTGCACATCGGCGCAGCGCTCCAGCAGATCGGTGGCCACGCCAGAGGCAATGCGCCCCACGGCTCCCATGGAACAGGGCAGGATCACCATCCCGCGGGTGCGGTAGCTGCCGCTGGCGATGCCGGTAGCCTGATCGTTCCAGCGGTGGCAACGCAGGGATCCGGTGCGGCAGCCGGTGCGTTCCCGCCAGAACTGCTCCTGGGCTTCGGGTTCGCTGGGCACGCGTACGCCCAGTTCTGCCTGCCAAACGCCGATCGCCCCGCGGCTCACCACCAGTTCAAGCCGTTCCTCAGCCTGCAGCAGTAGCTGCAGGGCCCGCTCAGCCAGGGGCTGGGCGCTGGCACCGGACACCGCCAGAACGATGGGATCACGAGCTTGAGCGTCGCTCAATCGATCACTCCTCGCCCGCGTCGCCGCTGGACTCGTGGTCGTGGTGGGTGTCGTTGTCGCCGTCGGGCACGTATTCCTCGTAACCCTCCGGCAACACCACGGCTAGATCGATCTGGTGGCGCAGCACATCCACCTTCTGGATGGTCACTTCCACGGCATCACCGAGCATGTAGGTGCGGCGGTTCTTGCGGCCCACCAGCCGGTTCTGGCGTGAGCGGTACTCGTACCAGTCGTCCTTGAGGGAGCTCACGTGCACCAAGCCCTCCACCTGGGAGGGGGGCACCTCCACGAAGAAGCCGTAGCTCTGCACGCCGCTGATCACACCGGTGAGGGTTTGACCCACCAGCGGTTCGGCCTGGCGCGCCTGGGCCATTGCCAGGGCATCGGCTTGCAGGTCTGCGGCAAAGCGGCAGCGGCCGTTGAGGCGATGCAGCAGTGCTGGGGTGCGGCCCTCCTCGAGGGGTTGGATCTGGCTGGGGGGCATCAGCGGCCAATCGATCAGGCCGTGGCTGCTGTCACCGGCGATGTCCACCCGCGTTTTATGGCGCACAGAGGGCCGGTCTTTGCCTTCGCTCAGCAGCAGGCTGAGCACGTGCTGGTTCCAGAGATCGGCGTAGTGCAGGCCGGGGCAACACCAGGGCGCCAGGGCCATCGCTTCGCCGGCCAGGGCATTGGCACCGGCTTCGCTGCTGAAGGTGACGGGCTTGAGCGGCTCGCGCAGTTGCTGTTGCAGCACGCGGCAGCGATCGCTGCCGGCAAAGGCCTGAGCCAGCTCCTGGGCGGTGGCGTTGCCATCGGCGGAGAGCTCCAGGGGGATCTCCAGGGCCAGGGCCGCTTTGGCCACATCGTTGAGCGCCTCTGCATCGGGGGCAGGGTTCACCGCGAAGATCGCGGGCAGCTCCAGAGCCGCGAGGTGGCGGCCGAGGGCGCGATGGGCAGGCAGCACCAGTTCGCGCAGCAAGCCGGAGGGCTCGGTGGCGGGATCGAGCTGCACCAGCCAACCCTGGCGGCTTTCGTCCGGTTCGGGAATGGCCAGATCGGCCAGATCGTCGATGGCGGGCATGGCCAGATCGAGATCGATCGAGCCGCTGGCCAGGCGCTGCTGCCGCAGTAGCTGAGCCAACTCGATCAATTGCTCCAGCAGCGGCAGTTGATCCTTGAGGGCCTTGAGCGCGGCAGGGGTGGTGCGGGCTTTGGGTTTGCGTTCGGCCAGAGCCTGCAGTGCTTTGGCGTCCACCACGGCATCCACCCGAATGGTGCTGCGGCAGAAGCGGTAATGCTCCAGGCCGCCCTCCGCGTTGAGATCCAGCACCACTGAGAGCGCCGCTTCACTGCCGCCTGGCTTGAACGCTGCGGCTTTGGTGAGGGCGGCTGGCAGCAGGGGCAGCCAACTGCTGCCGAGGCAGAGAGCTTCGGCCTGCTCGCGCAGATGTTGATCGAGCACGCTGGCAAAACCCACCCGCTCGGCCACAGCTGGGGCATGCACCCACAGCCTGTGCCCGGTGTCTGTGCTGTCCAGCGATACCGCCGGCAGGATCGGTGCCTCGGCACTGCTCCAGGGCTGCAGCAGCAGGGTGGGCAGCGCCGTGAGGTCGTCTCTCTCCTTGACTTCGAGGCTCTTGAGCGTGGCCTTGGGGGCGGCGGGCTGCTCGCGCAGGCCGTGCTTGGTGATCAGCAGATCCAGGTCGGCTTCCGGCCCGGCATTCACCGGCAGGCTGCGGGCCACATGCCCCTGGGAGGCCAGCTGCCCCACCGGATAGCGATCCACCTTCACCTCCACCACCGCTTCATCGGCGGGTTTGAGGTATTGGCTGTCGCTCGCGGGTAGCTCGATGGTGGCGAGCAGCCGGTCATCGAGGGGAACAGCTAGCAGGCGCTCGTTCTGTTGCTCCACCTGGGCCAGAAGGCTCGTGGTGCTGCGCTCGAGGATGCACTGCACGCCACCTTCCGGTGAGCGCCGCCGGCCGCCGTCGCGAGTGATGCGCACCAGCACACGATCGCCATTCCAGGCGTGGTTGAGCTGGTTGTCGCGGATGTAGATGTCTTCGCCGCCGTCGTCGCGAAGAGCGAAGCAGAAGCCCTTGCTGCTGCAGCGCAGACGGGCTTCGATCAGGCCCTCATCCTCAACGCGGCTGATGCCCGCTTCTGTTTCCTCGAGCACCCCCACGCGCACCAGAGCGGTGAGGGCGATGCGCAGTTGCTCCCGCTCGGCTTTGCTGCCAAGCCCCAGAGCTTTCTCCAGGGCGCTGAGGCTGCGTTGCTCCTGAGCTGGGAGCTGGTCGATCAGGTCGGCGACCGTGAATTTCATCATCTTCAGGGGGCATCGGAGGCCTTGACGCCCCGACGGTCTGGGTGCCTGGTTCTGGAGACGGCCAACGCCCCCGGAACTGCACGAACCCGCTCAATCTAGAGCGCGGTCAACCTTCCGGCTCGGGCTCCTGGCCCGCCTTGAGCAGCAGCCGGGTGCCGATCACCAGAAACCCCACCGAAGCTGCCAGCTGCAAAGCATCGGCGGGAATCACGGCCGACAGGGACCCTCCGGCACCCGCTCCCAGCAGGCTGGCGAGCACCAGGGCCGCGCTGCTGCCGGCGAACACCGCGCCGCTGCGGCTGGAGGTGCCGCTGATCGTGACGATCGCGAGCTGGGTTTTGTCGCCCAGTTCCGCCAGAAACACCGTGGCGAAGGTGGAGGCCAGAAGCGGCAACTGCATGGTGAGAGGCCTCAGGGGCGGCAGTAAGGGGATCAGGAGAGGGAAAACATGCTCATGGCGGCCTGCCGGCCAAGCCACAGCCCCAGGCCGATCATCAGGATCCCGGCCAAGCGCTCCAGCTGTTGAGGCGGTAGCACCCGCGAGAGCCAGCGCCCAAGCAGCACGCCCACCAAGCTGGAGCTGATCAGCGCCAACGAGGCGCCCACGAACACCAGCACCGGCCGGCCCGATTCAGCGGAGAGCAGCAGCGCGGCCAGCTGAGTCTTGTCGCCCAGTTCCGCCAGGAACACCGTGGTGAAGGTGGTGAGAAACACCGCCCCGAAGCTGCCGGCCTTGTCGGCATCGATGCTGGCCTCAGGGGTGCTGAGCTCAGGGCTGCTGGCGGGCTTGGTCTCGTCGCTGGGTTCGGCCATCGGCGGGGCTGGTGGAGGCGCGGATCTCAGGGAGCCGGCTCACGGATCGCCTGCTCGAATCGCTTCATCACCATGCCACGACCGCCGTGTTCGCAGCGGATCTGCTGCCGGCAGCAGGCGATGGCGAAATCGTTGGCCTCCTCAGCGGCCACTCCGAATAGGCCCGCCAGGTTTTCAACCCGGCAAAAGAAGGGGCGCTCGTCGTAGATGCGACAACTGCTGGATCCGGTGTCGTAGTGGATGCACCAGCCATCGGCCCCAACCATGTCGAGGTATTGCTGCTGCTGCTCGGGGCTGAGGGCCTCCAGGGCCTCATTGCGTTCACCCGGATCGAGCCTGCAGCACGACCCGCATCCGCTGATGCAGCGCCACTGCAGCGTTTCTCTCATCGGCCCAGCTGTGACAACCCGTCACAGCAGCTTGCAGCAGCACGCAGTTGGCCGGAGTGCGGACCGTAGGCTTGTGGGCGAACGTTCAGCCTGCAGAGCCGCTCACCCATGGGAATCGATTTCCATCTGATCGCCAACTTTGCGGCCCTTTTCCTGATCACGATTGCCGGCCCGGCCGTGATTTTCATTCTCTTCTACCGCCGCGGCGCGCTCTGAACCGCACCCATTCCGCACCCATTGATTGCCTGACTGACATGCCCCAGGTTCCTCACGGATCCTGGGGTTTTTTGTTGTGGTAGCCCTAAGCCGCTAGCCCCATCGCCATGGCGGCGTCCTGCAACAGGGCCTGCACATAGGGATGGGAGCCTCTGGGGTGGTTGCTGCTGAGGCTGCAACCACCTGCCCGATCCGGCTTGCCCCGAAGTTCCTCACCGGCGGCATTGCGGATCACCAGAACGTCGCCGTCGCGGCTCACCCAGTAATGGCGGTTGCAGCGTTCAAGCACCAGGCCATCGCCTGAGCTGGCGCGCAGGGCAGCTAGCTCGAGCTGCAGTTGTTCGGTGCCATTCCAGCGGTTGAGCCGCAGCTGGAAGGCCACATCCACTTCGGCTGGCAGGTTCTCCTCGCTGCCCCAACGCCAGGCGATCGCCCGCATCGTGGCATCGCCCTGGCGCAGGGTGAGCTGCAGATGGCCGCCGCGGAGCAGCCGCTGTTGGCTGATGCGGCAACGGCTGCTCCAGAACAGAGGAGCGGGATGTCCACTGCCGAAGGGTTCGAGCCGCTGCAGTTGTTGCCAGAACTGCGGGGTCAGTTCATGGAGCTGCACCAGGGCTTCCGGCTCCACCAGGCGCAGGCCGCCCTGCTGCTTCAGCCAGGTGTCAGCACGTGCGTTCAAGCGTTCATGCAGGGCCGTGATCTGTTCGGCCCGCACGGTGAAGCCTCCTGCGGCCGGGTGCCCGCCGTGACGCTCCAGCAGATCACTGCAGTCCTGCAGCGCTGCATCCACAGCGAAGCCCCGTGGGGCCCGCACGGAGGCCCGCAGTCGGCCATCTCCCTCGGAGGCGAGCAGAGCAACCGGTAGCCCGAAGGCGTCTACCAGCCGCGCTGCCACGATCCCGATCACGCCGTGATGCCAATGGCTCTGGGCCAGCAGCAGGAAGGGGCTGCGCTGCTCGCCGTCGGCCTCCACCAGTGCCCGGGCTTCTGCTTCGATGGCATCGCAGAGGTCGCGGCGCTGGCGGTTGAGCTGCTCGCACTGCCGCGCCAGCTCCAGGGCTTCGTTTTCATCGGCGGTGGTGAGCAGATCCACCACCAGTTGTGGGTCCCCAAGGCGCCCGACGGCGTTAATGCGGGGTGCGATCTGAAACCCCACGGCTCCGGCATCCACCGGTGCATCGTCTACGCCGGCCACTTGTTGCAGGGCCTGCAGGCCTGCCAGGCCGCTGCGCTTGAGCGCCGGCAGGCCATCGATCAACCAGCGCCGGTTCACCCCCTGCAGCGGCGCCATATCGGCGATGGTGCCGATGCAGAAGAGGTCTCGGGCCATGGCCAGCCCCTGCTCGGAGCGGCAGTTGCGGGCCAGCGCTATGGCCAGCACGTAGGCCAGCCCCACCCCCGCCAAACCTCTGTAAGGCGAGTGCTCCGGGGTGCAGGCGGGGTGCAGCAAGGCCAGCAGGGGCGGGAGCTCATCCGGCAGGGTGTGGTGGTCGGTGACCACCACGTCCATCTGCAGCTGCTGGGCCCGCAGCAGGGCTTCGCGGGCCGCGACGCCGTTGTCGACCGTGACGAGCAGGCGGATTCCGTCGGCGGCCAGCCGTTCCACCATGCCGCTGTTGAGGCCGTACCCGTCATCGAGCCGGCTGGGGATCTCCGCTTGTGGTTGCGCCCCCAGATGGCGCAGAACTCCCACCAGCAGAGCGGTGCTGGTCATGCCGTCGGCGTCGTAGTCGCCGCAGATCGCCAGGCGCTCTCCCTGTTTGCAGGCCTGGCGTAACCGCTGCACCGCCTTGCCCAGATCAGGGAAATGGCGGCGTGGGTCCGGCGCGGGAGCCGGATTGAGCAAGGATTCGATCGCCGCGCCGTCGCTGTAGCCGCGGCGTTGCAGCACCGCCAGCAGTGGATCACACAAGCCGTTGGCTTGCAGCTCGGGGTTGATCTGAACTGGAGCCGGTAACTGCCAGCGCTGCTCGGAGGGATGAGGGAGCAACACCAAGGGTTCGGACCTGCTCCATTCTGCGGGGCGCTGCCGCAGCGTCCACAGGCTTGGATGGGGGTTCGATTCACTCCTTAGCCTGCAGGCCCGATGGAGCTGGAGATGGTGAGCGGGCCTTCCGCACTGCTCTGGGATGTGGATGGCACCCTCGCTGAAACGGAGCTGGAGGGGCACCGCCTTGCCTTCAACCGCGCCTTTGCGGAATGCGGCCTCTGCTGGCAGTGGGATGTGGCCGCTTACCAGCAGTTGCTGCGCATCAGCGGTGGCCGCGAGCGCATCAGCGCTTTTCTGTCCGAGGTGGAGGGGGCCGTGCCCGATCCCGAGCGGGTGGAGCGGCTGCAGCTGGCGAAGCAACGCCACTACAACGCGTTGGTGGAACAGGGGGTCCTGCGCTTGCGCACTGGGGTGGAGCGCCTGATCCGTAGTGCCCGCGAGGCGGGTCTGGCCCAGGCGATCGTGACCACCAGCAGCCGCCGGGCGGTTGAGGCCCTGTTGGATCGGTTGCTGCCGGATCACGCTGCCTGTTTTGGCCTCTGGGTGTGCGGTGAGGATGTGCCGCAAAAGAAACCTGATCCGGCCGCCTATGCCCTGGCGTTGGCGCGGTTGGATCTGCCTGCCCAGGGCGCGATCGCTCTCGAGGATTCCGGCAATGGCGTGGCCGCTGCCACGGGGGCCGGCCTCACCACGGTGGTGACCCTCAGTGCCTCTAGTGCCAATGAGGCTCCGGATGCCTTTGCGTCTGCTGCTGTCGTGCTGGATCACCTGGGGGATCCAGCACAACCGAACTGCGTGCAGCGCGGCCCTACTTGCCCCCAGGGCCAGGTCACGCTCTCCTATTTGCAGCTGCTGCTGCCGGCCTGATGACGCTCCCGCTTCAGCGCACCCGCTTTGATGGCCTGCAGCGCCGGCTGGGGGGGCTGCTGCTGGGCGGCTTCCGGGGTAGCTGGCGGCGTCGCAGTCTGGCGGTGTTGGCCCTGCTACTCGGCTTCTATGCCGGCGAGAACATCACGGCGCTGTGGCTCGAGCGCGTGGGGCAGCGGCCGGTGGTGGTGCTGTTGCTGGTGGTGCTGCTGGAGTTGGTCGTGCGGCTACGCACCCGGTTGGTGGGAGAGCGGCCTGGGCTCGGCTGGGTCCTCATCGACAACTTGCGCCTGGGTGTGGTGTACGCCGTGGTGCTGGAAGCCTTCAAGCTCGGCTCATGACCCTGGAGGATGCCCTGCTTGCCTGGTGCCAACAGGAAAGCCGCAGCGGCCGCCGGCCGGTGATCGGCTTGAACGGCCCGGTGGGTGCAGGCAAGAGCACCCTGGCCCGCAGCCTGCAGCAGCGCTTTGCGGCCGCCGATCTGCAGTTGGCGGTGGCCTCCATCGATGACGCCTATTTGCCCTGGCAGCAGCGGCTGGAGGCGATGGCGGGCAACCCCTATGGCGTGAACCGTGTTCCGCCGGGCAGCCACGATCCCGCAGCGCTGCTGGCGGGGATTCGACCCTGGCGGAGTGGTGCCAATCACCGGCTCGAGCTGCCCCGCTTCGACAAAACCCTGCGGGACGGCCAGGGTGATCGCGTTGCTCCCTGGTGTGGAGCTGCCGATGCGCTGCTGCTCGAGGGCTGGATGCTGGGCTGCCGGCCACTGCCGGAGCTGCAGCTTTCATCCAACGCTGTGCAGGAGTGGAAGCTCGATCTCAACACAGCTGAGCTGATCTGGCTGCAACGCTGCAACCAAGCCCTGGGGGCTTATCAGCCGCTCTGGCACGAGCTTAATCAGCTGCTGATGCTGTGGCCGAGCGATTGGCGATGGCCGCGCCGCTGGCGCCTGCAAGCGGAGGCGCGGCAACGGCGCCGCGGCGGCGGTTGGATGCCCGCAGTCGAACTCGACAGCCTGGTCAAGTCAACGCTGCAATCGTTACCGCCGGATTTCTACCAGCGCCCGATATTGGCTCGTGCCAATGCTGTACGAGTGCTGGACAGCCGCAGGCGGTGTGTGTGGGAGGGCAGCGGTACCGCTGCCCTGAAGCGCTGGGCTCAGCCCTGCTCGGTCTCGTCCTCGGCCACGGGGTAGACGAAGCCCTGAGCACGGCCGCTCAGCACGGCCTTACCAATCGACAGGGCCTTTTGTGCAGCAATGGCAGCCTTGCCTTTCCAGGTGGCGTGGCGCTGGTTGCGCTTGCCCTTGGACGTTTTCTTCTTGGGAACAGCCATCCCGCGTGATTCCAGCCAAACCAAGAGTTTCCATTGCCGCCTTCCCTTTCGTCAAATCGCTAAGCTCAAATCCAAGATTCAGACCGGTGTGAGCAGCAGCGTTTCCCCTGATCTGCCGGCGAATTTGGGCCTGGTACGAGCACCGCAGCCCAGTTACACCCAGCTGCTGCAACAGCTGCGCGCCGGAACGGTGAAGGAGTTGTTGCTCTCACCCGGCCAGCGGCAAGTGAAGGTCACATATGCCGATGGCAAACAGGTGACGGTGCCGGTGTTCAGCAACGATCAACTGTTGCTGCGCACGGCGCAAGAGGCGAAGGTTCCGCTCACCGTGCGCGATGAGCGCCAGGACCAGGCCGCCGCCAATCTGGTCTCGAATGGCTTGCTGCTGTTGCTGCTGTTTGGCGGCCTGGCCCTGCTGCTGCGTCGCTCCGCCCAGGTGGCTAACCGGGCCATCGGTTTTGGCCGCAGCAAGGCGCGCATCGCCCAGAGCGAAGCTGCTGTAGCGGTGCGTTTTGAAGATGTCGCTGGGATTCAGGAGGCGAAAGAAGAACTCCAGGAGGTGGTGGCCTTCTTGAAGGAGCCGGAGCGCTTCACCGCCGTGGGCGCGCGCATCCCCAAAGGCGTGCTGTTGGTGGGTCCTCCGGGCACGGGTAAAACCCTCCTCGCCAAGGCGATCGCCGGGGAAGCGGGGGTGCCGTTCTTTTCTATGGCCGCTTCTGAAT
>NZ_JBIPMN010000217.1:0-3579 GCF_044369115.1 Vulcanococcus sp. | reverse complement strand
TGGTGGAGCTGATGGAGGCGGGCCCTGGCAGCTTCCTGATCGTGATCATCACCGGCCTGGCGGCGGGCACTGTGTTCAACATCCAGGCCGCTTCCGAACTGGTGAAGCAGGGGGCCGGCGCCACGGTGGGCGGCATCCTTGCCCTGGGCTTGGCCCGCGAAATCGCCCCGATCCTCACCGCCACCCTGGTGACGGGCAAGGTGGCCACGGCCTACGCCGCACAGCTCGGCACCATGAAGGTGACCGAGCAGATCGATGCGATCACCATGCTGCGCACGGATCCCGTGCAGTACCTGGTGGTGCCGCGGGTGCTGGCGATGTTGATCATGACCCCGGTGCAATGCCTGGCCTTCTTCGCAGTGGCGATGTGGTCGGGCCAGGTGAGCAGCACACTGCTCTATCAGATTCCGCCATCGGTGTTCTGGAACTCCGTGCGCACCTGGATGGAGCCCTCGGATCTGCCGGCGATGCTGCTGAAGGCGGTGGTGTTCGGCCTGCAGATCGCTGTGATCTCCTGCGGCTGGGGCCTCACAACCCGCGGCGGCCCCAAGGAAGTGGGCACCAGCACCACCGGGGCGGTTGTGATGATTCTGGTCACCGTGTCGCTGATGGATGTGGTGCTCACCCAACTGCTGTTCGGCCAATGACCGCTGCTGAAGCACCTCTGCCCGACCCCAGCCAGGGCGTGATCCTGGCGCCGAGCCCCTGGCTGCCCCTGGCGGTGGTGGGTCTGGGGCTGGCCTCGCTGCTGCTCAACCCCTGGCTGTCGCTGGTGGTGAGCCTGTTTGGGCTGTTTCTTCTGATCCAGAGCCAGATCCTGCGGCTGCAGTTCAGCGCCGATGCGCTGCTGGTGTGGCGCGGCAGCGCGGTGCTGCGCCGCTTCCCCTACAGCGAATGGCTGAGCTGGACGCTGTTCTGGTCTCCCATCCCTGTGCTGTTTTATTTCCGTGAGCAGCGCAGCATCCACTTTCTGCCGGTGCTGTTCAACCCCAAGACCCTGCGCGAGCAGCTGAACCTCCACGTGAGCGCCCAGCCATGAGCGACGTCCAGACACCCACACCTGACAGCGCCCCTGCCCAGTGGCAGGAGCTGGCCTTGCGCGAGCTGCAGCAGCAGCGCGAGGCGCTCGAAGCGGAGATCAAGGAGCTGAGCGGCCGCCGTGATCAGCTCCAGCAGGAGATCACCAACAGCTTCGCCGGCCAGTCGGATTCGATCGCCAGGCGGGTGAAGGGCTTCCAGGACTACCTGGTGGGAGCCCTTCAGGAGCTGGCTGTCGCCGCCGAGCAGATGGAGCTGGTGGTGCAGCCGCTGGTGGTGCAGCCCTCACCGCTGGATCAGGCGGCAGCAGCCCAGCCAACCAGCAGCGCCGCCGGCGGCAGCACCCCGCCACCAGCGGCCGCGGGCCTATTCAGCGCCGATGCGCCTCTGATCCGCGAGCGGCTGCAGAGCTTTCAGGGCCAGCCGGATTTCTATGCCGATCCCTGGAAACTGCGGCGCAGCCTCGAAGCTTCCGGGGCCGGCTTGCTCGACGACTGGTTTCTCAACCAGGGCGGACGCGGCGCCCAAGCCAGCAGCGGCAGCCGCAACCGCAATGCCTTGATCACCGCAGCCGCGATCTCGATCCTGGGCGATCTCTACGGTGAACGCTTTCAAACCCTGGTGCTGGCCGGCACGCCCGAGCGTCTGGGCGAGTGGCGCCGCGGCCTACAGGATTGCCTGGGCCTGGCCCGCGAAGACTTTGGCCCCCAGAGCGGCATCGTGCTGTTCGAGCGCCCCGATGCGCTGATCGAGCGGGCCGATCGCCTCGAAGAGCGCGGCGAGCTCCCCTTCATCGTGGTGGATGCAGCCGAAGCCGCGGTGGAGGTGCCGATCCTTCAATTCCCCATCTGGCTGGCTTTCGCCGGCAGCCCCACCGAACTAGCCCTCGAAGACGACCTGCTGTGACCCCACTGCTGCAAACCCCTCTGTTCTGCCTGCTGGCGGGCTACCTGCTTGGCTCGATCCCCAGCGGCTACCTGGCGGGCCTCTGGCTCAAGGGACTGGACATTCGCAGCCTTGGCTCTGGCTCCACCGGCGCCACCAACGTGCTGCGCCAGTTCGGCAAAGGTCCGGCCCTGGTGGTGTTTTTGGTGGATGTGCTCAAAGGCACTGCGGCTGTGCTGCTGGCCAAACTGCTGCTGCAACCGCTCGGCATCACCCCTGAGAGCGATTGGTGGGTGGTGGCCACGGGACTAGCGGCGCTGGCCGGTCACATCTGGCCGGTGTGGCTGGGTTGGCGCGGTGGCAAGGCGGTGGCCACAGGGCTGGGCATGCTGCTGGGTCTCACCTGGCCGGTGGGCCTGGCCTGCTTTGGCGTGTTCATGGCCGTGATCTCGCTCTCGCGAATCGTGTCGCTCTCGAGCGTGGCCGCCGCCCTCAGCCTGCCGCTCTTGATGCTCGGCTCCTTCGCCAGCAGTGGCACCGGGCTGCGGCCGGCCTACCTGGCCCTCGCCTTGGTGGCGATGGTGCTGGTGCTCTGGCGGCACCGCAGCAACATTGAACGCCTGCTGGCGGGCACCGAACCACGCATCGGCCAGAAGGCCTAATTCCACCAGCACCTCAGCCCAACTGGCGGCTGCGTTCAGCGGCAGCCACCACCGCTTCGATCAGGGCGGAGCGCAGGCCGCCGCGCTCGAGGGCGCGGATGCCTGCAATGGTGGTGCCGCCAGGGCTGCTCACCATGTCTTTGAGCTGGGCGGGGTGCAGCTGCTGCTGCTCCAACAGCACGGCGCTGCCCGCCAGCGTGCGGCCGGCAAGGTGCAACGCCTGCTGACGCGGTAGACCCGCCGCCACGGCGCCATCGGCCATGGCCTCAGCCACCATCGCCACAAAGGCTGGGCCCGAGGAGGTGAGCGCCAGAAAGGCATCGAGCTGCACCTCCGGCAACTGCAGCACCTCACCCACCTGCGCAAACATGTGCTCCACCCAGCTCTGCTGAGCGGCAGACACGCCCTCTCCCCAGGCCAGGCCGGTGAGCCCGGCACGCACCAGGCAAGGGGTGTTGGGCACCGCCCGCACGATTTGCCAACCGGGGAAGAGCCGCTGCAGTCGCGCCACGGTGACACCGGCCAACACCGAGATCAGCAGCGGCGGCTCCTCTGCCGCCGGGGCGGGTGCGGCCGCCGCCACGGCCTCCAGCTGCTGGGGCTTCACAGCCAACAGCGCCACAGCACAGCCCCAGGCTTCCGCCGCCGCGGTGCTCACGCCCAGTTCAGGCCGTGCGGCACGCAGCCGATCGGCCGAGGCCTGGGAAGCCACGGCTGCACGCACTCCGTCCAGCGGCACCAGGCCGCTCTCCAGCAACGGAAACAGCAAGGCCTGGGCCATGCGGCCCAGGCCGATCACCCCAAAGCTGGCGGGGGAGAAGCTGCTCAAAGGGGTTGGAGGTGCACTCAGCCGACGCTAGCGCCGTAGGTTTCGCGGCCCCAGGCGGGTGCGGGAGCGGCTTCCGGCTCCTGACTCACTTCACGGGACACCACGGTGGGAGAGGAGGGCTCCTCGCTGGCGGCGGTGGTGACCGTGACGCAGCTGGGGGCGAAC
>NZ_JBIPMN010000084.1:0-11022 GCF_044369115.1 Vulcanococcus sp. | reverse complement strand
CCGCTCCTGGTGGCCGTCGATCGCGAAGGTGCCACCAGCCACGAAATCCACAGCGCGCTGGGCCTGATCCGGCTCCATCATCGTGAGATTGAGGATCACGGTCTTGCGCTCGCGCAGAGCCTGAATCGCGCGGGGCATTTCATCGAAGCTGCGGGGCTCCATCAGGGTGACCTCCGCCGCCGAGGAGGAGATACCCGGCATGCCGATCACATTGCTGCCAGCAAACGGATCAACGCTGTCGAAATCGCTGGTGAGGGCCAGGGCGCCGGGGCTTGCTGTGGTGCTGGCCTGCGGCACATCGCCGTGGTCGTAATCAAGCTCGTCGTCGTAGCCGTCGAGGTAGTCGTCACCGGAGACAACTGCACGCAGGCGGGAGAGCAACGACACCGTGGAACCTCGGTCTTGGCACTAAACCTAGATAGCGTCCCACGCGGGCGGTGACAAGGGTTTCGGGCCGAAGAGGGCTGAGCCGATACGGACCCAGGTGCTGCCGGCCGCCGCGGCCTCCTGCCAATCGCCGCTCATCCCCATCGACAACTGCGCAAGACCCAGCTCCCCCGCCAAGGCCGCACAGTCTGCAAAGAGGCTCTGGCGCTGGGTTGCATCGAGTCCAAGGGGCGCCATGGTCATCAGGCCCACCAGTTGCACCGAAGCCAAAGCCCGCAGCTGCGGCCAGGCCAGGCGGAGCTCATCGGGAGCAAAGCCACCCTTGGCCGGGTCGGGGCGCAGCTTCACCTGCAGCAACAGCTTGGGGCACACCTCCTCTTCCCCGGAGATCCGGGCCACCCGTTCGGCCAGGGCCAGCGAATCCACGGAATGGAGCCAACCGAAACGCTGCACCACCGGCCGCACCTTGTTGGCCTGCAGACGCCCGATGAAATGCCAGTCAAGCCCTGGCAGATCCGCCAGCTCCGCCTGTTTCGCCGTGGCTTCCTGCAGCCGGCTTTCACCGAAGCTGCGTTGTCCCAGCTCTGCCAGTTCGCGAATGGCGGTCGTGGGATGGCCTTTGCTCACCGCCAGCAGCTGGGTGGAGGCGGGCAGCTGGCTGCGAATCACCGCCAAGCGCTCAGCTGCTGACTCAGACACCACTGGTGATCAGATAAAGGTTTGATCAAACAACTGACGCCAGCGCGCGTGGGCCTCAGGGCCATCGCGGCGGGCACGCGCGAGGTTCTGCTCGGCCAGATGGCGCGCATCCATCAACGGGATCACCTCAAATTGAGCCCCGCGCTCCTGCAGTGTCACCACAAAAAACATGCGCTGGGCATAGAGCGTGGCGTAGAGATCGCGCCCCTCACCCACCTCCGCCACGCGGTAGAGCAAGCCGAAGGTGGGGTGATTGAGATAACGCTCTGTGCTCACTCAGCGCTCACGCGGTCTGTGCCGACGGTGACCAAATCAGACGTCACCGTACCTCCACCGCAAACCGAGCAACAGCGCGAGCCCCAGGGCACAGGCCCACTGCAGCGCTGGGTTGGGAAGCGGATCGCGAATCAACTGAGCCGGTGCAATCCAACGGCCTCCCTTGGCCATCAACGCCTCGGCTCCCTGTTCAGCCCGCAGCAACACATTGGCCAGTAAGCGCTCCCCCAAGGCAAGCACCAGCGCTAAAGAACCCTGCAGCCCCAGCTGGCGCAGGTTCACCGAACGAGTCGCCACCGAGCGCAGCAGGTTCTGAAATTCCTCCTGCACCAGGGGCAGAAACCGCAGCGACAGCAGCAAGGTGAACCCCAAGCGATCCACCGGCACCCCCACCCGCGCCAGGGGCGCGATGCACCAGCTCAGGCCCCACACCAACGATTCCGGCGGCGTGGTGAGCAGCAGCAGGTTGGCGCTGTGAATCACTGTGAACAGCAAGGTGGCGCTGTTGACCCCCAACTCCGCAGAGCGCCGCGTGATCGCCAGCGGCCCGAATGGCAGCGGGCCCAGCTGCACCGGCCCCCATCGCAACAACTCCCAGCGCCGCCCTTGATCCGCAGGGGCCAGCCGCAACTCCTGGGGCGGCCGGTTCAAGGGCACCGGCTCAGCCCCGCCAGCGGGCAGGAAGGTAGCGAGCACACCCACCAACAACGAGAGCGCCAAGAGCAGCGGCAAGGTGCGGCGCCAGATCCGCCAGGGGAGACCGCTGCAGGCCGTCACCAGCAGCAGCAAGCCCACCAGGGCAAGCCGCCACCAGGGCCCCGCCAGGATCGGCGTAAGCAGAAAGGCCACAGTCCAGGCGAGCTTCAGGCGGGAATCAAGATCCCGCAGCCAGCTCCCGGTGCCATCGACGTACTGGCCGATGGGGATCTGCCGCAACCAATCCATCAGGCTCCCACCAGTCCCGGGGGATCAACGACCGCGGGCCTGCTGCCGCGCCAGATCCTTCTCGGCGTCGCGCTGCTGCTTACCGCGCCAGAACAGCTTGAGCGGTGAACCTTCAAAGCCCAGGCCTTCACGGATCTGCCGTTCCACGTAGCGACGGTAGGTGTCGCCGAACAGCTTGGGGTCGTTCACAAACAGCGTGAAGCTCGGAGGCCGCGTGGCCACCTGGGTGCCGTAATAGATGCGGCCCTGGCGGCCGCCGCGGCTGGTGGGCGGCGAGCGCCAACTCACAGCCTCCTGCAGCACCTCGTTCACTACCGAGGTACTCACCCGGCGGCGGTGTTGCTCCACCGCCACCGCCGCGGTCGCAAAGATGCTCTGCACCCGCTGGCCGCTCAGGGCCGAGGTAAAGAGCATGGGCGCCCAATCGAGGAAATAGAGCTTGGCGCGCAGCTCTTTTTCCATCGCCGGCATGGTGTGCGAATCCTTCTCGATCGCATCCCACTTGTTCACCACCACCACGCAGGCGCGGCCGTCTTCTTCAATGCGGCCCGCCAGGCGCTGATCCTGCTCGGTGACGCCATCAAGGGCATCGATCACCAACACGCACACATCGGAGCGCTCGATCGCCTTGAAGCTGCGGTTGATCCCGAAGAACTCGGGGCCGTAGTTCACCGAGCGCTTGCGGCGGATGCCGGCGGTGTCGAGGATCTTCCAGGTGTGGCCCTCGCGCTCGATCGTGGTGTCGATCGTGTCGCGGGTGGTGCCGCGGATTGGGCTCACGATCGCCCGCTTCTCGCCGCAGATGGCATTGAGCAGGCTGGATTTACCCACATTCGGCCGGCCCACAATCGCCAGTTGGATCGGTTCCTCACCGGTGAGCTCTTCGGTCGGGGGCAGGTGATCCACCACCTTGTCGAGCAGGTCGCCCGTGCCAGCACCGTGGATGGCGGAGATCGGGTAGGGCTCCCCTAAGCCCAGACTCCAGAACTCAGCCGCCATCGAGAGGCCCGCCTCGGGGGACTCGCACTTGTTCACCGCCAGCAGCACCGGCACGTTGTGGCCGCGCAGCCATTCGGCAATCGATTCATCCGCCGCGGTGAGGCCTTGCTGGCCATCGGCGATCACCACCGCCACGGAGGCCTCGGAGAGGGCAAGGTTCGCTTGCTCGCGGATCTCCGGCAGGAATTCACTGTCGTCGTCGAACACCAGGCCGCCGGTGTCAACAACCTTGAAAGAACGATCGCGCCAGTAGCCATCTTGGTAGGTGCGATCGCGGGTCACACCGGGCTCGTCGTGCACGATGGCCTCCCGGCTCTTGCAGAGCCGGTTGACCAAGGTGGATTTGCCCACGTTGGGGCGGCCAATAATGGCGACGACCGGCAGAGCCAAGCGGGTATCACAACAACTGTCGTGACTTGACCCTACAGGCCGGCGGAAGCGAAAAACTTTCTGCCGTCGCAAGATGCGACGCAGCGAGTCTCGCTAGCAAAAGGGTGTTCTGAGCCCCGCCCCCTGCGGCGGCCTGCCCCCATGCTGGAACTGATCGCCTCGATCGTGGTCGACCTCTCCGACCAAAAGCTCTACGTGTACAACCAGGAGCAGGAGCTGGTGCGCACGGTGCTGGTGAGCACGGGCAAGGCCTCCAGCCCAACGCCCACCGGCAGCGCGCAGGTGTTCACCAAGCACCGCAGCGTCACCATGCGCGGCCGCACCTACGTGGCCCCGAATGTGCCCTGGGCGATGTGCATCACTGAGAACGAAATGATCTGCATGCATGGAGCCCCTTGGCAGGAGGCGGCCGGGCAAGCCTTCGGGGTGGCCCGCAGCAGCGGCTGCATCCGCATCCCCAGCCCGCATGCCCGCTGGTTGTTCGAGAACACCCCTGTAGGCACACCCGTGACGATCCAGGCGTGAAGGCCCTCAGCTGATCGGCAGATCACCCGGGTGGCCCGCCACTGGATCGGCGGGCTGTTCGCGCAGCTGCGGCAGCAGGCCGCTCTCCGGCAGCGGCTCCCCCCGCTGCGCCAGGTGGGCCAGCAGCCAGTTCACCGCCGTAGCCCGGCGGGTGCGCCGCGGGTAGAGCTCACCGATGCGGTAGCCCCCAAAGCCCAGCTGTTCTTTCAACAGCTGCTTGTGCTGCTTCGGGATCGAGCGCGTGAGCGCAACCGAAGGCGGCCGCTGAGCGATGAACTGGGGCTCAATCGGGAACGACTCCCGCCAGCTGGCTTCCGTGGCCGGGCCCGCGCTCCAGGTGCCGGAGCCATCGAGCTCGTATCCCAGGCGCGGCCAGATCAGTTCACACACGAAGCGGTCGCTGGTGCGGTCGGTCAGCACCGCGTCCAGCAGCGCACGGCTCAGGGGGAAGGGAACGGGCGTGGCGGCGGCTTCGGCAGAAGGCATCGGCCTGGAGTCCGACAATCAACACAGCATGATCACCGCCCCACCCCCACTCGAGCTGGCCGGCCGCGGCACACCCCGGGCGCTGCGCTGCCGCGTGCTGCAGTCGCCGCTGGCGGGGGTGAGCGATCGCATCTTCCGCAGCCTGGTGCGGCGCTGGGCGCCCGATGCGCTGCTGTTCACCGAAATGGTGAACGCCACCAGCCTGGAGCTGGGCCACGGCCTGATCAAGGTGGAGGAACTGGCCAGCGAGCCCGGCCCGATCGGTGTGCAGCTGTTTGATCACCGCCCAGCCGCCATGGCCGATGCAGCCCGCCGCGCTGAAGCGGCCGGCGCCTTCCTGATCGACATCAACATGGGCTGCCCGGTGAAGAAGATCGCCAAAAAGGGGGGCGGCAGCGGCCTGATCCGCGACCCCGATCTGGCGGCCCGCATCGTGGAGGCGGTATCCGAGGCCGTGACGGTGCCCGTGACAGTGAAGACCCGCCTGGGCTGGTGCGGCAGCGACGCCGATCCAGTGAGCTGGTGCCAGCAGCTCGAGGGCGCCGGCGCGCAGCTGCTCACCCTGCATGGCCGCACCCGCGAGCAGGGCTTCAAGGGCCAGGCCGATTGGGACGCGATCGCCGCGGTGAAGCGGGCGCTCACGATCCCGGTGATCGCCAACGGTGATGTGAACAACGCCGCCGATGCCCTGCGCTGCCTCGAGCACACCGGCGCCGATGGCGTGATGGTGGGCCGCGGCACCATGGGCGCCCCCTGGCTGGTGGGGCAGATCGATGCCGCCCTGAGCGGCAGGCCGATCCCGCCCAGCCCCGGTGCCCTTGAACGCATCCACCTGGCGCGGGAGCAGCTGCAGGCTCTTGTGGCCGCCCGCGGTGATCACGGCCTGCTGATTGCCCGCAAACACATGAGCTGGACCTGCACCGGCTTCAGCGGAGCGCCGCAGCTTCGCCACGCCCTGATGCGCGCTCCCACCCCCGCAGAAGCCCTAGCGTTGCTGGATCAAGCCGCGGCCCAGCTGGATGACTGCGGAGCTCTGGCTCCCCTGGCTGCTGCTGCTGTGGCCCCTGTGGCTGAGCCGCCGGCCTGAGGCCCGCTGCCCGCTGTGGATGCGGCGCAGCCTGCTGCTGCTGCTCACATGGCTGAGCCTGAGCTACCTGCACTGGCGCGTCGCCGCAAGCCTCAATCTCAGTGGGCCGCTGACCGCGGCCCTGAGCGTGCTGTTGCTGCTTGCCGAGGGCTGGCTATTGCTCAGCGGGCTGTTGCCGCTGCTGCTCGCTTGGCGGCGTTTCAGCGATGGCCGCCCCGAAGCGGATGCAGCCCAGGTTCAGTGGCAGGCGAGCAGCTGGCGGCCCACGGTGGACGTGTTGATCCCCACCTGCGGCGAACCCCTGCCGGTGTTGGAGCGCTGCCTGCGGGCCTGCAGCCAGCTCCACTATCCGCACAAGCAGCTGTGGGTGCTCGATGACGCCGGCCGAGCCGAGGTAGCCGAACTGGCCGCCCGCTACGGCGCCGGCTACCAGCACCGGCCGCAGCGGAGGCACGCCAAGGCCGGCAACCTCAACGCCGGGCTGCCGCTGGGCAGCGGCGAGCTGGTGGCGGTGTTCGACGCCGATTTCGTGCCCCAACAGCACTTCCTAGAGCGCACGATCGGCCTGTTGCTCGATCCGCAGGTGGCGCTGGTGCAGACCCCCCAGCACTTTTTCAATGCCGACCCGGTGATGCGCAACCTGACCATGGAGGCCTGGCTGCTTCCGGATGAGGAGAGCTTCTACCGCTGGATCGAACCGGTGCGCAGCGCCTGGGATGCGGTGGTGTGCGCCGGCACCAGCTTCTTGGTGCGCCGCGCCGCTCTGGAGGACGTGGGCGGCTTCGTGGAGCAGGCCATCTCGGAAGACCTCGTGACCGGCATGGCTCTGGCCTCACGCGGCTGGAAGCTGCGCTACCTCGGCGAAAAGCTCAGCGCCGGCCTGGCCGCCGAAACCATGCTCGATTTCGTGCGCCAACGGCAGCGCTGGGCCTCCGGCACCCTGCAGGCGCTGCGCTTGCGGCAGGGCCCCCTGCGCTTACGCGGCCTGCGGCCCGGCCAACGCCTGGCCTATCTCGAGGGCGCGCTGCACTGGTTCAACACGGTGCCGCGGCTGTTGCTGCTGCTGATGCCGCTCAGCATCGGCCTGCTGGGCGTGCTGCCGGTGCTGCTCACCGATGCCGCTGTGCTGGGCAAGCTGATGCCGCTCTGGATCGCGCTGCTGCTGAGCACCGGCTGGCTGAACCGCGGCAGCCGCCATGCGCTGCTGGCGGATCTACCCGGATGGGCGCTGGCTGTGCCGCTGGCGGCCACCGTGCTCGCCAGCCTCTGGGGGCGGGTGCAGCCGTTTCGGATCACCCCCAAGCACCGGGTGCAAGGGCGCGGTGGCATCGCACCGGTGCTGGCACTGCCGCTGTTGGTGTTGCTGGGCCTCAATGGGCTGAACTTGGCGCAGATCCTGCGCCACCTGAGCTCCGGGGGCCGCAGTGCCGGCGGCTGGCTGGGCCTGGCTTGGGGCGGGCTGACGCTGCTCGGCCTGCTGGTGGCCCTGCGGGCCTGCCGCGATCCTGCTGCCGGCGATCCGAGCCCCTGGCTGGCCCTGCCGTTGCAGGCCTCGCTGAGAGGGATGGATGCCAACGGACGCTTCGTAGAACACTCCGTGGCGATCGAGGCTCTCAGTGAAACCGGTGTTGCCCTGGCGCCTGGCGCTTGGCCACAAGATGGGAAGACCGCATGGCTGGAGCTGCGTATCGCAAGCGCTCCCGGCTTGCCCACTCTGTCCCTGGCCCCACAGGCTCAATCTTGCTCACGCCTGAGCTGGGCCTGGGAGCGAGGCCCGGCCGATGCGCGCGAGCAGTTTCTGAGATGGCTGTATGGGCGCCCCGGCGCCTGGCCGCAGCGGCAGGCGCCGCCGGAATGGCGGGCGCTGCTGGCTCTACTTCTCCGGCTGATCAGCCCAGGGCGGGAGCCGCAACGGCTGAGCCTGGTGCCGCAGCAGCTGCCGGTTCCGGGCACACCCGGTTGGTGAAATCGCAGCGGTAGATCGCCGGCTTCTGCCAGCTGAGCGGGATCTCCAACAGATCGCGGCTACCGGTGATCGCCTGCACCGCCAGCAGCACCATGATCAGGATGTTGCTGGCCACATGCAGGCGACGCCAGCGCAGGTGGCGGCTGATTTCCGGTCGTGCCGCCAGATTCATCAGCAACAGCCCGGTGAGCAGTACACCGCTCCAGTAATGCGAGCTCCAGAACGCCCCGCTGAAGGGGTTATCGGAGAGGCGCCAGATCTCGGGTTGGCTGCCCAAGCCCAGCAGCCCTGCCCAGGTGAGCAGAGTGAAACTGGCCCTCAGCGCTGGGCGCTTCACCTTGAGCAGAGCTAGTAGCGCCACCAACGTGCCGGCTGCCACCAGCATCAACAGCGCCAGGCGCGCCGAACCGCCCACAAAGGCAGCACCAGGCTCAACGGCCTTGCTAATGAACGAATAAACCAGCGCGATCAGCACGGCCACCACCACACCTGCCGTCACCCAGCGGCCGTGGTCGGCGTGTTCCCTCGGCACCAGTGCCGGCTGCTGGGTGATGCCGAGGCGCTTCTCGCGCACCAAGATGCCCAGCCGGATCGTGGCGCCCACCACGGGATACACAAACAGGATCACCAACACCGGGTGGAGCAGTGAGAACCAATCGATGGCGGTCATCGTGCGTTGTGCATCAGGGCAGAACCGCCGGCCAGCCCTGGCGGATCAATAAGAGCGAAAAGTAGGGCTGCTCCGCCGCGCTGACCAGCGCCGCAGGAGACAACTGCTGATCGGGCCAGCCAACCCGCTGGGCAAACAGGGTATGGGTCAACAGCCCGCGCTCCGCGAGCAACGGTTGCACCCAACTCCAGCGGTGGCCGAGCTTCAACAGGGCCACCACGGCACCGGCGGCGGCAGCCTGCTCCAACAGCACCTCCAGCTCAGCTGCGGTTTCCGGAGTGGGGCGGATCCAAAGCGGTTCCTGCTGCAGCGCCAAGGGCCAAGGGATTCCTTGGCTGGAAGCCGCTGCTGCTGCTGCGGAAACGGCCGTGATCCCAGGAATGACCCGCACAGCCGCGGCGGGCACCCGTTCCTCCAGTGCCAGCAGCACATAAGAGCAGCTGGCATACAGCGAACTATCGCCCTCACAAAGCAGCACCACGGCCTGGCCCTGGCTCAGCTCCACCACAAGGGCCTCGGCGGCGGCATGCCAGGCCTGTTGTCGCGGTTCCACTTCAGCCACCATGGGGAACAGCAACGGCAGCCGGCGTTGCTCAGGGCGAATCCAGGGAGCGGCGATGCGGGCCGCCATGCCCTCGGCCTCGAGGCGCGCCACCGGGTAAGCCACCACCGCAGCCGCCTCGATCGCTCGCACCGCCGCCACGGTAAGCAGCTCCGGGTCTCCGGGCCCCACCCCCACCAACGTGAGCGTGCCGGCCGGCGGCGTGGGCACCGGGTCGTGATCCAAATCACCAAGACTGCGGCTGACTGCCTTTCTAGGGTGAAGAGGCGTGCGGCATGACCCGATGAGTCATCTGCAGATTTTTCAAGCCACGGGCAGCCACCATCCCCTGCCCCATTTCGCCAGCAACGACCCGGCCCTGATCACGGCCGAGCTGGCCGAGCGCGGCATCGGCTTCGAGCGCTGGCCTGCGCGGGTTGAACTGCCGGCCGGCGCCGATGCAGCCGCCGTGCTCGCCGCCTATGCCCCCGAGATCGAGCGGGTGCAATCCAGGGGCACCTACCCCACGGTGGATGCGATCCGCATGACACCCGAGCACCCCGATCGCGAAGCGCTGCGCCAGAAGTTCCTTGCGGAACACATCCACAGCGAAGACGAAGTGCGCTTCTTCGTGGAAGGCAAAGGGCTGTTCTGCCTGCACATCGGCGATGAAGTGCTGCAGGTGCTCTGCGAAGCCGACGACTGGATCAGCGTGCCCGCCGGCACCAAACACTGGTTCGACATGGGCAGCGCCCCGCAGTTCTGCGCCATCCGCTTCTTCGACAACCCCGATGGCTGGGTGGCCCAGTTCACCGGCAAAGCGATCGCCGAGCAGTTCCCGCTGCTGGATTAGCGATCTGCAGCAACCCCCACCGAGTGCATGCGCACAAGCTCTGGTGAGGCCAGATCACCACTGAGCGCTGCCACTTCCGCTGCCGCCAGCTCCTGGAGCCGCGCCACCGTGACCTCCCGACCAAAGCGCTCTTCGCACAGGCACCAATAGAGCCCGAAATGGCGAGCCTCGCTGGCCAGCAGTTCGCGGTAGAGGTCGCGCAGCTCCCCGTCGTTGCTGTGGGCTGCCAGCAGGGCCATGCGCTCATGACTGCGGGCCTCGATCAGTCCCGCCACCAGACAGGAATCGAGCATCCGCTCGGGTTCGCCCTTGCGCACCGCTGTCGTGAGGGTGGCGCCGTAGCCTGGGGCCGGAAGCGGGCGCAGCGTCAAGCCGCGCCGCTGCAGCAACTGCAGCACCAGCTCGAAGTGCTCCAGCTCCTCGCGAGCCAGTGGGCTCAGCAGCGCCCCCAACCCCTCATCAGACGGGTAGCGGAACATCAGCTGCAAAGCCACCCCAGCCGCCTTGCGCTCGCAATGGGCGTGGTCGATCAACACCAGATCGGGCCGTGCGTTGGCCTGCTCCAGCCAGCTGGCGCTGCTGGGGGCCGCCAGCCACTTCACCCGGGCCGTGGGGTTCTCGAGCACAGCTGTCATGCCACGGCCTCGGCGCGCAGACGCTGCACCAGGCCCTGCAGGGCCAGGCCGTAGCTGGCGGGGCCGAAGCCACAGATCACGCCCAGGGCCTTGTCGGCCAGATAGGAGTGCTGGCGGAAGGCTTCTCGGGCGTGCACGTTGCTGAGGTGCAGCTCGACATACGGAATCGACACCCCCAGCAGCGCGTCGCGCAGGGCAATCGACGTGTGAGTGAAGGCGCCGGCGTTAATCAAGATGCCGTCGGCATGGCCGCGGGCCGCATGGATGCGATCCACCAGAGCGCCCTCGTGGTTGCTCTGAAAGCACTCCAGCGATGCACCGAGCCCGGCAGCCTGGCGGCCCAAATCCGCCTCAATGGCCTCCAAGGTGTCAGCGCCGTAGAGGCCTGGTTCCCGCAACCCCAGAAGATTGAGGTTGGGCCCATTGAGCAGCAGCACCCGCATCGCCAGCGCCGTTGAACCGGCCTCAAGTACCTCAATCGTAAGGAGCAGAGCCAGGGGCAGACCCACCGGCTGGTAAGTTCTTGGGGTGTGGTTCGGGTCGGTGCCCGAGTGGTTAATGGG
>NZ_JBIPMN010000118.1:0-8362 GCF_044369115.1 Vulcanococcus sp. | reverse complement strand
GACCGCGCGGCCGCTGAGCTCCCCTGCCACCGCTTGGAGATAGAGCTCCACGCGACGCCGGGTATCGGAAGGGCTGTCCTGCAGCAGTTCCACCCGGAAATCGCGCAGACCGGCCTTCAGAAAATGCGGAATGGCCTCAGCCGCTGTCTGAGCTCGGCCGTTGAACAGGGTGTTGCGGCAGCCTAGATCGGCCCGCAGCGGATGTTCCGCCCCGCTGCGATCACGCAGCAGCACCTGATGGCTTTCGCAGGGGCGACCGCAATCGGTGTGATCGTGCCCGTCTGAGAGGAAGGCGCAGAACAGACAATGCTCCATATGGAAGAGCGGCATGTGCTGGTGCAGGGTGATCTCCACGCTGTTGGCGGGGCAGCCACGCACCAACGCAAGCAACTGATCAAGGGCCAGGTCGTAGCTGGCGGTGATGCGCTCCAGCCCCCAGCGCTGGATCAACCAACGGGCTGCGAGCGGGTTGGCCACATTGAGGGAGAAATCCCCCTGGCAGGGCGCCAGGGGCGTGAGCCGCTCGAGCTGATCGGCATTGCGCACCAGGAATCCATCGGCACCAGAGCGCAGCAGCGGCTCGAGACTCCAGGCCTCATCCGGCCTGCAGATGCGCTGACCAGCAGCCCATACACCGCCAGGCCAGCAACCACGGCCGCTCTGCACGGCCTCTCGCAGTTGGCGGGGGTGCTCAAGATCCACGATCACGCGCTGAAGCGGCAACCCCTTGAGGACTTCCAGCTGCTCAAGGCTCCGCACCAGCACCGCCAGGTGCGGTTGGGGGCGCGGCAGGAGTTCAGAAGAAGCACCACTCATCGGTGCAGCCAGCAACGCATCCAACACCGCAGACACCTGAGCGATGGAGCTGGGAACCAGAGCTGAGGCTGTGGGTTCACTGGCGAAGCCTTCAGCCAGTTGATCCACTAGCTGGCGCCGCAGCCGGTTGAGCTGGGCCACGGGCAGAAACAGTTCGCCCTCCAGTGCAACCTCCAGCCGATCCAGCTCCCAGCGAGTACCACCGAGTCGGCCGAGCTGTTGCCGCAGCCGCTCTGGATCAAGGCCACCCCCGCGGGCTGGTTCCAGCGGCTGCTCCGATCGAACGCGGGCCGTGCCGTCCAACGCTTCAATGAGAAGCGGCTCACCCGCCCGGCCCGACACCTTGAGCGAGAGGGGGCGCCGCTGCTCAGCCACATCCTGTTGCGCTAACCGCTGCAGCCGGCTCTCGAGCTGGGGATCACTGGTGAGCCAGCACGGGCTGCCTGGTTGCAGCCCGCGTAAATCAACACGCCCAGGCCCGAGGGTGAGAGCGACACGGCCGCGTGGTAAGCGATCGACCTGCATCAGTCGCCCGCCGATCTCTTCAGGCGGCAGCAGGGGATCGCTGCTGGGGATCTCCAGCACCACACCATCACCTGGCTTGAGCGCTTGCTGGCTGCGCAGGATCAGGCGCCCACCTGACTCCAGGCTTTCGAGCCGGCCCAACCACGGCCCACGCTTTTTGCTCCAGCGGCCATGAACGAGCTTGCGGTGGTTCACGCCATCGAGCCAGCCGTGGCTGAGGCCTCGGGAAAAGCTGAGTTCGAGTTGGCGGCGCAGCGCGTCTGCATCAGTGGAATCTTCACCAAGCTGCAGTTGATCCAAACCGCGCCGGTAGGCGTCGGTGACGGCCGCCACATACGTTGATTCCTTGAGCCGACCCTCGATCTTCAAGCTGGCGATGCCACATTCGGCGAGCTGAGGCAGCAGATCCCAGGCGGCCAGATCCTGGGGCGACATCAAATAACGCTGTTCGCCGAGATCGCGTTCTTCGCCATCCACAATCAATTGGTATGGAAGACGGCAGGCCTGGGCGCATTCGCCGCGGTTGGCGCTGCGCTGGCCTAGGGCCTCACTGGTGAGGCACTGGCCGGAATACGCGACACACAGCGCGCCGTGCACAAACACCTCAAGTGGCATCGTTAAACCGCGACGCTGCAACTGCTCCTGAATGCGGCTCAAATCACGCAGGCTCAACTCACGCGCGAGCACAACCCGGCTGCAGCCGAGTTCGGCCGCCATCGCCACCCCAGCGGCGCTGGTGATCGACATCTGTGTGGATCCGTGGATCGCCAACTCGGGAGTGAGCTCTCCCGCCAGCCAGGCCAGGCCAACGTCTTGCACGATCAAGGCATCCACCTGTGCGGCTTCAGCAGAGAGCAGAAGATTGGCCGCCTGCTTCAGCTCCGACGGAAAGATCAAAACGTTCATGGTGAGGAATCCCTTCACCCCGCGGCGGTGCAACCAATCCATCACCTCCGGCAGATCGGCGGCGCGGAAGTTCTCTGCACGCAGGCGGGCATTGAACTGCTCCACGCCGAAATACACGGCATCAGCGCCATTGGCCACGGCCGCTTTCAGCGACTCCCAGCAGCCGGCGGGAGCCAACAGCTCAGGCAAGTGCGCCATTAACGGTTGAGCCGCTGGGCGGCCTCGAAGGTTTTAAGGGCCTCAGCTGACCCTTCAAAACGCCAATGCCAGGGCTCGTAGTTCACCCCCTGGGCATTGCCTGCCGGGAAGGAGAGGGTGAAGTGGAACCGATTGGCATGGGCCTGCAACCAGGCGAAGGCTGGCGTGGATTCAAAGCTGGCCGAGAGGTTGGTATCGGGGGCTCGCCCGTCGCCGAGATCTACGGCATAGCCGGTGCTGTGCTCGGAGAAGCCTGGTGGCGCACTCACCTGGGCGCGCTCAAGAGCGCTCTGGTTGCGCTCGGACTTCACATCAAAAAAAATCTGCTTCTGCAGATCGATCGAGCGGTAGGCGCTGAGCACCCTCAAATCAATACCGTCCGCCGCCGCGGCATCCTGCAGACGCAGCAAGGCGGCAGCGGCATCACGGTGGAGCTGCACACCCGGGGCGATGGCTACAAGATCAGCGGTAGCCGCCTCGCCATAGGGGAAATGTCCGAGCAAGCGGCCATCAAGGCCAACCCGGGCCTGTAATCCCTGCACCGGTGGCGGAGCCATCAGCCGGCGCAAGGGTTGGGGGAAGACCACCACCAACGCTCCGACTGTCAGCAGTGCAGCTCCGGCAGCGGTGATGGCAAATCGCCAGGGCGGCCTGCGCCTCAGGGCAGGAGAGATGGTGCGCTGGGCGAGCGGGATGTCGTCAGCACCAGGGCGCATCGCAGCACCAGGGCGCATCGCGTTGCGCGTGGCTGATGACTGCCGACTGGCGCTGGGCAAGCGACGACTCCCATGGCAGCAGGGTCGTCCGATGGTAAGGCGGTGCCCAAGGAGCGCCAGCAGCTGCCTGCTCAGCGGTGTTAGCTTCGCCCCAACATCCTTCTGGCGGAGCGGGTTTCAAGATGTTGCGAGTCGCGGTGGTGGGCGGCGGCCCGAGCGGATCCTGTGCTGCGGAAGTGCTGGCTAAGGCCGGCATCCAAACCTGGATCTTCGAGCGCAAGCTGGATAACGCCAAGCCCTGCGGCGGTGCTATTCCGCTCTGCATGGTTGATGAGTTCGACTTGCCCGAGTCGATCATCGACCGCAAGGTCCGGAACATGAAGATGATCTCTCCCTCCAACCGTGAGGTGGATATCAATCTTGAGAACGAGAACGAATACATCGGCATGTGCCGCCGCGAGGTGATGGATGCCTTCCTGCGCAACCGTGCCGCCGATCTCGGCGCCAATCTGGTGAACGGTCTTGTGACCAAGATCGATACCGGCGCTAACCGCCAGGGCCCCTACACCCTCACTTACTCCGACTACAGCGATGGTGAAGCCACTGGCACCACCAAGAGCTTGGAGGTGGATCTGATCATTGGTGCCGATGGCGCCAACAGTCGGGTCGCCAAAGCGATGGATGCTGGTGATTACAACGTGGCCATCGCCTTCCAGGAGCGCATCAAGCTCCCGGCCGAGGAGATGAAGTACTACGAGAGCCTTGCCGAGATGTACGTGGGCACCGATGTGTCGCCCGACTTCTACGCCTGGGTGTTCCCCAAGTACGACCATGTGGCCGTGGGCACCGGCACCATGCAGGAGAACCAGGGCTTGATTAAGAGCCTGCAGGAAGGCATCCGCGAGCGCGCCAAAAAGCGCCTGGTGAATGGAGAGGTCATCAAGGTGGAAGCTCACCCGATCCCCGAGCACCCGCGTCCGCGTCGGGTTGTGGGCCGCATGGCCCTGGTGGGCGATGCCGCCGGTTACGTGACCAAGAGCTCCGGCGAAGGCATCTACTTCGCCGCCAAGAGCGGCCGCATGTGCGCCGAGCAGATCGTGGAATCCAGCCAAGGCGGCACCAAGGTGCCCAGCGAGGCTGACCTCAAGAAGTATCTGAAGAAGTGGGATCGCCAGTACGGCGCCACTTACAAGGTGCTTGAGATCCTGCAAAACATTTTCTACCGCAACGATGCGGCCCGCGAAGCCTTCGTGGAGATGTGCGATGACAAGGACGTGCAGCGCCTCACCTTCGACAGCTACCTCTACAAGCGTGTGGTGGCAATGAACCCCTGGCAGCAGCTCAAGCTCACCCTGCTCACCCTGGGTTCAGTGCTGCGTGGCAACGCCCTTGCACCTCAGGGCTACAAGCCGGTGCCGAGCGCTGTGCGCGAGGAAGCTGAAGTAAACGCCATGTTGGCGGTGAGCACCATCAAAGGTGGCATCCGCGTGGGCAAAGCTAAGGAAGGTCAAGCCAACACCGCTGCCTCCACCGATTCAGCCTCGGATGAGCGCGAACCAGTACTGGCTGGCAAAGGCTGAAGCTAAAAGCAGGTGAGAGAACGCCGCCCGAAAGGGCGGCTTTTTTATGTTGGCCGTCCAGCGCTCAAAGCCAGATCAACACCAGGTTTACGCCTCAGCCATCGACACCAGACGTTGCTTAGTGCTATCCCAAAGAATTAGATCGAAGCAACGTGGAATATCGCTGAGCCGCAGATAGGTGCACTCCCCGAGGAGATGCTGATTGGCCTGATGGCAGGCGCGCAAGCGGTAGTTGGGAATGCGCTCGCACAGGTGGTGAATGCTGTGGAAAGCAATATCAGCTGAGAACCAGTGCAGGATTCCCGGCAGAATGAGGTTGCTGCTGCCCTCCATCGCCCCTTGGAAGTAGCTCCAGTCGTTGCTGCGGTGGGCGTACGAATCAGGGAAGTTGTGCTGCACAAAGAAGATGCAGATGAAGATGGCGGCGGAGCAGGTCATCACGATTGCGTAGGTGCCCCAGAACAGTCCCGCTCCAAGCAAGCGGCTCATCAACCACCAGCTGGCGAGCACGCAAACATTGTTCGCCGCCAGATCGATGAATTCCTCGCCCGTATACCAATGGCTGGATTGGAAGTTCAGCGTGCGCGCAGTCAGGCTGAATACGGCACGCCAACCATCACGGCACAACTCTGCTGCCATCGCTGCCAACCATTCCCCGAGCCCAAGCAGCAGCTGAAGGCGTGGCCGCACCACCAAATAGAAGAACCCACCCGGAAACAGCATCAACGGATGACGCGACCACCCATAACGCTGCTGTTGCTCTGGCGACAACTGTTGAAACAGCTCAACCGTGATCAGCGCCGAAGGGCCTCGGTAGCGTTCCCAGTTGCCGTTGTGGCGGTGATGAAAAGCATGGCCGCGCGACCAGGGATGTTGAGGAATTGCGTTGACAACGCCAAGCAGAAAGCCGACGGCGCGGTTGAGCGGGCGGCTTCGAAAGAAGGAGCCGTGGCCGCAGTCGTGCATCAATGAAAAACTACGGGCTGAAAACAGCACGAGCAGGGCAACGGCTGGCACGATCAACAGCGATTCGAGCCGAAACGGACGCCAGATCCAGGGCAAAAACGCCCAGAGCAGGGCCGTGGGAAGCAGGGTGGAGAGCAACTGCCAGAGAGCCCGCAGGTTGTCGGATCGGCGAAAGGGAGCAAGCGAAAATTCGCTGCGGTTCCGAAGCTGGGGTTGTTGCAAGGAGGATGCCGAACCTGATCACCAGGTGCGATGCATCACCTGCTCAAGCCTCACCCTAACGGGGTGCATGGGCAGACGCTGCTCAAACAGACCTCAACCGCTGATCCGGCTGAAATCGGCCAGCAGCGAAGCCTGATTGCGCAGCACACCGAGAAGGTTGAGGCGGTTGCCGCGGATGGCGGCGTTGTCAGTCATCACCATCACGCTCTGCTCACCATCGAAGAACGCAGCCAAAGCTGATGCACCGGCGATCAATCCTTGGGCCAAACGGGTGTAGCGATCCGCACTGTCGCTGGTAGCGATCGGCTCCAGCTGCTCGATCACAGCCAGCATTTCAGCTTCGCTGCTCTTCTCAAACAGCGCTGCATCCACCACCCCGGCCGCCGAGAGAACGGTTGCGGTGAGATCTCCCTTCTCCGCGAGGCGAGCAGCTCGGGTAACCACCGCCTGCACAGCGGACAACTCACCACTGGCTCGCAGGGCCATGAGCAGCGCCGCCCGCTGCCGTGCATCTCCCGGATCTGTGATCACGCGCTGAATCGCCACACCATCACCGGCTACGGCCTGCACCAGATCCACAGCCGTACCGCCTTCTTCGAGCAAGCTCTGCAGGCGCTGCCGCAGGAACTCAGCCAGTTCGGCAGCCAGGGCTGGAGCATCCACCTTGAACGCGGGCAGCAGCTGCGCCCAGTGGGCCGTGGCCCGCTCCAGCCATTGCTGCAGATTCAGGCTCCAGCCTTTAGTCCACAGGATCTGAAGCACGCCATTGCCAGCTCTGCGAAGGGCATAGGGATCAGAAGAGCCACTGGGGCGCTCTCCCTTGGCGTAGATGCTCAGCAGTAATTCCAGGCGCTCCGCCAGGGCCACCACGGCTCCGGCATCGGATTCGGGCAACGCATCGCCAGCGCCGCGGGGCAGGTAGTGCTCCAGCACCGCCAGCGCCACCTCACGGGGCTCACCTTCAGCCAACAGATACTTTCCACCCATTACCCCCTGAAGCTCAGGAAATTCACCCACCATCTGGCTCACCAAATCGTGCTTACACAGATGGGCTGCGCGGCGGGCATGGCTGGCTGTGGCCGCAGGCAGCTCGAGCAGTTCAAGCAACACATCGGTGCACCACTCCAGGCGCTCCACCCGATCGAGCAGGGAGCCCAGGCCAGCGGCAAAGGTGACGCGGGCGAGCTGATCGCGGCGATCGATGCTGGGCACAGCACGGTCTGCCTGGACAAAGAACTCCGCATCGGCCAACCGGGCCTTGAGCACGCGCTCGTTGCCGCGGCGCACTGTGGCCAGTGCTTCTGGTAAACCATTGCCGATGCACAAGAAGCGGGGCAGCAGGCTGCTGCGGGCATCAAGCGCCAAGGGATCCTGGGCCGCTCCCTGCCGGTAAAGCGGCACGTAACGCTGATGGGCACGCATCACCGTGCTCAGCACCTCAGCCGGCAAGGCGAGGTAGTGCTCATCCACGCAGCCTTCGATCAGGAGGGGGGCCTCCACCAGATCGGTGAGCTCTTCAAACAGGTCGTCCGGCAGATCGGGGTCCGCCTGTAGCGCAGCTGCTGCCTGCTCAACGGTGTTGCGGATCCATTGAGCCCGCTGGCTGCGATCCACCTGCACACCCGCTGCCGCCAGGGCCTCGTCGTAGGTGTCTGCGCTGCTGATCGTCACCGCTCCGCCATGCAGACGGTGGCTTCGACTGCTGTTTCCGCTCACCACCTCCGGATCACTGCCCTCGAGCCGCACGGGCACCACCTGGCCATCGAGCAACGCCACCAGCCACCGCACGGGGCGAGAGAAACGGCTTTCGCCCGAACCCCAGCGCATGAAGCGACGGCCCTGAAGCGCGCTGATCCACTGCGGTATCCATTCACTCAGCAGCTCTGGGGTCGAACGTCCCTTCTCCAGCACCGTGGCGAATACAAACGGGCCCTTGGGGGTCTCGCGTACCTCCAGCGCCGCTGGATCAATTCCGCAGCGCTTGGCAAAACCCACGGCAGCGGGAGTGGGTACGCCGTCTTTGAAGGCTTGAGCTGCAGGAGGCCCCTTGCGCTCCTCCTTCAGATCTGGAGCTGCAGCCTCCAGGTTGGCCAGCTGCACCGCCAGGCGGCGGGGCGTGCTGGTGCAGCGGATCGCACCGTGGCCTAGGCGAGCCTCAGTCAGATCGCGCTGCACCATCTGCTCGAGCTGCGGCAATGCGAGCCGGGCGAAATCAGCAGGGAGTTCCTCGGTCCCGATCTCCAGCAGAAAGGTCGACACGAGGTTCAGCCCACAACAGCTGCCCACTGTATTGAAGGGGTTTGGTTGGTTTCCACTGGCCCAGGAGCGGCGGCCAGGCCCGGTTTCCAAGGCAGCGACCGCAGATTGAAGCCAGTGCTGAACGGCGTTTCGCTACGGTCATGTCTCCAGCGATGCAGCGAGTGACCGTGACGG
>NZ_JBIPMN010000155.1:0-6299 GCF_044369115.1 Vulcanococcus sp. | reverse complement strand
CGATGAGCGCAGCTCTGAATCTCAGAGCGGCCGAAGCTTCTCGCCTTGCATCGCCAACGGCGCCGAACGCACCAAATTCGAGCAGCTGAAAGCCGACAGCGGCTATCTGCGCGAACCCTTGGCTACCGAGCTCGAGAACGAGCTGCCCAACTTCAGTGATAGCTCAGTTCAACTGCTGAAGTTCCATGGCAGCTATCAACAAGACAACCGCGATAACCGGCAGAAGGGACAAGACAAAGATTGGCAAATGATGCTGCGGCTGCGCAGCCCAGCCGGCCGGATTCCGGCCTCGCTGTTTCTGGCCATGGACGATCTGGCTGATCGTTTGGGTAACGGAACCCTGCGGGTCACAACGCGGCAGGCGTTCCAGATGCACGGCATCCGCAAGCACAATCTGCGCGAGGTGATCGGCACGATCGTGCGCGGGATGGGCTCCACCCTGGCGGCCTGCGGCGACATCAACCGCAACGTGATGGCTCCCGCGGCCCCCTTTGATAAGGGCGCGTACCCCGCGGCTCGCCAACTCGCGAACGACATAGCCGACACCTTGAGCCCCGTTGCCGCCGAAGGGGCCTATCTGGATCTCTGGGTGGATGGAGAACTCAGCTACCGGATCAAGCCGACCCGTGCGGTGAACAAGGTGCGCGAGCGCCAGATGGAAGGCGGCGTGTTCAGCGGCGATAGCCAAGAGCCGCTGTATGGCACCACCTATCTACCCCGCAAGTTCAAGTGCGCCGTGACGGTGCCCGGCGACAACTCGGTGGATCTGCTCACCCAAGACATCGGCCTGGTGGCCTTTGCCGATGCCAACGGCAGCCTGCGCGGTTGCAACGTGTATGTGGGCGGTGGCATGGGCCGCACCCACAACAAGGAAGAAACCTTCGCGCGCACCGCAGACGCCCTCGGCTACGTGGACGCTGAGTATGTGCTGGATCTGGTACAAGCGATCCTGGCGCTACAACGCGATTACGGCGATCGCAACAACCGCCGCCACTCGCGGATGAAATACCTGATCCACGATCAGGGGATTGCCTGGTTCAAGCAGGAGCTCAAGGCCAAGTATTTCCAGCACCCGATCAAGGGCATGCGGCTGGAGCCCAAGGCCAAACTCCAGGATTACCTGGGCTGGCACCGCCAGGGCAGCGGCACCTGGTTTGTGGGCATTCCGCTGTTGTGTGGCCGCCTTGCTGGTGACCTGAAGCGCGGTCTGCGCCAACTGGTGGAGACCTACCAATTGGAGGTGCGCCTGACTCCCAACCAAGACCTACTGCTTTGCAACATCGGCACCGCCCAGCGCGGCAGTGTGCGCTCGGCTCTTGAGGCGATGGGGATCGAGGCACCGGAAGCGCCCCCGCTCCTCGCCCGCAATGCCATTGCCTGCCCCGCACTTCCGCTCTGCGGCCTGGCAGTAACGGAAGCTGAGCGCATCCTGCCAGAGGTGCTGGATCGCCTGGATGCCCAACTACGCCGGCTGGAGATCGAGAAACCGATGCTGGTGCGCATGACCGGCTGCCCCAATGGCTGCGCCCGGCCCTACATGGCCGAGCTCGGCCTGGTGGGCGACGGCTTGAATCAATACCAACTCTGGCTGGGTGGCACCCCTAACCTCACCCGCCTCGCGGAGCCGTACCTCGAGCGGATGCCCCTCGAGAAGCTGGAAACCACGCTGGAGCCACTGCTGCTGGGTTGGAAATCGGCCGGCGGTCGCCGCTCCTTCGGCGATTACGTGGTGAAGCTCGGCCGTGAGCAGGTGCAGGAGCTGCTAGCTGGAGCTGCTTGAGAAGACCCAGCGTCCGTAGATGGCCTGGTGGTCGCCTCTGCGCCAGGCCCAGAGTTGATCACCACGGCTGAAATGCCACCACTCGTTGGGATGTTGCGCAAATCCCGCTTCCAGCATCACGGAAGCAAGCAGGTCTCGGCGCTGCTGAAACAGGATGGCCTGGTTGCGCTGCTCAGAATCGCAGGCTTCCCTGGCGACAACAGCGAAGTGATCAGGTTCTGACACGGCACCGATCGCATCGATCGGCGAACCCAGATCCAGCGTTGCTCCATCCGATCCCGCCAGGGTGAGGTCCACTGCGGCTCCGGTGCTATGGGGCGGAGGTGTGGCTGGATCATCGCTGGGAGGTGCCCAGAAGCGCCCCACCTCGTGCTCCACAGCCTCCAGCTCAGCACTGGGCAGGTGGGGATCCACCCCAAGCCGCTTGCATTCCTCAGCGATGGCGTAAGCCACCATGAACCGCTGCACCGCCAGCGGCCGCCAGGCATCAAAAATGGCGAGGCGGCAGCCAGTGTTGCGTTCCTGAAGCAACCGTTGCGCCTGAAGCAGACGCTCGATCACCCCCTGTCGCAGGCAAAACGGGCAGGACTCAGCACCGTAGGGGGCACCCGCCGCGACGTAGGGGTGGGGCTCCAGCCGCAGCAGATCAGACGGCAACGGCAGAAGCGGTTCGCCGCAGTCTTGGATGGGGATCGGGCTCCAGGGGCGCATGGCGCTCAGTTCAAACGTGCCGGGGCCGCTGTGCGCTGGCGCTGCTCTGCCAGAGCGGCGGCCAGGTCGGCGTGGGCCTCCAGGCAGGGATCGCTCTCCATGATCTGCTGCGCCACGCGGCGTGCCTGCTCGAGCACATCGCCGTCATCGGTGAGGCTGGCCAACGCCAGGTCGGGTAGACCGCTTTGGCGGGTGCCCAGCACCTGCCCGGGCCCCCGTAGCCGCAGGTCCATCTCTGCGATTTCGAAGCCATCGGTGGAATGCACCAGCACCTCCAGCCGCTGACGCGCCAGGGCATTGCGGCTGTCGTTGATCAACTGGCAATAGGAGGCAGCCGCACCACGGCCCACCCGCCCCCGCAGCTGGTGCAGCTGCGCCAGGCCAAAGCGATCGGCATGCTCAATCACCATCACGCTGGCCTCCGGCACATCCACACCCACCTCCACCACCGTGGTGCTCACCAAAACCTGGGTGTCGCCCGCGGCAAAGGCACCGATCGCCGCCTGCTTCTCGTGGCTGGGCATACGGCCGTGCAGCAGGCCCACCTGGAGATCGGGAAAGGTCTGACTACTCAGCTGCTGATGCACCTCCACCGCAGAGCGCAGGTCGAGCTTTTCTGATTCCTCCACCAATGGCAGCACCACATAAGCGCGCTGGCCAAGAGCAACCTGCTCACGCATCAACTGATAGGCCTGATCCCGCTCTCCTCCGGAAAGCAGGGCAGTGCGAATCGGTGTGCGGCCCGGCGGGAGCTCATCGATCTGGCTGACCTCAAGATCACCGTGCAACGAGAGCGCCAGGGTGCGCGGGATCGGCGTGGCGGTCATGGTGAGCAGATGGGGCTGCAAACCCTTATCGAGCAGGCGGTTGCGCTGATGCACGCCAAAGCGGTGCTGCTCATCCACCACCACCAGCCCCAATCGGGCAAACTGAACTGGATCCTCCAGTAGTGCATGGGTGCCCACGAGCATCTTCAGGGTGCCGTTGCTCAGATCAGCCAAAAGCTCCCGCCGGCGCCGGGCCGGCGTTGAACCGGTGAGCAGGGCGCAGCTCACGTGCAGCTGTGGCAGCCATTCACAGAGTTTGCGGTAGTGCTGCTCAGCGAGCACCTCGGTAGGTGCCATCAGCGCACCCTGGCAGCCGGCTTCGATGGCGGTGAGCAGCGAGGCAATCGCCACAACAGTTTTGCCGCTGCCCACATCGCCCTGCACCAGCCGGGCCATCGGCTGCTCGCGCTCCAGATCTGCGCGGATCTCCGCCAGCACCCGTTGCTGGGCACCGGTGAGGGGAAACGGCAGCAGCTCCAGAAAGGCGGTGAGCAGGTTGCCGTTGGGGTGATTCAGGGCCGGAGCAGGGCGGCTGGTGAGCAGACGGCGGCGCTGCAGCAGACCCAACTGCAGCAGCAGGAATTCATCGAACACCAGGCGCCGCCGCGCACTGGCCAGAGTGTCCTGGTTGCTGGGGGCATGGATCTGGGTGAGGGCCGTACCCAGATCCACCAAATCTTCCTGCTGCTGCAGGCGCGGGGGCAAGGGATCCGGCCAACGCTGGGCTGCCCCTAGCAGAGGCCGAACCAATGCACGCAAGCGATCGGCCGTGAGCCCCTCGGTAAGCCCGTACACCGGCAGCAGGCGGCCGATTTGCTCACTCTGCACCGGTGCATTGGGGCTGGCCAGCACCTCCATCAGCGGATCCTGAAAAGCTGGGCCGTAGGGGGTTTCCTTCACCAGACCACTCACGGCAACCGTGGCGCCCGCGGGGTATTGCCGCTGCTGGGCCTTCAGCCAGGCCGGTGCACTGAAGCGTTTGCCAGCAAAAAACTTGGAGATGCGAATGCGACCGGTGATGTCCACCAGCTGCAGTTCGAGAATCGAGAGGTTGGGGTTGCGGGGGCTGGTGAAGCTGTGGCTGCGGCGCACCGTGGCCACGATCGTGGCGGTGCGGCCTGGCTCCAGCGCTGCGATGCGCACCAGATTCGAATAATCGAGATAGTCGCGCGGGTAATACCGCACCAGATCGCGTGCCACCCACAGATCCAGGGCCGCGAGACGCGCGGCGCTCTTGGGACCGACTCCCTTGATCTCACTGAGCGGGGTCTGGGGGTGGATGACACCAACCGTGCCGCTGGGCTGGGGAGCATCGGACACCAGGCGCAACCGCGGCGCAGACACCGGCAACGCGGGAGCATGGGCTCGCTGCAGCTCATGCAGCGACTGACGGGTGCGGCGCACCAAAGCCTGACGGCGGGCCTGGCTCAGCTCTCCGTAGGCATCGAACTGTTCCGCGAGCTGGCTCAGCAGTTGCTGCTGGTGCGGAGGCAAGGGATGCGGCACCTCGCGCAGGCTGCGGCTCAGAAAGGCTTGGAAGGGCTCACGCCGGCCCTGCAGGTTGCCAAAACCATGATCAGCCTCCAGCTGCAACCCCTGCTGCAGGGGCCGCAACCAGGCCTGAAGGCTCAGGAATGCTCCGCCGCCGGCTTCAGGTTGTGAGCATGGTCCTGATACCACTGATGTTCAGCCTCGAGGGCATCCAGCCGGCGCTGCCAACTGCGGTAACGCTTGGCCATTGTGCGCAATGCGCGGCGGCGCTGCTCCAGTCGCTTGCGGCAGGTGCGCAGCCGAGGTTGCTCGTATTCGAGATCTGAGCAGCGCAGCAGCAGGGTGAGCACCTCAGTGGGGGCATTGGGCCCGAGCACCTGGCCCAAGGGCAACGGCAGACGCAGCAGGTTGGCCGGGGCCGGCAGTGCGTCGACCTGCCCATCGAGCACGGCATCCAACAGATTCATCGGTAGCAAGCCCTGGGCCAGGCCCAGACGCAGCATCTCCACGTTGATGGCATGGGAGAGGTTGCGCAGCCGGCGGCGTAGGGCGCGATCGAAATGGGTCCACCAGCGCAGCTGCAGCAGTGGATCGCGGGGAAGCGATGCAGCGGTGACCCGCGTGTCGAGATCAGCAGGCGCGGCCAGGAGCATCGCCGCCTCACCGGCGGGCTCGGCATCCTGCTCGGCCTGCGCATCAGCTGAGGGTGTTGGGGTGTTGCTGCTGGCTTGCAGACCCTCGGCGGCCATTTGGAACAGCGACTGCAGCAACGCCTGCTCCGAAGACGGCGAGTCCGCTGGCACCTCGGGGGAGGGCTCCGGCGCGGGTGACTGCGATGCAGGCTGTGACAGGGCAAGGCCGGGTAGCCCGCGATCAAAGAGATCAGCTGAAACAGGCAGATCCAGGCTCAGATGCACCGATCCGCTGGCACTGGGCCCTGGCGGTGCAGCCCCGTCATCTGCTGCCGCTGCGCGGCTGTCGCCCTCGTCGCTGTTGTCGGCGCCGTCGCCATTGAGAAAGGCCTCCAGCATCCGCTGCTGTTGGGCGCGCTGGCGTCGATGCTCACGGCGCTGCTGCTGTGCAGCCAGACCGATCACCTGCTCCACCGTGAGCAGGGTGCCGGTGCGTTGCACCAGCTCCTGAAGGCGCTGCTGAAACGCCTGGCGCCGTTGTGGCGGCAGCTGGTTGAAGCGATCGGGCACCACCTGAGTGGCCAGATGAAAACAGGCCTGCTGCACGCCATGCAGCAGGCCTTCACGTAACACCTGGAGATACAGGGCCAGGTCGCGATAGAGCTCCGGTGCCAGCTGCTCCTGCTGCTGCAGGAGCAGATTGATCTGGCGCTGGGCCTCCTCGCGCATCAGGCAGCCTGCATCGCAGCCACTTCAGCCGCGAAGTCCATCTTCTGCACCTCGATGCCCTCACCCAGGGTGAAGCGCACGAAACGGCGCACCTGGATGTTCTCGCCCACCTTGCCGGCCACCTGCTTC
>NZ_JBIPMN010000052.1:0-14773 GCF_044369115.1 Vulcanococcus sp. | reverse complement strand
GCCAGGCCGGCGGTCACCGACCCGCCCGGTGAGTTGATGTACAGGTAGATCGGCTTGGAGTTGTCCTCCGAGTCGAGGTACAGCATTTGCGCCACCAGGCTGTTGGCGATGGCGTCGTTCACCTCAGAGCCGAGGAACAGGATCCGCTCCACGCCCAGGCGTGTGTAGATGTCAACCCAGCGCTCGTACTGGCTGCCGGGCAGGCGGTAGGGAACGCTCGGGGTGCCGATGGGCATGGCGGATGCGGTGGTGGGTGGCCGGAAGTGTGGGAATGGGTGAGGGTCTAGGCCGCTGGAGAGGCCCAGCCGGTTTCAACTGATACCGGGATTGCCGGGGCTGACGCCGGGGCCCGCCGGCAGGGGGCTCGGCAGCTTCTGGCTGGTGAGCACGCGATCGATCAGGCCGTACTCCACTGCTTCATCGGCGGTGAGGTAGGTCATGCGATCGGAGTCCTTGGCCAGCTGCGCCACGCTGCGGCCGGTGTTGCTCGAGAGCATTTCGAGCATGGTCTGTTTGTTGTGCAGCACCTCTTTGGCCCGGATCTGGATGTCGCTGGCCTGGCCGCGGGCACCGCTGCGGGGTTGGTGCAGCACGATTGAAGCGTGGGGCAAGGCGGCGCGATGGCCTTTCGTGCCTGCGCTGAGGATCATGGCGGCCGTACCCATGGCCTGACCGATGCAGATCGTGTGCACCGGAGGCTTCACGTAGCGGATGGTGTCGGCGATGGCGAAGGCTTCGGTTTCAAAGCCGATGGCGTCGCCCGAGTACCAGCTGGTGCCGGTGGAGTTGATATAGAAGAAGATCGGCTTCTCCGGGTTGTCGAACTCCAGGTAAAGAAGCTGGGCAATGATCAATTCGGTGACGTCGATGCCCATCTGGCGCTTGGCATCATCGTCGCTGAACAGCGGCAGGCCCAGATACACGATCCGTTCCTTCAGCAGCAGCGAAGGCAGATCCGGCGGAGGGGTGCGCATCACGGCGGAATCGCCGTAGTAAGGAGCTGACACCGACATCCGCGGATCACTGCAGGCCTGAGCCGGGAGCCTAGCGGGGGTTGGCGGTGCCCGGATCGCCTTTGGACGGTGCGGATTTCTTGCCTGCGGAGCGCGCTTTGGCTGGGGAGGGGCCTGCAGCTCCCTCGAGCTTGGCGAACACCATCCGCCCGGTCGGTGTTTGAAGGGCGCCCGTGATCACCACCGGCAGACGCTCGCCGCTGCGGCCGTGGGCCCCATCCACCACCACCATCGTGCCGTCGTCGAGGTAGCCCACCCCCTGATTGGCTTCCTTGCCGTCGCGCACGATCTTGAGGTTGAGCTCGTCGCCGGGTTGCACCTCCGGCCGCAAGGCAATCACCAGCTCGCTCAGGTTCATCACCTTCACGGTCTGCACCTCGGCCACTTTGGTGAGGTTGTAGTCGGCCGTGAGCAGGGTGCCGCCGGTGTCGGCCGCCAGCTTGAGCAGCTTGTCGTCAACACCGTTGCCCTCATAGCGGGTGGTGTTCACCACCAAGCGCCGCCCGTAGCGCTCCCGCAGGCTGCTCAGCAGTTTCAGGCCGCGGCGTCCTTTGCTGCGCTTCTCGGTGTTGCTCGAATCCGCCAGGGCCTGCAGCTCATCGATCACCACCTGGGCCACGATCACCTGGCCTTCCAGCAAGCCGGAATCGAGCAGGCCCCGCACCCGCCCGTCGATGATCACGCTGGTATCGAGAATCTTGGCGCTGGCCGGCATCAGTACGCCATCGGCCACCAGCAGGGCCTCGGTGCTGTTGGGGTTGAACAGCCGCAGCAGGGTGCGGCCATGCACCTCCGCCAGGTTGTAGCCCGATACCCCGAAGAACACATTCGCCGCCACTGCGGCAAGGGGCTTCACCAGCACCAGCTCCCAGGGGAGCGACAGAAAGAGGATCGGCGAAATCAGCAGGTTGGCCACCAGCAGGCCGAGGATCAGGCCCACCGCCCGGCTCACCAGCAGATCGGTGGGCATGGTGCGCACCTGCTCCATCAGGCGCTTGCGCAGCCGCTGGAACACCACGCCCGCCAGCAGGCCCGTCAGGCCGCCTCCGGCCCCGAGGATCCAGCTCAGCTGCTCCAGGTTCTGGATGCGGATCAGCTGCTGTTCGGGCAGCAGGTCGACCCCCAGCCATCCAGCGGCGGCACCTGACACCACGAACAGCACCAGGATGAGGGTGTCCACCATGACCGGTGCTGTGGCTGCCGACGGCTTGAACAAGGCAGCATGCCTGATCCCGGTGGCTTTGGCCCGGGGAGGTAACCGGCGTGCACCGATCGGATGGCCGCCCGGATGGCCGCCGCGCAGCGCCTATCTGCACATTCCGTTCTGCCACCGGCGCTGCTTTTACTGCGATTTCCCGGTGGTGCCGCTCGGGGATCGAGCTTCCGCCGAGGCCGGTGCGCCTGGGAGCGCCTCCATCAGCGCTTACTTGCAGCTGCTGCAGCGCGAGATCGCAGTGGCCCCCACTGGGCCAGCGCTCTCCACGGTGTATGTGGGCGGCGGCACGCCGTCTTTGTTGAGCGTGGAGCAGCTGCAGGCCTTGCTGGAGGCGCTGCGCTGCCGGTATGGCCTGGCTCCCGGTGCGGAGCTCAGCCTGGAGCTCGACCCGGCCAGCTTTGATCAGCAGCGCCTCGCCGGCTATCTGGCGGCTGGAATCACGCGCGTGAGCCTGGGGGGGCAGAGCTTCAGCGATGCGGTGCTCGAACGCCTGGGCCGGCGCCATCGCTGCGCTGATCTGCTCGAAGCTGCCAGCTGGCTGCAGCAGGCCCAGCGCGGCGGCCGGCTGCAGAGTTGGAGTCTGGATCTGATTCAGGGCCTGCCGGGCCAGACCCTCCCTGGCTGGTGTGAGCAGCTCGAGCAGGCGATCGCCCTGCAGCCGCCCCATCTTTCCGTGTACGACCTGATCGTGGAGCCAGGCACGGTGTTTGAGCGCCTGGAGCAGCGCGGTGCCCTCGAGCTGCCCGAGAGCGATCTGGCCGCCGATCTGATGGAGCTCACCGCCCGCCGGTTGGCAGCAGCCGGCTACGGCCACTACGAGATCTCCAACTACGCCCTGCCGGGCCATGCCTCCCGTCACAACCGCGTGTATTGGAGTGGTGCGGGCTGGTGGGGGTTCGGCATGGGAGCCACCGCGGCGCCGTGGGGCGTGCGCGAGGCCCGTCCGCGCACGCGCGAGGGCTACGCCACCTGGCTTGAGCAGGCAGAACGCGCGAAGCCGCTTGGCGATGAGGGCTTACCCGCGGTGCCGGAGGCAGGAATGCCGCTCGATGAGCGCTGGATGGTGGGGTTCCGGCGGCGGGAGGGGGTGCGGATCGATGTGCCGGAAGCATTAAGGCGCCGCTGGCAGCCGTTTGTTCAGCGCGGCTTGCTGATCGAGGAGGGGCCGCGCTGGCGCCTGTGTGATCCCGAGGGGCTCGCCCTCAGCAATGCGGTGCTGCGGGAGCTGCTGGCGTGGTGGGAGGAGGAGGGCTCTGCGGCTGCAAGCCCGCCACCCAGCCCCTGAGGGCTTCGATGCAGAGCTGGCGGCCGGCCAGCAGCGGCGGTGAAAAAGGCGGCTGCCGCTCGGTGAGGCCCAGCAGATCGGCGGTGACGCGCACTTGCCCATCGCATTGGTCGCCGGCGCCGATGCCGATCACCGGAAGCGTGAGGTCTTGGCTGAGGCTCGCGGCCAGCTCGGCGGGCACGTGCTCGAGCACGAGGGCAAAGCAGCCGGCTGCCTGCAGATCGCGGGCGTTGCGGCGCAGGCGCTCCTGGCTGAGGGGATCGTTGGCCTGCCGCCGATAGCCCAGTTGATGCACCGACTGCGGCGTCAGCCCCAGATGCCCCATCACCGGGATGCCGCTGCGCACCAGGCGATCCACGACGGCGACGGTTTCGGGTTCTGCCCCCTCGAGCTTCACCGCTGCCGCCGGGCTGTCTTTCAGCACCCGACCAGCGGCCGCCACCGCGGCGTCAACGCCGCACTGGTAGCTGAGAAAGGGCAGATCGGTCACGATCAGCGGCTGCTGGGCCAGAGGCCGCTGTAGCCCACGCCCCACCGCGCGGGTGTGGAGGATCATCTCCTCGAGCGTGACCGGCAGGGTGGTGGCGTGGCCAAGCACCACCATCGCCAGGGAGTCGCCCACCAGGATCAAATCGGCCCCGGCCTGCTCCACCAGGGCGGCCGAGAGCGCATCCCAGGCGGTCAGCGCGGCGATGGGCCTCCCTTCCTGCTTGCAGGTGAGCAGATCAGCTGGACGCACCCCGGATTCCTCCCGGCCGAGGCCCATTGCTAGCATCTGCTCGACTCGGACCCATGCGGCCCGGACGCCCAAATCTGGTCAGGACCGGAAGGGAGCAGCCACACGGGATGCTCCGAGCAGGCGTGGACTCCGGGTCACCCCACTTCCTCCCAGCCTTCGCGCTGGCGGCTCAGTTCTCGCTTTGGCGATTCAGTTCTCGCGTTGGCGATTCAGCAGGAAGGAGGGAATCGCAGCACCGCCTTGATCGGCTTCGGTGTTCGCGTTGCTGGTGCTGGCGAAGCTGGCAATCGAGCGCTCGGGCCTGTAGCTGCCGCCGCCTTCAAAGCCGGTGGCGATCACGGTCACGTGGATTTCGCCCTCCAGGCGCTCATCCACCACAGCCCCAACGATGATGTTGGCTTCAGGATCCACAACGTCGTAGATCACTTCCGACGCAGTTGTCATGTCCTCGAGGGTCATGTCCTTGCCGCCGGAGATGTTGATCACGCAGCCCTTGGCGCCATCGATGCGGGCGGCCTCGAGCAGGGGGCTGCTGATGGCGGCCTGAGCGGCTTCGGTGGCACGGGAGCGGCCGGAGCCCACACCGAGCCCGAGCAGGGCGGTGCCGGCGTCGGTCATCACGGAGCGCACATCGGCGAAGTCAACGTTCACCAAGCCGGGTTTGGTGATGATGTCGCTGATGCCCTTCACGCCCATGCGCAGCACGTCGTCGGCGGCACGGAAGGCATCCTGCAGCGGGGCACCTGCGATGGCCTCGCGCAGGCGGTCGTTAGGGATGACGATCAACGTGTCCACATGCTCCGAAAGCCGGGCGATGCCTTCCTCGGCCTGACGCATGCGCCGGCGACCTTCAAAGCCGAACGGCTTGGTGACGATGCCCACGGTGAGAGCCCCGCATTCCTTGGCCACTTCAGCCACCACCGGAGCCGCACCGGTGCCGGTGCCGCCGCCCATGCCGGCGGCGATGAACACCAGATCAGTGCCTTGCAGGGTTTGGGCGAGATCGGCTCGGGATTCCTCAGCGGCCTTCTGGCCGATGGCTGGGTTGCCGCCGGCACCAAGGCCGCGGGTCAGTTTCTGGCCCAGCTGCACCCGTTGTTTCGCAGCTGATTGCAACAAAGCTTGGGCATCGGTGTTGAGCACGCGATAGCCCACACCTTGCAAATCCGAAGCGATCATCCGGTTGACGGCATTGCTGCCGCCGCCGCCCACGCCGATCACTTCGATGCGGGCCGATTGACTGGGCACGATCCCGCTCGCTCCGTTGCTGCTGGCACTGAGGCCTTCAGCTGCGATCTCCATAGAAGGTCCCATGCCTGTGGTGCTGCGCAGCATTATGTCGTTGATCTGTTCGATCAGCCCAGGAATCATCACACCTTTGCTGGTAGAAACCGCTGAAGCAATCGGCTGTCACCGTTTGCACGTCGTCTAGTCGGCTGATAAGGGGGGGGCTGCCGGGGGTGGCGCGCCTGATGCAGGCTTTTGTCGATTCGCCTGGGCGGTGGCTTTCTGCAGGGCGGCGATGCTGAGTCGGCCTTTGCCCGGTAGGCCAAGTTCGGGTTGCTCAGGATCGCTCAGATCGATCGATTGGATCTTGAGCGTTTTGATCTGCTTGGGCAGGTGGGTGGAGAGATGGCGCAACACATCCAGCCGGCGGCTCAAGCGTTCATCCGGTAGTCCGAGATGCACATCACCGAGGGCGGCTGTGCGCAACCACAGGCTGCCGTTGGGCTCGAAACGCACCTGCTGCAGGGTGCTGCCCAGCTGATCCTCCTGGGCGATCACCTCCGCCAAAGGAGCGCGTAGGCGCTCCTGCCAGCCCATCACCATCACCTGAGGGGTGCGATTGGCGCCGCTGCCTCGCTTCTGGCGGCTGGTCATCCAGTTGCCGAGGCGATCCACATAACCCCGCTCCATCCCTTTGCTCGAGCGGCGCTGAGCCTGGGCCACCGCCTCGCGTTCCACCAGGCTGATGCGAAGCCGCGGCGGCAACATCAACCGGCTCACCTGCACTTGTTCCACCGGCAGGCCCGCTGCCAGGCGCTGCGCCAGATCCTGGGGTTTGAGGCTCAATAGCGGCTGGGGCAGCCGCAGCTGCGCTTCACGGATCACCTGCTCACGGCTCACCTGCGAGCTGCCCAGCACCTCGATCTGATCGGGATTGCGCAGCACCCAGCCTTCGCGCAGCAGGCCCCAGCCCAAACCCGCCGCCGCTGCGCTGAACAGCGTGATCCGCCACAGCTGGCGCAGCCGTTCCTGGCGGCGTTGCTGGCGCAGTTGCCGCCGCCGCTCAGGGGCGATGACCGGACGCGTTCGGGTTTGGGTCACAGCTCGCAGCGCGAGCGCGCCATCAGCTCTGTGATCCAGCGGCGGGCTCGATCGGCATCGGCGAAAGGCACGTCCTTGTGATCGTTGCCGCTGATCAGGCGCAGTCGGCAGGCTCCCTGAGATTCATCGGTGAGCGGGGCTTCTCCCGATCCCAGCGCCAGCAACTCCACCTTTTCGAGGGTTTTGACCTGGAACTCGCCCTGCTCAACGAGCTTGCCCGATTCGAACACGCTCCAGGCGAGCACCCCGTTGATCAAGCGTGCACCACCGCAATCATCGAGCTTGGAGAGTTCAGCGCCTTCGGCCCACTCCCGGAACAGCCGCTGCCGCCGCCGCTCAAGCCAGCCCAGGGCTGTGATCAGGGGGAACACCACCAGCAGTGGCAGCCAGAGCAACCCGTGACTCATGCCGCTTCAGCCCTCCTGCCGATTGCTGGTTGGCCCGATTCTTGCGCCAGTTGCACCAGTTGGTTCATCAGCTGCTCAAGCGGTAATCCGCTCGCTTCCCAGAGCATCGGGTACATGCTCTGGCTGGTGAAGCCCGGCAGCGTGTTGATCTCGTTGAGCCAAAGGCTGCCGCTGCTGCGATCCAGGAAGAAATCCACCCTGGCCAGCCCCTCCGCGGCCACAGCCCGGCAGGCGGCGATGGCCATGCTGCGGGCGCGCTCGCTTATCTCGTTGCTCACCTCGGCTGGAATCACAGTGTGGCTTTTGCCGTCGCTGTATTTGGTCTCGTAGTCGTACCAATCGGCGTCAAAGCAGATTTCACCCAGAACGGAGGCCTGCATGCTGCGGCCCCCGAGCACGGCGCATTCCAGTTCGCGGGCATCCACGCCCTGCTCCACCACCAGGCGAGGGTCATGGCTGGCGGCCAGCGCCAGACCGGCCAACAATTCGCTGCGGTTGGTGGCTTTGCTGATCCCCACCGAAGAACCGAGATTGGCGGGCTTGATGAAGCAGGGGTAGCCCAGCTGTTGCTCCAGCCGATCGAGCAGGGCCTGGGGTTGTGCTTCCAGCTCCTGGGCATCCACACAGGCATAGGGAACCTGAGGCAGGCCGGCCGCGGCAAACGCAGCCTTCATGGCCTGTTTGTCCATGCCCACCGCCGATCCGAGCACTCCTGATCCCACGAAGGGCACCTGCATCAGGCTGAACAGGCCCTGGATCGTGCCGTCCTCGCCGTTGGGGCCGTGCAGCACCGGCACCCACACCTGCATGTCGAGCGCACCTTCAGGAAAGCCCTGAAAGCCAGGTCGCAGGGGAGCTGCCGGCAGCTCTTCACGGCTGGCGGGCGTGCCCTTGGCCAGCACGGCATTGGCCACCGCCGGCGGCCACCAGTGGCCCCATTGATCGATGTAGAAGCAGCTCAGCCGGTAGCGCTCCGCGTTGGCACCGCGGCGCAGGGCTGCGGCCACCGTGTTGGCCGAGCGGATCGACACCGCATGTTCACCAGAGACACCGCCGAACACCAGGCCGAGTTGCATGGGTTCGCTGGTCATGGGCCGCTGGCTTGAGAGGCCAAACGTATCAGCGATCTCGACGCTGACCAGGGTTACGCCTTGGCGGTTCCACTGAGGGAGAAGGCCCGCACCTCATCGATGCGCACATCCACAAGATCGCCCGCCTGCCATTGGCCGCCAGCGGAGCGGGCGGCGGGGAAGAAGGTGAGCCGATTGGTGCGGGTGCGGCCCATTACCTGTTCAGGATCCTTGGGGTTGATGCCCTCCACGAGCACCTGTTCCGTGCGGCCGGTGTAACGGGCGCTGCGCTCCCGGGCCACCCGCTCCACCAGGGCATTGATCTCGCGCAGCCGCTCCACCTTCACCTCCTCGCTCAGCTGGTTCGGCCAGAGGGCGGCGGGGGTGTTGGGGCGAGGGGAATACGCGGCGGTGTTCACCTGATCGAAGCCGATCTCCTCGATCAGATCGAGAGTGCGGCGGTATTGGGCGTCGGTTTCACCGGGGAAGGCCACGATCACATCAGCGCTGATCGAGGCATCGGGCATGCGTTCGCGGATACGCTCGATGATGCGGCGGTAGCGATCCACCGTGTAGCCGCGCGCCATCGCCTTGAGCACGTCGTCGTCGCCGCTCTGGAAGGGGACGTGGAAGTGTTCGCACACCTTGGGCAGATCGGCGCAGGCATCGATCAGCCGTTCGGTGAAGTAACGCGGGTGGCTGGTGGCGAAGCGGATGCGCTCCAGGCCCTCCACGTTGTGCACGAACTCCAGCAGATCGGTGAGAGTGTGCTGGCGGCGTCCTTCCGGCGTGATGCCAGGTAGATCACGGCCGTAGGCATCGATGTTCTGGCCCAGCAGGGTGATTTCTTTGAAGCCCTGGGCGGCTAGGCCCTCCATCTCGAGCTTGATCGCTTCGGGCAGGCGCGATTGCTCCTTGCCGCGCACCGAGGGCACCACGCAGTAGGTGCAGCGTTCGTTGCAGCCGTAGATCACGTTCACCCAGCCACAGATGCTGCTGTCGCGGCGGGCGGTGGTGATGTCTTCGAGGATGTGGTGCTCTTCGGTGGCCACCACCTGCTGGCCGAGCTCCACCTGAGCCAGCAGCACATCGAGGCGGTTGGCGTGCTGGGGGCCCATCACCAGATCGAGCTCAGGAACGCGGCGCAGCAGCGATTCGCCTTCTTGTTGGGCCACACAACCCGCCACCACCAGGGTGAGGTTGGGGTTGGTGCGTTTGCGTTGCGCCTGACGGCCTAGATAGCTGTAAACCTTCTGCTCGGCGTTATCGCGGATCGTGCAGGTGTTGTAAAGCACCAGATCAGCCTCCAGCTCGGCCTGAGCCTCGCGGTAGCCCATCGATTCGAGGATCCCGGCCATCCGTTCGGAATCCGCCTTGTTCATCTGGCAGCCGAAGGTGGTGATCCAGTAGCTGCCGCGCCCGCTGTGCGCCGTCATCGGAGCGGGGGGTGCGCTGAGTTGTGTCGCCGTCATCGCTCCAGTTTCCGGTATCGCCGGGGCCTGCGCTGGCAGCAGAGGCACAGCTGGCGCGCGACCAGTCCAACTTTCTGTGCGGAATGTACAGAAAGCTGGACGGTGCTTTGAGCGGTGTTGCGGCGATCTGGGCAGCGGGGCGCTCTCAGGAGCGGCGCGCAGTGGGGAAAGGGGGCGCGGCTTGCCGATCTGTGCCAGCTTGCAGGGAGTGCCGTGGGGCCATGCGCCTTCGCCTGCATCGCTTTCGCCTCACCAAGGCCGTGCCGCTGGCGATCAGCCGCGGCAGCACCAGCGCCGTGGAGCATCTGCTGCTGGAGCTCGAGCACGAGGGGCTGATCGGTCGCGCTGAAACCGGTGGGTTTGACACCGGCCATCGCCACTACGCCACGGAGGCCATCGCGGCAGAGCTGGAGGCGCTGGCACCGCAGCTGGATGACTTGACGCCGCAGCCCCTGCAGGCGTTGGAGCCCCTGCTGGCCCGCCTGAGCCCGCCCGCCCGTTGCGGCCTCGATCTGGCCCTGCATGATTGGTGGGGGCAGCGCCTGGGGCAACCGCTGCACCGGCTCTGGGGCCTGGATCCGGGAGCGTGTGTCGCCACCAGCGTCACCCTCGGGCTGGGGGAGCCCTCGGCGGTGTTGGCGCGGCTCGAGCGCTGGCGGCTGCAGCTGCCCTCCACCCGCATCAAGCTCAAGCTGGGATCGCCCGATGGCCTTGATCACGACCGTGCGCTGGTGCAGGCCGTGCGCGCCGCCTTGCGCCCTGGCGATGAGCTGCAGATCGATGCCAACGGTGGCTGGGATCTGGCGGAGGGCCGGCAGATGATCCCCTGGCTGGCGGAGCAGGGGGTGGTGCTGGTGGAGCAACCGCTGGCGCCGCTTCCGGATGCCGAAGCCGATACAGCCGGCTTTGCGGCGTTGAAGGGCCTGGCGCCGATTCCTCTGGTGGCGGATGAGAGCTGCTGGGATCTGAGTGATCTGCTGCGGCTGGCCCCCTATGTGCAGGGCATCAACATCAAGTTGGTGAAGTGCGGCGGCCTCAGCGAGGGGCTGCTGATGGCGCGCACTGCCCGGCGGCTTGGCCTTGGGGTGATGCTCGGCTGCTACTCCGATGGCGGCCTGCTCAATAGCGGCGCTGCCCAGCTGTTGCCGCTGGTGCAGTGGCCAGATCTCGACAGCCATCTCAACCTGATCGATGACCCCTTCGCCGGACCGGATCGGCAGGGCGATGTGCTGCGGCCGGCGGCGCGCCCCGGCCTGGGTGCCCAGCGGCTGCAGGAGGTGGCCTGATGCTCAGCTCTGACGCTCCGCTGGTGCTGCTGCAACACGGCGGCCTCGACAACCTCACCGGCAAGACCGGGCTGGCGATGCTTCGCTACCGCCAGGGGCCGATCGTGGCGGTGATTGATCCCGCCCATGCCGGCAGCGACCTCCGCGCGATCAGCGGGATTGATCGGGATGTGCCGGTGGTGGCGAATTTGGAGTCGGCCCTGGCGTTTGGTCCTGCCGTGGCGGTGGTGGGGTTGGCCCCCTCCGGCGGACGGTTGCCGTTGGAGATGCGCGTCGATGTGGTGGCGGCGCTGCGGGCGGGGCTGAGCCTGGCCAGCGGTTTGCACAGCCGCCTGGCGGCGGATCCGGAGTTTGCGGCCATCCCGCTGGTGCAGGGCCAGTGGATTTGGGATCTGCGGCAGGAGCCGGCGGAGCTGGAGGTGGCGGCGGCCCGCTGTGCGGCGCTGCCCTGCCGGCGGTTGCTGGCGGTGGGCTCCGACATGGCCGTGGGCAAGATGAGCGCTTGCCTGGAGCTGCAGCGGGCCGCGCAGCGCTGCGGGATCAACGCGCGTTTTGTGGGGACCGGCCAGGCCGGCATCCTGATCAGCGGCCAGGGTGTGGCCCTCGATGCGGTGCGGGTGGATTACGCCGCTGGAGCCGTGGAGGCGGCGGTGATGGCCGCGGCGGAGGGCGCCGGGCCCCAGGCCTGGGTGCTGGTGGAGGGGCAGGGATCGCTTGCGCATCCGGGCTCCACCGCCACCTTGCCGTTGCTGCGCGGCAGCCAGCCCACAGATCTGCTGCTGGTGCACCGCGCTGGCCAGAGCCATGTGCGCACGCGGCCAGGTGCGGCCCCTGTGGCGATTCCGCCGCTGCCGGAGTTGATCACGGCCTGTGAGGCGTTGGCGGCCCTGGGCCGGCCCGACGGGCGGCGGCCGCGGGTGCGGGCGATTGCGCTGAACACCGCCTTGCTCGATGCGGCCGAAGCGGAGCGGGAAACACAGAAGATCGCTGCGCTCACTGGTTTGCCGGCGGTTGATCCTGTGCGCCACGGGGCTGATCGCCTGCTGGCGGCTCTGCTTGAAACGCCGGCAGCTTCGATGGAGTGGCCGGGCAGCGCAAAGGAGAAAGCCCCACCACTCAGAGAGTGATGGGGCTTTCGTGCAGGGGCGGACGAGGGGACTTGAACCCCCGAATGCCGGAATCACAATCCGGTGCCTTAACCACTTGGCTACGCCCGCCAGGGCTGCGCGATCCTATCAATGCATGTGCAGCCTCGAATGGAGTGGCTTGGCGGGCTGAGCAGGGCATGGGGGTTGTGCCTCGCGGCCGTGGCGCTCGGGGGAGCCCTGGTGGCCACCAACCCCGACGAACAGGATTTCGAGGTGTTCGCTGGTGAGCAGCTCGTGCGCCTAGTGGACGAGGAGCTCTGCGATCAGGGCGGCTTGCCGATGGTGGCGCGGCTGCTGATTCAGAACTGCTCCGAGCTGGTGCAGGGCCAGGAGCGCGTGCTGGGCAGCCTGGCCCTGCAGGGGAGCACGCGCTCCAATGCTGGTTTATTCAGCCTCTACAGCACCGAACTCGGCGGGCAATCGCTGTTTCCAGGCCTGCGAGTACCCCGCTACCGGATCCTTACCCTCGGGGTAGCGGGGCAGCTGGTGATGCTCCGGGCCAGTGGTGATGAGGGCTGAAGCGCCAGGGCCCAGCAGGTTGGAGCTGCAGCTTCCCCGCCTGCTGCTGGATCCCTGCCAGCGCAATCTGCCCTGCGGCGATGCCGACGGTTTGCTGCCGGTGCAGCTTGAACTGCAGGCCGGCCGGGTGGCCGCGATCCGGCCCCTGGCAGCGCCAACGGGCTTGCCCCTGGCGCTGACGCCTCTGGTGGAGGCCCATGCCCATCTCGATAAGGCCTTCAGCTGGGAGCTGCACCCCAACCGCAGCGGTCAAATGGTTGACGCACTGAGCGTGAATCTGCGGGAGGCTGAGCAGCGCACCCTCGAGCAGGTGCGCCAGCGCGCCGGCCACGCCCTCGATCAGGCCTGGCGCTACGGCCTGCGCGCCATCCGCAGCCACATCGACAGTGGTGGGCCAGGAGCAGCGCCCAGCTGGGAGGCCTTGCTGGAACTCCAGCAGCAGTGGCGCGGGCGTGTGGAGCTGGAGCTGGTGGCCCTGGTGCCGATCAGCCACTGGAGCACCGAGGCAGGTCGAACCCTGGCGGAGCGGGTGGCGCAGGCTGGGGGCTTGTTGGGCGGTGTGCTCGGGCCGCCTTATCCGCGCGCCCGCCGCGATCGGCGGGCCTTGCAGGGGATGTTGCAGCTGGCTGAGCAGCTCGGCTGCGGTATCGATTTGCACGTGGACGAGAGCGGTGAAGCTCCTGGTCAGGGGGTGGCGCTGGTGTTGGAGCAGCTGGAGCGCCACCGCCCTCAACTGCCGATCACCTGCAGCCACGCCAGCAGCATGGGGCTGTTGCCGCTTGCCGCGCAGCAGCGGCTGGCGGAGCGGTTGGCGCGCTTGCAGGTAGGGGTGGTGGCTCTGCCCACCACCAACCTCTGGTTGCTGGGGCGGCGCGGGACTACGGATCTGGCCCAGCGGCCCCTGGCGCCGGTGCGGCAGTTGCAGCGTGCGGGGGTGGTGGTGGCTCTGGGCGGCGACAACGTGCAAGACCCCTGGGATCCCGGCAGCGACTTCGATCCGCTTGAGCTGCTGCGCCTGTCCAGCCGCGTTTGCCATTGCCCTCCCTGGCAGCGCCAGGGGCTGACTCCGTTCACCACGGCACCAGCGCGCATGCTCGGCCTGGAGTGGGACGGGATCGTGCGCCAGGGTTCTCCAGCTGATCTGCTGATCACCAGCGCCACCAGCTGGAGTGGGCTGCTGGCGCGCCCGCCGCAGCGGCGGGTGCTGCGCAACGGCCAATGGTTGCCGGCAGCGCCCACGCAGCAGCCCTCGCCGGCTCTTGCCAGGCTGGAGGCCTCAACCCACCGCTGATTGCTTGATGGCTTCGCTGCTGCCCAGCGCCCTGCCGCAGCCCCTGCCGCACACGGCCACGGCGCAGCAGCTGGAGCAGCTCACCGCTGATCTGTGCGCTGCCGGCTTGATGCCCTTGCGCAGCAGCGGAGAGCTCGAGCAGCTCTCCGCCGATGCCTTTGTGTATTCACCGGTGCTGCAGCCGCTGCTCCAGGGGCTGCGGGCGCAGCTGGGGGTGCGGGCCGAGAACGCCGAACAGGTGCTGGCGGTGGCGGCGGCCTGCGCGCGCCATCGCGTGAGCCTCACCCTGCGCGGTGCCGGCACCGGTAATTACGGCCAGGCCACGCCCCTGGCCGGTGGCCTGGTGTTGGAGCTCAGCGCCATGAACCGCCTTCTGCAGGTCGATCCCACCAGCGGGGTGTTCGCGGCCGAAGCAGGGATTCTGCTGGCTGATCTGGAGGCACAGCTGCAGGCACGGGGCCGGGAGCTGCGGCTGGTGCCCAGCACCGTGCGCAGCGCCAGCCTGGCGGGGTATTTGGCCGGCGGCTCCAGTGGGATCGGCTCGCTGCGCTGGGGATTCCTGCGGGATCCGGGCCATCTGCTCGGGCTTGAGATCGTGACGCTCGAACCCACGCCGCGGCGGCTTCAACTCAGTGCTGCGGAAGCCGAGGCCATCAACCACGCCTATGGCTGCAACGCCATCATCACCAGCGCCACCATGGCCAGCGGGGCTGCCGTGCCCTGGCAGCAGTGGGTGTTGGAGTTTGCCTCCTGGGAGCAGGCCCTGGCGGCGGCGCAGCTGCTTCCCAAAACAGCGCTGTTGCTCAACGCCCTCTGTGCCTTGGAGGGCCCTGTGGCCCAATGGATGCCGTGGCCCAAGGGCTGCCCACCGGCCACCGCATCGGGGCACCGCCTGTTGATCCTGGCGGCGCCGGATGCACGGCTGGCTCTCGATGCGCTGCTGCCGAGCCTGGGGGGGCAGTTGGTGTGGGAGGCGCCCCCGGGGCAGGGTCGGGGCCT
>NZ_JBIPMN010000145.1:0-6984 GCF_044369115.1 Vulcanococcus sp. | reverse complement strand
GCGATCGAAAGAACAATCCCGAGTGAATGCGGCAGCACCAGCTCATCAATGCCACGGGCTGGGTACACCCGCAGCCCTGAAACGAAGATGGCCAGCAAGACCGCCTGGTGGACATAAACAATCCGTGAGAACAAGCCAAAGCCACGGGGCTTAGACTGTCGACTATCGGACGTCATCAATTGGGGCCGGACAGGGTTGGCGCTGCAGTGCTGCTGGAATCATCTCCGCGGCCACCACCCTCACCAAACCAGCGCTCCTCAAGGTTCTTGATCGCTACATAGAACGGTGGAACCACACCGAGTGAGAGCACCGTGGCCACCAAAAGGCCACCGAAGATCACCGTTCCAAGTGACTGTTGACTGTTGGCCCCAGCCGTGGTGGCTACCACCAGAGGCAAGAAGCCAGCTAACGAAGCGATCGCTGTCATCAGGATCGGACGCATGCGTGATTCGGCCGCAGCAATCGCTGCTTCCGGGGCACTCATTCCGGCCTTCATATGCTGCTCGGCCACCTCCACAATCAGGATGCCGTTCTTCGCCGCCAGACCAATCAACGTCACCAAACCCACCTGGGCATAGATGTTGAGATCGATCGATCGAACCGCCAGAAACACCAGCGCACCAAGCATGGCCAGGGGCACGGTCATCAGGATGATCACCGGCGTCACATAGCTCTCGTATTGGGCTGAAAGCACCAAATACACGATGAGAATGCCCAAGGCGAACACCAAAACGCTGGCGCTACCGGCTGAAAGCTGCAGTGCTGCGATACCTGTGAAGGCATAGCCGATGTTGTTGAAATCGAGGCTGTTGAAGATGTTCTGAATGGCTGTGAGCGCCTGACCGGAACTCTTGCCGATCGCCTCAGCCCCCTGCACCAGCACGGTGCGATAGAGGTTGTAGTGGCTGATCACCGGTGGCGCACTGGTGAGATCCGCCTGAGCAAACTCAGACACCTGCACCATCTTGCCGTCTCGGTTGCGGACGTAATAGCTGAGAACGTCGTCAAGATTGCTGCGCTGATCAGGTTGTGACTGAACATAGATATTGCGCACCTGACCGCTCTCGTAGGTGAGGCCTGAGTAGTTGCCACCCGCGAGCACAGCGATGGTCTGCATCGCCTGCTGGAAATCAACGTTCAGTGCACCAAGGATCGAGCGATCGATCTTCAAACCGAAAGCCGGTGCACTGGGCACAAACTGGGTGTAGAGGGTGGAGAACTCACCACTGGCCTGGCCGGTGGTGACCAACTGCTCAGCCAAATCATTGAGCTGAGTGAAGGTGTAAGCACCGTTGCTGAGATCGTTGAACTGGAAATAGAAGCCACCCTGCGCTGAGAAGCCCGGAATCGCAGGCGGTTGAGCTGCCACCGCAAGGCCGGTGTCCAATTTGGACAGTTTCTGATTCAGCCGGGCCACAATTGCAGGAGCCTTGTTGTCCGCTCCCGAGCGCTCATCCAGAGGTTTGAAGCCATAGAAGAACAGACCCTGATCGGGGCTGTTGCCATTGAAGCCGGCACCACTGATCACACTGCCGGAAACGATGTCCTCTTCCTCGTTCAAAACCTGGGCGATCTGCGCACCCACCTTCTGCGTTTGCGACAGGGAGGCACCGTTCTGAAGCTGGAAAATGCCGACGCCATAACCCTGATCTTCCTCAGGGATGAATGCGGAGGGCAGAGCATTGAAGGCAATCGCGGTCACGACGATGCCGCTGGCGAGGCCCATCAGGATCAGCCGGCGGCGATCGATCAGCAGCTTGAGCACCTTGGCGTAGGTCTGCTCAAGACGATGGAATGCGTTGTTGAAACCATCAAAGATCGATGCCAAACGGCTGCCTGCAAAACCGAAGAGCAGCACCCCAACGATGTAGGCACCAATTCCGAAGGATGCTGAGCTGAACCGTCCAAACGCAAGGCCGATCACGATGCCTGCCACGGTCCAGGTCCAACCTTTGGGCTTGGGCGGCTTCTCGGTTTTGAGAATCAAGCCCGCCATCATCGGAGAGAAGGTGAGGGCGTTGAAGGTGGAGATGGCGATGGCGAAGGCGATCGTGAGAGCGAATTGGCGGTAGATGATGCCGATACCGCCTGGGTAAAAGGCCACCGGCACAAACACGGCCATCAGCACTAAGGAGGTGGCAATGAGCGCACCGATCAGTTCACCCATACAGGCCAACGCCGCCTGACGGGGGCGCATCCCGCTCTCCAGGTTCTTGGCCACGGCCTCGATTACCACAATGGCGTCGTCCACCACCAGACCCGTGGCCAAGACCAGACCCAGCAGTGTGAGCTGGTTGATCGAGAAACCGAAGGCCTTGATGAAGGCGAAGGTTCCAATTAGAGAAATCGGAATCGCCAGGCTCGGCACCACCGTGGCCCGCCAGTCCTGCAGGAACAGGAACAGAATCACCAGCACCAGCACGATGGCTAAACCGAGGGCATCGGTCACACCGTCAACGGCGGATTCAATGAACTGACCAACGTTGTAGATCTCAGTCACCGTGATCCCAGGGGGAACCTGGCTACGGAACTGGTCCATCAGCGCAACCACAGCCTCGCTCACCTGCAGGGCATTGCTCTCAGGGGTCTGGTAGACACCAACGGTGATTGCAGGGTGGTTGGCAACATCAACACCAGCTGTGGAGTAGGTGTTGAAGCCATAGGACGCTTCACCCACATCTTTGAGGCGCAAGAGATTGCCGGCAGGCGACTTGCCCACAATCAATTGGTTGAGCTGCTCAACGGACACCAAATTGCCGTTGTCTTCAACCAGGATTGGGTAGGTGAACATCTGGTTGCCACCCGCCGGCGGACCGCCCACAAGACCACCGATGGCCACCGAGTTCTGACTGCGTACTGCCGTCACCACCTGATCAGCGGTGAGTTGGTTGGCCGTGAGCTTGTCGGGGTCAACGAACAGCCAGAACGCTGGGTTGCTGCCGCCAAACAACGTGGCCTGAGCCACGCCTGGGATGCGTTCAAGCTGGTAATAGAGCTGTTCGTAGATCAGTCCGTTGATGTAGGAGCGGTCGAACTGCCCATCAGTCGAACCCACCTGATAAGCGAGGAGAATGGATGGGGTTGTTTGCAACACCGACACACCCGTGCTGCTCACCTGCGATGGCAGCTGCGGCATCGCCAGGGAAACGCGGTTCTGCACGTTTACCTGATCAATATTGATGTCGGTGCTTTCGTCGAAAAAGACGTTGACAGTGCTGGAGCCCGTGTTGGTACTCAGCGATGAAATGTAAGCAGCACCAGGCACACCATTGATCTGCTGCTCGAGCACATTGGTAACAGCCTGCTCGGTGACCAGAGAATTGGCTCCGGCGTAGGTTGCCGTGACCTGCACCTGAGGCGGAGCGATATTGGGGAGGTTTTCAATCGGCAGGGTTGGGATGGCGATCAAGCCAACCAACACAATCAAAATGCTGCAAACGGTCGTAAGGACCGGACGCTTGATGAAATTATCGGAAAGTGACATATCTGATCAATCCTCAGTTAGCAGCCGCAGGACCAATCTTCACGGGCAAACCTGTGCGCAGCAGTGCAGTATTACTCACCACAACGCGCTCACCCCTCTGGAGACCGGAGATCAACGGATAGCGGTCACCCTGAAGCTTCCCAAGTTGCACGGGGGTCTGCACCACGATCGGAGTGACGGGCGGGAGCGCTTCCAACTTTTTCTTTTCGGCGTCGGGAAGCGTGGTGGATGCCTTGATTTTGGGAAGCACCTGAGCCAGGGTGACGACCTTGTAGACAAAGGGCTGCTGCGCCTGCATCAGGACAGCGCTTACAGGAACAGACAGCTGACGCGTGCTGCCGGTGATGATCCGGTTCTTCACATACTGGCCGGTCTTCAATTCCCCAGATGCATTGGGGAAAGCCGCTTTGACCAGCACTGTATTGGGGGAAGACGACGTACCGCTGACTCCGAAGTAAGGAGAGATGAACACCACCTTGCCGCTGGCTGTCAACGGCGGGTTGGTTTGGGTTTGCAGCTTGACGGGCTGCCCCATCTTCACCTGCAACGCCTGGGTTGCAGGAACATCCATGAGCGTCCAAAGATTGGAATTATCAACAATTCCCGTAATCGCCTGACCCTGACGCACGTAATCGCCGATCTTCACCGTATCGAGATCACCGATTTCACCACTGATCGGTGCCGTGACGTATTTGTAACCCAACGTGGCCGCATCAGCCTTAGCCTTATCGCGAGACTGAATCGCCTGGGTGACGTATTGATCGCGTTGCTTGGTTGAAACAGCACCCTGCGCGTTGAGGAAGATGTAACGCTCGGCATTGAGCCGATCCTTTCGCGCTTCCGCTTCAGAGGCGTTCAGTTGAGCCGTCTGCTGCACGTTGTCGAGCACCAAGATTGGCTGCCCAGCCTTCACCTGCTGCCCCTGGCTTACCAGAATGTTCACCACACGGCCATCGGTTTCGGGCCTCAGCGCCACATCCGTGGTGGAGCTGAGAACGCTGATCACATCGATCGAAGGATTGAAGTCGGCTTCGCCGATGCTCTCCACCTGCACCACCAGAGGCGGACGGGTCGGTGGTTTGGCTCCACAGCCCACCAGCAGGGCAATCAGAGGCAGTGGGGCCAGGTAGCGCCGCACGGGTCATCGACAGCAGAGCGCAAATTAACGGATCCGCTGCGATGTTTCATCCGATGATGCGTGCTGGATTACGAGCGGCGTGAGCGACCTGTTCAGCCACCGCGGCGAGCAGCTGCGCCAGAGCCTGGCCCCTCTGGCCGATCGGATGCGGCCCCGCAGCATCGACGAGTTTCAGGGCCAGGAGGAGATCCTTGGCCCAGGTCGGCTGTTGCGGCGGGCGATCGCGGCTGATCGCGTGGGCAACCTGATCCTCTATGGGCCACCCGGCGTTGGTAAAACCACCCTGGCCCGGATCATTGCCGCGAGCACACGCGCCCACTTCAGCAGTCTTAATGCCGTGCTGGCCGGCGTGAAAGATCTACGGGCCGAGGTGGATGAGGCGCGGCGCCGGCTGGAGCAGCACGGCCTGCGCAGCCTGCTCTTTATTGATGAGGTGCACCGCTTCAACAGCGTCCAGCAAGACGCGCTGCTGCCCTGGGTGGAAAACGGCACGGTGACCTTGATCGGCGCCACCACCGAAAACCCCTTCTTTGAAGTGAACAAGGCACTGGTGAGCCGCTCACGCCTCTTCCGCCTACAGCCGCTGCAACCGCGCCACCTGCATCAACTCCTTCAACGCGCCCTGCAGGATCCAGAGCATGGCTACGGCAACCGCTCGGTGCGGATCAGTGCTGAAGCAGCCGAGCACTTAGTGGATGTGGCCGGCGGCGATGCCCGCAGCCTGCTGAATGCCCTCGAGCTGGCCGTGGAGACAAGCGAGCCCGATGACAACGGGGCGATCGCCATCGATCTGGCGATCGCCGAAGAATCGATCCAGCAACGGGCTGTGCTTTACGACAAGCAAGGCGACGCCCACTTCGACACGATCAGCGCCTTCATCAAATCGCTGCGGGGCAGCGATCCCGATGCAGCGCTGTTCTGGCTGGCCCGCATGGTGGAGGCGGGCGAAAACCCACGCTTCATCTTCCGGCGCATGCTGATCTCCGCCGGGGAAGATATCGGCCTGGCAGACCCCCAGGCGATGGTGGTGGTGGAAGCCTGCGCGGCGGCCTTTGAGCGTGTGGGCCTACCGGAAGGCCTCTATCCGTTAGCGCAAGCGGCTCTCTATCTGGCCAGCACGGACAAGAGCAACAGCCTGCTCGGGTTCTTCGATGCCCTCAAGAGCGTGAAGGCGAGCAGCCGCCAGAGCGTGCCGGCCCACCTGCGCGATGCCAACCGTGATGGCAAGGCCTTCGGCGATGGAGTGGGCTACCGCTACCCCCACGCCTACGCTGAACACTGGGTGGCCCAGCAATATCTACCCTCCGCGCTGCAGGGCCAGGTGTTCTGGCAGCCGGGCCAACTGGGCTGGGAGGGGGAACGGCGCCAGCAGCTGCAACAACGGCGGGCGGCCCAGCTCGCAGCGGCGGCGGAACACGAGGCTGAACTGGGTGAAGTGCTCAGCAGCAGCCCCGACGATCCAGCCCTCGAACGCTGGCTGCAGCGCCAATTGGGCAGCGAAGGGGAACGACTAGATGCGTTGCGCAGCCGCCTCTGGGACAACGCAACCTGGCGGCGGCATGACCGGGTGCTGATCCTGGAGGCCCGTTCCTTGCTCTGGGCGCTGGATCCGTTGCAGCACGCACCAGAAGGCGGCGTTGTGATTCACACCGAGCACGGCTCCGATGCGGAGAGGTTGCAGGGGCAACTGCGGGTGCTCGATGCCCTGCAGCAGCCACGCGTGCTCTGCGGCCCCCTTGCCGACCTGCCCATTGCCCTCGAGCCGGGCACCAGTTTCGAGTGGATTGCAGCGCGGCATCCGTTCAAGGCCCTGAGCGCTGCTCAACTGCGCTCTGCCCTCAATCAGCTGGAGCGTCTCGCTGCCCCGAATGCCGAGCTGCGGCTGCTGTTCAGCCAACCCGCGCTCGGCCCGGCCACAGCGCTGCTGACCCTCGCGGATCTACCGAAAACCCTGCACAGCCAGCTTGGCTCGCTACCGGCCCTCGAGCCAAGCTGGCTATGCGCTCCACCTGATCGCGACCAGCTGCAGAGAGAGCTGGAGCAACGGGGCTGGCAGCTCAGCTGGCAGCACTGGGAGGAGTCGCTCGAGCTCAGCCTGAGCCCCGCACTGATCGAGCGCTGGTTGGGGGCTCACGCCGCCTATCGCAAGCGCCTCAGCACTGTGCTGCCACAGGACGGGTTAAGGCTGCTGGAGCACGAACTCCAGCAGCGGGTGGGATGCCGCTTACCGCAGCGCCTCCAGCACCAGCGGCTCACGGCCCGTCGCAACACCTAACAGGCGCGCGGCAAACCTCACCAGAGGCCACGCACCGCAGGGGCAGTAAAACGTTCAGCATCAAGAGAAGGCAGATCCTTTGCTCTG
>NZ_JBIPMN010000257.1:0-2504 GCF_044369115.1 Vulcanococcus sp. | reverse complement strand
CCCGGTGATCTTTGGGTGTTCGGCACTTCAAATTCTTTTCCACTCGACGTTCACACGAAAGCCCCCACGCCATTCATGGCATGGGGGCAAGGTTTCAGGCCCCGTAGGCTACCTCAGCGAATCACCATAGACCCCGAACAGCAGGAGCGGCAGGAGCTGGAGCAGGAGCTTCAGCGGTGTAAGCCGCAATGCATGCAGGGGTGTTCATGTACCAGCTCAGCAGCGAGGTGGCCCGCTGGCTGTTGGAGGCATCGCTCACGTCACACACCTTCATCGAGCCCTGCAGGCGCTGATCGGTAGGCAGGTTCGACATCATCCCGTAGCTGGACAGCTTGCCGTCAGCCGAGTCGAGAATGATGGCACTGCGCACAGCCTGGAGGCTGTGGCTCTGGCTGTAATAAGGGGTGTAGTTGTTCTGCTGAATGCTTTCAGACAGGAACTGTTCGCCCTTCTCGGAGTAGAGGAAGTTGGCCACAGCGACCACATCCACGTCGTACTCCTTCTGCAGACCGGCCTGCAGCTCATCGCGTGACCAGCCGGAGAGATCTTTGAGATCCTTCGGCACGGGGTTGTCGATCACCTCGGTGCCGCCAAGAGGCAGCAGGGTGTTGGAGCGAACGAAGCCCTGGCTGACAGCGCGGGCGGTCTGGGTGGGCAGACCGTCTTGGATGAAGGTGGGAGCGCCGTAGCGCACACCAGCCTGATTGGAATTGATGGTGGTAGGCCCTTGTGGGATGGCCTGGGCCGAGAGGCCTGCAAGCAGGACACCAGCGCCAGCCAAGGGGAGGAGAACCTTGCGCATGGTTGAGCAGAAGATGACTCTCCCGGTATGGCGAGCGGAAGCGTCCGCTACGGACCTTCTGCATGTTGATTTAAGAATCGGTTATCAAAAAACTGTTGAAGCATTAATTCCGTTGGTCGGCCGCACGCCGCGTGGGCAGCCCCAGCGGACTCCAACCGGGCGGGCACTGCAACGCATCGCGCTCATAGCGGAAGCTGCCCGGTTCACCGCGACCGCTGCAGGCCACGCCCCGCGGAACATTGTCTTCCGCCTGCACTTGCGCCACGTAACGCTCCTCTCCGCCCCGGGGAACCAGCTGCAACTGCACCCGCTCGGGCGCTTCGCTGATGCGGGCCTCCATGTCTTCCGGGGTCTCGAGCCCCAGAACATCGAGATAGCCGGTAAAGCTGCCCCAGAAGTAGCGGGTGATCTGGCCACCCACGAACTGGCCCAGCGCCTCGGTCGCCCTGGCGCGGCCATCCTGCAAAGCTTCCTGGCTGGCCAGATCCGCCAAAACGCGATCGGTGGAGGCGCCGGTGCGCATGGCCGGAGGTGGCAGCAAACGCCATTGGGCGAGCCCCGCCACACCGAACAGGCTCAGCAGAGCCACCACACTGAAGCGCAGGGCTAACGGCATGGGTGCGGCCTCTTAAGAGGACTGTTCAGAAGCTGGACGCGCGGACGCTAAGTCCAGATCGCCTGTTCGGCTGCCTGCCCCACCACTCCGCACAACCAGCCGTTACGTCGCTCACACACACAGGGCGGCTGCCAGCCCTCCAGCAGATGCTCGAGACGCTGCCGCTCAGCACACCAATGCCAATGGCGCAGGTCGGTGGCGAGGCTGCTGCGTTGCCATTTGATTGCCGCTTCCTTACGCACCCAGCTCTCCAGCACGAGCGCTTCACGCTCCGCCTGGGATTGGCGCTGCAACTGCTGCCACTCCTGCGGCGGAAAGAAGCGGCGCGCCAACAACGCCGCAGCAATGCGGCGCTGTTGCCACTCCAGATCAACCCCGATCGGCCAGGGTGACCAGGCCAGCAGCAGCTGATCACGGCTGTGGCTCAGGCTCACGGCTCCACAGCCTGCTGCCAGGCAAGGTGCCTCACCAGGCGGGCTATGCAGCGGCACCGCCTCAGGCTGCAGCCCTAGACATGTGGCGACGCGACAGCGCAACAGATGTCGGCTGGTGCGATAGCGGTGCTCCACCGCAGGCGGCAGCGCAGCGCTCCAAGCCCGTTCGGCCTCACTCAGCGACCAGGGATCTGCCGCCGTAAGCGGCAAGAGCCACAGGCGCGGAACCGCCGCTGCGCTCAGGGCTCCCCTTAGGCTCCCGCCATTGTGTTGAAGCCCCGCCATGGCTCTGCAGATTGGTGATGCCGCACCCGACTTCACCCTCCCCGATCAAAACGGAGAGCTGGTGAGCCTGGCCGATTTCAAAGGCCAGCGCGTGGTCATCTACTTCTATCCCAAGGACGACACCCCGGGCTGCACCAAAGAGGCCTGCAACTTCCGGGATCAGTGGTCGGCGTTTGAACAACACAAGATCGCCGTGCTCGGCATCAGCAAAGACGGCGCGACCAGCCACAGCAAGTTCATCAGCAAATACGAGCTGCCCTTCACCCTGCTCACCGACGCCGAACCCTGCCCGGTGGCCGAGAGCTTCGGCAGCTACGGCCTCAAGAAGTTCATGGGTCGCGAATACATGGGCATGATGCGCCACACG
>NZ_JBIPMN010000175.1:0-5325 GCF_044369115.1 Vulcanococcus sp. | reverse complement strand
GCGGCAAGATTGAGAAGGCCTACACCAAGGTGAAGGCTGAAACCATGGCCGACGACATCCTGAGGGACCTGGGCCTGACCTGATCTCAGCGGTGCCAACCCACCACCGCCAACGCCGCCATGGCCTCGAGGGCCAGATCCGGTGCATGCACGGGCTCAAGCTGCTGCGCCGTCAGCAGAGGCAACACCAATGCGGCATCTCCTCCAGTGAGCCAAAGGCAGCTGCCCGCAGCCTCTGCCGCGGCCAGCGCAATCCCGGCCGCCACGGCACGCCGGCAGCCCTCCCCCATGGCTGCATCGGTGCTGTGAGGCCAGGTTGGCGCGGGCTGACCGGCCTTGAAGCAGAAGTCGTCCAGATCGGGCAACCGTGCCGTGGAGCCGGACAGAGCCTTGAGCTGCAAGGCCACACCAGCGCTGATCAAGCCGCCCTCGAAACAACCCTCAGCGCTCACCCGCGTGAGGCTCAAGGCTGTGCCGGCATCTGCCACCAAGACCGACTTCTGTTGTTGCTGCCAGGCCCACCAGCCCACCAAAGCGCGATCGATACCCAGCCAGGGCGGTGCCCCCTTGAGGGGCACATCTCCTAACTCCAGCCGTTTCCCCGCCAACGAGGGGGAATAGCGAGGCAATGAACCCACCGCAGCCCAGGCCTGGAGGTCATCCCCGTCGAGTGCATCAGCCGGCGGGGTATGCCAGCAACGCAGCCCACCAGCCGTTGCGGAGGGCTCGGCCCAATGCCAGCGGCTGTTGCCAATCAACAACAGCCGCGCCACTCAGATGCCCTCGCCGGCCATCCCCGGCAGGTGAATGCCGCATTCCTGCTTGAGGCCCCCGAAACGGGTGGCCCGGCCGCTGATCCCCCCATCATCTGGGCCACTGGAATGCCAGTCGCCCACCGTGGAGTAACCCTGCTCAAACAACGGGTGCTGCGGCAGCCCGTGCTCCTGCATGTAATAAAAAACGTCTTTGTTCGTCCAGGCGAGCAGTGGGCGCAGGGCCCAGCGGCCGCGCACCTGCGCAAGCGGTTGCATGGTGCTGCGGTGATCGGTCTGCCGGCCACGCACACCGCTGGCCCAGCAGCGCACCGCCATTGCCTCCAGGGCGCGATCCAGGGGCTCCACCTTGCGGATGCGGTGGTAGGTCTCCATGTCTTCCACGCGGCCTGTCTCCCAGAGGCGGCCATGCAAGGCCTCCATCCGCGCAGGACTGATCTCAGCCTGGGCTACGTGCACCTGAAGCCCCAGCAGCTCGATCAGTGTTTCGGCGTAGCGGTACGTCTCGGGGGGGAGATAGCCGGTATCCACCCAGATCACGGGCACGGAGCGATCCAGCTGGCTGATCAGATGCAGCGAAACCGCCGCTTGGATGCCGAAGCTGGTGGTGAGGGCAAAACCATCACCAAACTGGTCCAGGCCCCAGCGCATCCGCCCCAGCGCATCAAGGGAATCCAGTGCCAGGCAGCACTGCTGCTCATCCAGCGCGGTTGAGGTGGTGGCCGGTGTGCTCGTCATCAGACCATCCTCCAATGCCAGGGGAAAGCGCTTCCGTGCCCGCAGCTGCTGGTTAGGGTTCGCGCAACACCATCCGCCCGATCGGAACCAGTGCCGCCAGCCGAGGCCGAACAGCAATCTGTTGTGGTGGTCGGAGGCGGCTTCGGCGGACTGAGCGCCGCCCTGCAGCTGGCGGCTGCAGCCCCTGACATACCGGTGCTGCTGATCGAACCGCAGGAGCGGTTCCTGTTTCTGCCCCTGCTCTACGAGCTGCTCAGCCAGGAACTACGGCGCTGGGAAATCGCACCGCGCTACAGCGAACTGCTGGCCGGCAAAGGTGTGGTGTGGCTGCAGGAGCGCGTGAGCCAGATCGACACCACCACCCAACAGCTCACCACAGAATCCGGGCGGCAGCTGCACTACGGCGAACTGGTGATTGCCACCGGCGGTATGCCCACCAGCCACGGCATCCCCGGCGTCGAGGAACACTGCCTCGGGTTCCGCAGCCTGGCGGATGTGGATCGCCTGCAGCATCTGGTGCAGCGGCTCAAGCAAGAGCAACGCCCCCTGCAGCGCCTGGCGATTGTGGGAGCCGGTGCCAGTGGCGTAGAGCTGGCCTGCAAGCTGGCCGACCTGCTGCAAGGCGCAGCGGTGGTGGAACTGATCGAACAGGGCGAGGAACTGCTGCCGGGAGCACGCTCTTTCAATCGAGATCAAGCCCGGCAAGCGCTGTTGCAGCGCGATATCCGCCTGCGCACAGGCACACGGGTGACGGAAGTGAGCGCCACAACGCTCAACCTCCAGCGGGACAGCACCAGCGAAACACTGAGCTGCGATGGGGTGATCTGGACCGGTGGGGTCGTGGGCAGCGTTCCCAGCCTCACGCCAGCGCTGGAGCTCGATCGCCGCGGCAGGCTGCCGTGCCATAGCGATCTGCGGGTGATCGGCGCCGACCACCTGTTTGCGATGGGCGACGCCGCCCTCTGCTTCGACACCAGCGGGGAAGCCCATCCCGCCACCGCTCAGGTGGCCTACCAACAGGCCAGCTGCATTGCGGCCAACGTGCTGCGCGAGCGGCGCGGCGAGGAGCTGCAACCCTTCATCTGGAAGGATCTGGGGGAAATGCTGGGCTTGGGCATCGGCCAGGCCACCCTCACGGGCATGGGGATCACCCTGGCCGGCCCCGCGGCATTCCAACTGCGGCGCCTGGCCTACCTGGCCCGGATGCCAGGGCTGCAGCATCAGCTGCGCGTGGCCGGCGGCTGGTTGGCCGATTGGTTCTGACGCCCTGACACTGCGACGCACCACCACTCCATCGATGACCGACGCGCGCCGACCCGAGGGCTTGCTGCTCGATGCGATGGGCACCCTGATCGGCCTGCGGCGCTCCGTGGGCAGCACCTACTCCGCCTTCGCCGCCGAATACGGGCTGAGCGTGGAGGCTGAAGCGATCAATGCCGTCTTTCCGCAGCTGTTCAAAGCAGCTCCGCCGCTGGCCTTCCCCGGCCTGGAGGGCGCAGCCCTGCTGAGGGCCGAGCAGGCCTGGTGGGTGGAGCTGATCGCCGGCTGCCTACAAGCCTGCGGCCATGAAGGCCCCCTGCCCGAGGGTCTGGGCCCCGCACTGTTTACCCACTACGCCACTGCCGAACCCTGGCAGGTGTATCCCGACGTGGCGGATCACCTGCAGCGCTGGAGCGCCGCAGGCCTGAAGCTGGCGGTGGTGAGCAACTTCGATCAACGGCTGCACTGCCTGCTGGAGCAGCTGGAGCTGGCGCCATGGCTGGATGCGGTGGTGGTGTCATCGGCGGTGGGAGCGGCAAAGCCCGATCCGCGCCCCTTCCAGCGGGCCTTGGAGCTCCTGCAACTGTCGGCGGCGGCGGCCTGGCACATCGGCGATAGCCCCGAGGATGAAGCCGGTGCCCGCGCGGCCGGCCTGCACTGTGTACTGATTGAGCGCAGGCGGCCCGCCAGCATCCCAGGTGGACGCAACCGTTGAAGCAAACCGCCCTGCTGGGCCGCACCGCCGGCCTGCGTCCTGCCCAGAGCCGGCGCCTGGAGCGCCTCAGCCACCGGCGCCACCCAGAGGCCTACGGAGCCGATCTGCTCACCCTGCAGCGGCTGGCGGCCGAGAGCACGGAGCTGGAGCTGCCGTTGAGCCTGGTGATCGATGGCCGCGGCCTCTGCCGCCTGCTGTGGGTGGGGCCGCTGGAGCAGTCAGGCCGGCTGCTGGAGCGCCTCCCGGGCGGGCCGCGCCGCCAGGGCAGTGACCTGCGCCTGATCACCTGCGTGGGCCGGGCCAAGCAGCTCGACCCCCACGGCAGTGAAGCGGTGGTGGGCCTGGATCTCGATCCCCAGCTCTGGCTGCGCTACGGGCAACAACCTGGCGCCGGCGGCTACTGGTCAGCTGCGGCTTACCTGCCCGGCGGCGACCCCAGCCATCCCTGGCAGCAGCAGCACGAAACTGATCTCAGTGCGCTCTGCCAGTGGATCCCACCGGAGCGGCAAGCGCCTCCGCAAGCGGCAATCAAGCCCAGCGGCCTCGAGCAGGTGCTGCTGCTGGTGCTCAGCCCCTCCGACCCCGAAACGGCGCGGCGGGAGATCGCGGAGCTTGAAGGGCTGGTGCGCAGTGCCGGCTCGCTGCCGGTGGGACTGGTGGTGCAACGCAAGGCATCGGGCTCACCGCAAACCCTCTGGGGCGAGGGCAAGCTGCGCGAAGCCGCCCTGGAGGCACGGCGGCTCGGGGCATCGCTGGTGGTGACCGATCGCGAGCTCACCCCCGCCCAGGCCCGCAACCTCGAGCAGCTGCTGGATCTACCGGTAAGCGATCGCAGCGAGCTGATTCTCGACATCTTTGCCCAACGGGCCGCCAGTGGAGCAGGGCGGCTGCAGGTGGAACTGGCGCAGCTGCGCTACCGGCTGCCGCGGCTCGTGGGCCGCGGCCTGAGCCTCTCGCGCCAGGGCGGCGGCATCGGCACCCGCGGCCCCGGTGAAACCCAACTGGAAAAGGATCGGCGCGCCATCGCCCGCCGCATCGACAAACTGCAGCGGGACGTGCAGAAGCTGCGTGAGCACCGGGCCCGCATCCGCAGCAGCCGCCAAGGCCTGCAGCGCTTTGCCCTGGTGGGTTACACCAACGCCGGCAAGAGCTCCCTGCTCAATGCCCTGAGCAAGCCAGCCGCTGGCGAGGCCGTGCTGGCAGAGAACAAGCTCTTCGCCACCCTCGATCCCACCACCCGCCGCATCAGCCGGCCCAATCCGGCTGGCGGACCACCCCAAACCCTGCTGCTCACCGACACGGTGGGGTTCATCCGCGCCCTGCCGCCACCGCTGGTGGAGGCCTTTCGCTCCACGCTGGAAGAAACGCTGGAAGCCGATCAGCTGTTGCTGGTGGTGGATCTCTCCGATCCGGGCTGGGTGGACCAACTGAACACCGTGCACACCATCCTTGATGAGCTGGGCAGCGACACCCCGCGCCGGCTGATCGGCAACCAGATCGATCGCTGCACAGCCCAATCCCTGGAGCAGGCACGCAAGCTCGATCCCCAGGTGCTGTTTGTCTCGGCCACAGCGAGCCTGGGCCTGGAGGGGTTGCGGGAGTGGTTGTTCAGCGACCAGCCGCCACTGGGTTGACGCCTGGGTTGACGTCAGTTCACACCCTGGCTATGGCAGCATCTGGACCTCAAATCAACCCAGCCCCATGGCGCTCCAACTGGGCGACACCGTCCCCGATTTCACCCAGAACTCCCAGCTGGGTCCGATCAACCTCTACGACTTCGCTGGCGACAGCTGGGTTGTTCTCTTCTCCCACCCCGCCGACTACACCCCGGTGTGCACCA
>NZ_JBIPMN010000051.1:0-14838 GCF_044369115.1 Vulcanococcus sp. | reverse complement strand
ATTGATGTAGAGGAAAATGTCCTTCTCCGGATCCTCCGCCTCCAGGAAGAGCAACTGGGCCACCACCCGGTTGGCCGACTCGGACGTCACCGGCTCGCCCAGGAAAATGATGCGCTCCCGCAGCAGGCGGGAATAGATGTCAAAAGCGCGCTCACCCCGGCCCGACTCTTCAATCACGATCGGGATCATGGAGCTGCTGCAGCGACTGGATCCGATCCTACTGAGCCTGGGCGGCTAGGGTCGGCGCACCTTGGCCCGATTCAGCGTGAGTGCAGCCCTCACCGTTGCAGACAGCAAGCGTGCCTTCCATCGCGCCTTTCCCAACGTGATTGCGCCGCTCTACCGGCGCCTGGTGGATGAGCTGCTGGTGGAGCTTCACCTGCTCAGCCATCAGAAGGGGTTTCAAACCGATGGTCTGTTTGCCGTGGGCCTCACCCAGGTGTTCGACAGCTTCTCCAATGGCTACCGGCCGGAGAACCAACGCGAGCCTCTGTTTCAGGCTCTGTGCAGCGCCAATGGCTTCGACGGTTCTGCGCTGCGCTCCCTAGCCCAACAGGCCCGCGAACAGGTGGGGCACCACAGCCTCAACGAGGTGAAGGGCTGGCTCTCCAACCAGGGTGAAGGCGCACCAGAATTGATCGCCTCCCTGCTGCGCAGCGTGCAGCGAGACGATTTCCACTACTCACGCCTGGTGGCGGTGGGGCTGCTCAGCCTGCTCCAAAGTGCTCAAGGCGCTGATGCTCTTGACCCCCAGGCCCTTCGCAGCGCAGCCCATGACATTGGCGAAGCCATGGGTCTGATCAAAGACCGCGTAGACAAAGATCTGAGCCTCTACGCCGGCAACATGGAGAAGATGAGCCAGGCCGTGGAACTGATGGAGGAAACCGTGGCCGCCGAGCGTCGTCGCCGTGAGCGTGCTGCCGAGGGCAGCGCTACCTGAGTTCGAGGCGTCCGGCCAGGGCTGTGGAGCCAGCACCGCGGCCCAACAGCACCAGCTGCGAGGCGCGCTTCACCACCACAGGCAAACCGGGCGGCAACAGTTGCAGCGCTTCAAGCTCCTTGGGCTGCACCACCAGTTGCCAATCGCCCTCGGCAGGTGCCTGGAGGCTGGGAGCTTGAACGGGATTGGGACCCAGGAACAGAAGCAGCTGATCAGGTGCGAGCCAGCGCCAACCTCCCACCACCGCGCCATCCTCACGGTTCCAGAGGCTGAACCCAGGCTGCGGCTGCAGGCGGATCAGCCCCTGCTGCTCCAGGGCGGTGCTGAGGTCAAGCAGCCAGCGGTCCCAGAGCTGGCGCTCGCCGGGTAGACGTACCAACAACTGAAGGCCAGCGCGGTAGGCCCCCTTGGGCTGAGCCTGAAGCCGCAAGCTGAAGGGAGCACCCTGCAGCCGCCTCAGTTGCTCGGCACCCAAGCCGTAGCGCTCGGCCAGGGCCGTGCGCAACAGGGTTGTGCTGAGCAGGCCCCGCAGTAACAAATCGAGCCTTTTGCCCCGCAGCTCCAATGGTTGGGCCGCTGATGGAATGAGCGGCAACGAAGGCACGCTGAGCTGATCAGGAGCGGCGCCGTGGGCATCGGGGCTCGCCTCGGCTTCGCCTTGCCAGAGCAACGAAGCACTCTCACTGCGCAGGCTGAGGCAACCCTGCTGGAGCGTCATCGCCAGGGGAGCGAGAGGGCCCAACATCTGAGCGAGGGCCGCAGGGTTCCAATGCACAGCCTCCTGTTGCAGGAGCGCCTGGCTGCAGCGCAGATCAAGCCCCCTTGGCGGGCGTCGCCGGAGCTTGAGTTGCTCCTGGAGCAGCTGCCGCGCCAGGGGGCTCGGGGCCACCACGATCAGATCATCCACCCGCAATCCATCGGCAGGCAACGGTTCAGCTGGCCAGGCCGAAAACACCAGGTAGGCACCGGCATCACTGTGGGGACCCCAGAACTGCCACCACAACCGCCGCTGCGCCCTCCAGTGGCGTTGAGCATCAGCGGGGCCCAAGCGTTGCTGCCACAGAGCTGGGGGTGGCTGGGCTGGCCGTGCCGCGAAACTCTGCAACAGGGCTGCATCAGGCATCAAGCGATCCAGACCACTCGCCAACCGGCGCGGCACCATAAGCACCAGTGCTGCGGGAATCACCAGCAGCACCGCACTGGTGAGGGCCGTCACCCGCAGAGACAGATCCTTCAGACGCACGTTGGTACGAGCCCGTAGAGAGTTGTGCGCTCCCGCACGGGACGCTGCAGGGATCTGGCAGCCGCGCGCAGCGCCTCCACCGACTGCGCGGTACCGCCCAAGGCGCCGGCTGCACTGGTGATGCTCTCTTCCATCAGGGTGCCGCCGAGGTCGTTGCAACCCCAGCGCAACGCCTCGGTAGCTCCGGCCAGGGTGAGCTTCACCCAGCTGGGCTGGTGATTGACGATCCAGCGACCCAACAGCAGCCTCGCCTGAGCCGTGAGGGCCAGCATGGCTGGCAAATCGGGCTGATCGCGGCCCACGCGCTTCCGCAGGGCCGCGGGAGCCTGCGCACCAATGAAGGGGAGCAACACGAACTCGCTGAACCCAGCCTGCGAATGCTGCCAGGCAACCTGCTGCAGAGCCACCAGCGTGAGCAGATGCCCAGCACGTTGGCGGCTGGTTTCCAGATGGCCTGCCATCAAGGTGGCTGTACTGCGCAGACCGCTGCGGTGCACCTGAAGCACCACAGCGCACCACTCACGGGCAGAGAGCTTTTCAGGGCAGAGCCGTGCGCGAACCGCTTCATCGAGCACTTCTGCCGCCGTGCCAGGAATCGAGCCAAGGCCAGATGCCAGCACCCCATCAATCACTGCCTGCAGCGGCACCCGATCCTGCTGCGCGATGAACAGCAGTTCCTGGGGGGAGAAGGCATGAAGATGCATCCCCGGGGCTGCCTGCTTCAGGGCTTCAAGCAGTGCCTGGTAGTAGCGCAGCGCTGATCCCTGCAGCCGTGCTTCCGGGTTGAGCCCCCCTTGAATGCACAGCTCCGTGGCACCAAGCCTGGCAGCTTCAGCGGCGCGCTCCTGCAGGGTGTCGAAGCTGTGCCAATAGGCTCCTTCAGCGCCTGGATCACGGCGAAAGGCACAGAAGCTGCAGTGCTGAAGGCAATGGTTGGTGAAATTGAGATTGCGGTTCACCACGTAGGTGACCGTGTCGCCCACCAAGGCCTGACGAAGACGATCAGCTTGCTGCCGCAGCAACTGGGTTGGCGGCTGAGCCAAAAGCCAAACCGCAGAATCCAGCGATGCAGCGCTGGTGGGGGCAATTTCCAGATGGTCCGAGAGCTGCTGTTGCAGCTCGTCGTTCCATGAGGGCGGGAAGCAGGAGTGATCCGGCGCTGCGGGCGATTGAGGGGCCAACACCGCTTCTGAGGTGCGCCAGGCCCAGGGGTCAAACGACTCCTGTATCGCAATCACCGCAGGGCCTTGGCTTTTGTACGAACCTTGGGAACAGCTGCCACAGGCTGCTGACGACGGCGGCGATCACGCCACTCAACCGTGGAGAGGTAGATCACCCCTCCACTCACAAACATCAGCAGGGAAGCCGCCAGGATGGCCAGCACGTTGTTGAGCGTGAGGCCAGCAACAACAACGTCGCTCACATTCAGAAGTTGATGGAACCGTCGCCGTTACGGCCCCACACCACCATGGCGATCGAGAAGGTGAAGACGGCGCAAAGGGCGGCCCAACCCACGGTGACCAGCATGGTGCGGTTGCAAAGGTGAGTGCAGCTTAGCCAGGGCCGGGAGCCAGACTGATGCTCCCAAGCGGCTTGTGATCGGATGGCACAACAGGCGGTTCAGGAGCGGCAGCGGGTAGAGGCCCCGTACCCGAATGGCCGCGTGATCGTGTTGGATGACGACCACAACACCTTTCAGCACGTGGTGGAGGTGCTGGTGCGCTACATCCCAGGCATGAGTGCCGATCGCGCCTGGGAACTGGCTCACCAGATCGATGGCCAGGGATCGGCAGTGGTGTGGAGCGGACCGCTGGAACAGGCCGAGCTCTATCACCAGCAGCTGGGAGCCGAAGGCCTCACCATGGCCCCACTGGAGCGCTGCTGATCAGCGGCGACTGCGCAGGAGCAGATCAAACAAGGGTCGTGTGCGTAGCCGCTGCGACTGGGCATCCAGCACATAACTGAGCACCCGCCCAGAGCAGACGGCAAGGCCGCGCAGATGGTCCTTGTCGGGCTGCTCGCAGCTGATCAGCTGGGACGAAGAACCCAGCTCCCGCAGCAGTTCTCGCCGCAACAGCTCCCGCATCTCGGGGTTGGCCCGGGCTGCCATCGCAACGATAAAGCGGCTCATGGTCTAGCAGGAATCCCTAGGGTTGACGACCACATGCGGAAGCGATGGGCCGGCTGGTGATCACCCACAGCACCTACCTGGAGGGGCTGATCCCACTGTTGAAGCGGCTGGTGCAGGATCCCTCCATCGACACCATCACGCCAGCGGTGATCGCAAGGGTGAAAGGGCGATCACCGGAGCTGCGCCTGAGAGTGTCAACGCCGATCACGGGGGGCTGGAAGTTGGTGGCCCGCCGTGGCACGAGCGCCCAGGAGGTGTTCGTGGTGACCGGTCTGAACGCCGACGCCCTCGAAGATCGGATCGACCGGGCCCTCAGCCGTTCAGCAAGAAAAGGGTGAACCGCTGTGCCGTTCTGCCCCAGATTCCGACCTGGATAAACCAGAAGGGGAGTCAAAGCGAAGATTCGTTTCCGGCTACGAGGCCGGTCTACGGCACTGTCGCGACAGACGCCCCAAGTCGAAAAGGGAGTCAGATCAGAAAACTGTAGAAGGCAGTCACCAACACAGCAGTTCGATGGGATCCTAGGACGACTGCCCCGTCTCTGAGCCAGGTGGCAGAGGCCAGATCTGCCGCACCTGCGCGAGCCGCTGCTTCGCTTCCTGGCGACGCGCCGCGGGGTCCTGCTGCTGCAGAAGCAGGGTGACATGTCCCAGCTTGCGGCCCACCGATGCCCCGGCCTTGCCATACCAGTGCAGGTGGGCATCAGGCAGGGCCGCGAGCGCCTGCCGCTGAGCCTCATACGCAGCCCCTGGATCCTCGGCGCTGCGCTGCTCAAACCCCAGCAGATTCACCATCAGGGCGCCGGCGGCCTGCAAGGCAGGTTCACTCAGCTTCTGGCCCGAGACAGCCAGAAGCTGCAGGTCGAACTGGCTCAGATCACAAGCCTCGATCGAATAGTGGCCGGAGTTGTGGGTACGCGGCGCCAGCTCGTTGATCATCAGGCCGCGGGGCCCGTAGAACAGCTCAATCGAGAGCACCCCCACGTAATTGAGCGCGGTGAGCAGCGAAGCAGCCATGTTGCGCACGGCCTGCTGCAGGGCGTGGCTGGCCTCATAGGGCGCCAGCACCCAATCGCACACCTGCTGGTGCTGGTGGGTCTGCACCACAGGCAGACACACCACGTCTCCCATCTGATCACGGGCCGCCACCACCGCAAGCTCCAGATCAAAGGCCACGAACTCCTCAACGATCCAGTTGGTGGCTTCCACCCGCTCCAGCAAGGCATCTAGATCGGCGTCACTGCGGAGTACAGCAGTGCCCTTGCCGTCGTAACCACCGCTGGCCGCCTTGGCCATCAACGGATAGGCAAACCCCTGGGGCAGCTGAGGGTGAGCCTCGGCCGCCGTTGGAGCTGAGGCAGCTGGGGAATCCTCGCCAGCCGCGGCTCCCTCGGGAACCTCTTGCACTCGATCGAGCGGAAACCAGGCCGGGGAGGGCAGGTTGAAACGGTTCAGTAACTCGCGCTGGCTGCGCTTGCATACCAGCGGCCGCAGCGCCTCGAGATCGGGTACAAACGGCACACCATCGACCGCCAGGGCCTTCAGGCCCTCCAGATCCACCCACTCGTTTTCAAAGCTGATAGCGCTGCAGCGTGTCGCCAATTCACGGGTGGCCATCACATCACGCACCTCGGCCTGCACGACGCTGGTGGCCAGGGCAACGGCCGGATCCTGAGCGCCTGGGGTCTGGACGTGCAGCTCAACGCCGCGGCGGCGGGCGGCCTCCGCCAGCATCCAGGCCAGCTGGCCGCCACCCACGATTCCGATCGAGGTGGCTGGGCCCATCAATGCGCGTGGTCAATGGATCAATGTCGCATCCGCTGGCCTGGAGGTGTGGCTGCAGCGTTTAGCTGAAACTTTTATCGCCAGCGAAGGCGAAGCGCACCAAACTGAGCAGGAGCACGATCACGAACAGCGCCAGGCCCACCGTGCAGGCGTAGCTGATCTCCAATTCGGCAAAAGCCTGGTCGTACACGTAATACACCAGGGTTTTGGTGGCATCAGCAGGGCCGCCCTGGGTCATCAGATACACCTCTTCAAACACCTTGGTGGCGGCGATGGCCGAAATCACGGCCACCAGGGTCACGTAGGGGCGCAACAACGGCAGGGTGATGTCGAGGTGCTTGCGCCAACCCTCGCTCCCATCGAGCTCAGCGGCCTCGTAGAGATCGGCGCTGATGCCCTGCAGGCCCGCCAGAAAAATCACCATGTAGTAGCCAAGGCCCTTCCACAGGGTCACCACCATCACTGAAGGTAAGGCCAGTAAAGGGTTAGTGAGAAAGCCAATGGGTTGGAAACCCTCGGGGAATAAGGCGCTGAGCCACCCATTAATCAGGCCTGTCTCGGCGTAGAGCCAGCGGAAGGCGATCGCCGCCACAACGATCGACACGAGCACAGGGGTGTAGAACGCGGCCCGGAACCAGTGGATCCCCGGTAGCTGGCGATTCACCAAAACCGCCAGCGCCAGCGCACCAAGCACCACGGGCGGCACCACCCCGACCAGGTAGAGCAGCGTGGTGCCGAGCACCTTGAAGAACATCGGGTCGCTCAGCAGGCGACGGATATTGGCCAGCCCCACGAAGCGCAGCGGCTCGCTTACATCCAAACCGCTCTGGGTGAAACTCATCACCAGGGCCATGGCGGCAGGGATCAGCACCGACAGGCTGATCAACGCCAGCCCCGGCGCCAGGAAACCCCAGGCGGTTGCGGATACAGCCCCGGTGCGGGGGGAAGGATCAGACATGCAGCCAGCCCTGATCGCGCCATTGTGGGAGATCCATGTCGACCTGCCAGAGGCGCGATGTTGAGCAGCCCAGCCGCGCTGAGCAGCGCGAACGGCGACCCGCTGGAGGTGCTGCAACGGGTGTTCGGGTACCCCAGCTTCCGCGGCCCCCAGGAAGCGATCGTGCGTCATGTGATCGCCGGCGGCTCCGGGCTGGTGCTGATGCCGACGGGCGGCGGCAAATCGCTCTGCTATCAGGTGCCGGCGCTGTGCCGGCCGGGGCTTGCGGTGGTGATCTCGCCGCTGATCGCCCTGATGCAGGACCAGGTGGAGGCCCTCCAACAACTCGGCATCGCAGCGGCAGCGCTGCACTCCGGCCTCGACCCCGACGAAAGCCAGAAGGTGTGGCGGCACCTCAACGCTGGTCAACTTGATCTGCTCTACGTGTCACCCGAGCGGTTGCTCAACGGCGATCTGCTGGAGCGGCTCAGCAGCAGCCCGCTGGCACTGTTCGCCATTGATGAAGCCCATTGCGTGTCGCAGTGGGGCCACGATTTCCGCCCTGAATACCGGCAGCTCGATGTGCTGGCCAGACGGTTTGCGCAAGTGCCGCGGCTGGCTCTCACCGCCACCGCCGACCCGCGCACCCAAGCCGACATCCGCGAACGGCTGCAGCTGCTGGAGGGTGAGGTGTTTGTCGCCAGTTTTGATCGGCCCAACATCCGGTATCTGCTGCGCCATAAACAAAGTGGCAATGGCCAGCTGCTGCAGTTCTTGGAAGAGCACCGCGCTGAATCAGGGATCGTGTATGCCCGCTCCCGCAGCCGGGTGGAACGCGTAGCGGCCGAATTGCAGGCGGCGGGTTTCGATGCGATCGGGTATCACGCAGGCATGGAGGCTGAAGCGCGCCGCCAGGCGCTGCAGCGCTTCCGCCTGGGCAGCGGCGTGGTGGTTGTGGCCACGATCGCTTTCGGCATGGGGATCGATAAACCCGACGTGCGCTTTGTGGCCCACGTGGATCTGCCCAAAAGCCTGGAGGCTTATTACCAGGAAACAGGCCGTGCCGGCCGTGATGGCCTGCCGGCCGTGGCCTGGATGGCCCATGGCGCCGCCGACATCCCGCAGCTGCGCCGCTTCATTGACGACTCCGGCGCCAGTGAGGAGCAGAAGCGCATCGAGCACGGCAAGCTTGAAGCCCTGATCGCCTTTAGCGAAGCCAGTGGCTGCCGGCGCCAGGTGCTAATGCACCATTTCGGTGAAGCGCTGGCCGAGCCCTGCAACAACTGCGATGGCTGCCTCGAACCGCAACAGCGCAGCGACTGTCGCGTGGCCGCGCAGAAAGCCCTCTCAGCGGTCTACCGCACGGGCCAACGCTTCGGTGCCGCCCATGTGGTGGATGTACTGCTTGGAGGCAACACCGAGAAGATCCGCAGCCTTGGCCATGACCAGCTGGGCGTGTATGGGATCGGCAAGGAGCTCGATCGCAGCCAGTGGCGGGCGCTGCTGCGCCAACTGGTCAGTCTTGGGGCGCTGGTCTCACCGGCGGAGGCGAAGGGGGGGCTGTGTTTCGGAGCGCCTGAGCTGGTGCAGCCCTTGCTCAGGGGCGAGCAGCAGCTGGCCCTGGTGCTGCCTCCACCCGCCAAAGAGCAACGGCGACGCGGTGTTGCGGCCAGCGCCGGGGAATCAGCCGTCGTCAACGACGAGGATCCGCTGCTCCGCGCCCTGAAGGCGTGGCGGCGTGAGCAGGCCCGCCTTCAGGGCGTACCGCCCTACGTGGTGTTTCACGACCGCACCCTGGTGGAGCTCGCAGGTGTTCGGCCCCACTCCCTGGCAGCTCTGGCTGGCGTGAGCGGCATCGGCAGCGCCAAGCTCGAGCGCTACGGCGAGGCGCTGCTGGAGGTGCTGGCTGCCCACGGGGCCGGGATACACGCCTGAGAAGCGCGTGTCCGGAAGCGGATATCCATGGATATCCATCGGTGGACATCGGTGGACACACACGCGCATACCTTGGACACCAAGGCCGAAGCGGCACGCCAACCCCAACGCAACCGCAAACGCCAACGACCGATAACCTCAGCCGACAGCAGCGTTGTTCCATGGGCGCCACAGCCGCCGCGATCCGCACCATCGAGGTGGCGCTTTCCGCCAATCCCTATCCGGTGGTGATCGGCCAAGGTGCTCTGCAGAGCCTTGGGGAGCAGATCCAAAACCAAGGCATCAAGAACGGCACCAAGGTGCTGGTGGTGACCAACCCGGTGGTGGATCAGCACTATGGCGCCAGGGTTTTGGCCAGCCTTGAAGCGGCCGGCTTCAAAGCCAGCCTGCTGGTGATCGAGGCGGGGGAAGACCAGAAAACCCCCGCCACCGTGGCCCAGATTCACGACGCCGCCTTCGCGCACAAGCTGGAGCGCAGCTCGCTGATCGTGGCGCTCGGTGGTGGCGTGGTGGGCGACATGGCTGGGTTTGCCGCTGCCACCTGGCTGCGGGGGATCGCGGTGGTGCAAGTACCCACCACCCTTCTGGCGATGGTGGATGCCTCAATCGGCGGCAAGACCGGCGTGAATCATCCCGGCGGCAAAAATCTGATCGGCGCCTTTCACCAGCCACGGCTGGTGTTCATTGATCCCGACACCCTTCAAAGCCTGCCCGAGCGCGAATTCCGTGCGGGGATGGCTGAGGTGATCAAATACGGCGTGATTGGCGATCCCGACCTCTTCAGCGAGCTCGAGGCATCAGGAGAACGGCTGGCCACAATGGCCAGCCTGCCCGGTGCGTTGCTCCAGAGCGTGCTTGAGCGCTCTGCAGCGGCCAAGGCAAAGGTGGTGGCCGCCGATGAACGCGAAGGCGGCCTGCGGGCGATCCTCAACTACGGCCACACCCTTGGCCATGTGGTGGAAGCGCTCTGTGGCTATGGCACCTATCTGCATGGTGAAGCCGTTGCGATCGGCATGGTGGCCGCCGGGGAACTCGCCCTGGAGCTGGGCTTGTGGAGCGCGGCTGAGCAGCACCGCCAACGGGCTGTAATCGCCGCCGCTGGCCTGCCGCTGCAATGGCCCGAACTGGAGCCCGCTGCGGTGTTGCAATGCCTTCAAGGCGATAAGAAAGTTCGCGATGGCACCGTGCGCTTCGTGCTGCCCACAAGCCTCGGCAGCGTGGAGATCCGCAGCGATGTGAGTGGCGCACAGGTGCTCGCCGCCCTCGAACGCTGCGGCGGCTGACGCGGTCAGCCGCTCGCTGCTGTCACGCCAGAGGGGGGTCCTGCATAAACAGGCACGAGCCTGTGGCACAGCCTGCCGAGGAACGCTGAAAGGCTGCCCAGCGGAAATCGCCAAGGGTGTGGGGATCCACGAGCCGCAACAAGGCTTCCCGGCGGGTCAGCAAGGCGTCAAGGCCTGCACCGGCCTGGTGCTGCAGGCCATGCAACCGCTGTGCCAGCCCCAGCGCCAACAGGGCTTCGCCCTGGCGGCGCTGGCCGATGCACTCCCAACCAGCGGCTGCGGCAGCCCGCTCCAGGCTCTCCAGGCACAGATGAGCCGTGAGGTCCCAGTGGCCGGGCGCCTGCAGGGGGTCGGGGCTGGCCTGCTGTTGGCGGTAGGCCATCAGCGTGCCGTTGCTGCGCTGGGGCGCGTAGTAGCGCCAGGCCTCATGGGCGTAGTCAATCACCAGCAGCACGCCGGAATTCAGGCCTGCAGCGGCCTGTTGCAGCCAGGCTCCCTGTTCGGGGTGGAGCTCCGTGGTCCAACCGGCGGGGCGCTGGAGGCCAGGATCGAGGAGCCCCAGGGCTTCGAGTTGGGCGAGCTCTTCGCGCTGAAGCGCTTCGCCGGGCTCGAGCCGCAGCGAGGGCTGGGCCTGATCAACCTGGTTCAGGGCCACCTGCTGGCGGCGCCAGAGGACCCCGTCCCACTGCACCCGCTCCACGGCCAGGGCATCGAGCACCTCATGGGCCAGCAGCACACCGTGGACCGGACGGGCGCTGAGTTGAGCAAAGCTCAGCCAGCGGCAGCGCAGGGGGCTGGCATTGAGCCTGGCCCGTTGCCGCTCCGCCATGCCTGGGTTGGGTTCGATCAGCAGCAGGGTGGTGCGAGCCGCCAGCTCGGGCCAACCTGCTGTCAGCTCCTGGGCCAGCTGCAGAGCCAGATCCCCTTCTCCCGGACCTGCTTCCACGAGCGCCAGGGACTGATCGGCGGGTTGCTGCAGCAGCCACTGGGCGATCTGCGGAGTCAACAGCGCGGCGAAATCAGAACCGAGAGAAGGCGAGGTGGCGAAATCACCGCGCGCCCCCACCTGCAGGCGGCCACTGCCGTAGGCGCCGTGCTCGGGGTCATGCAGCGCCCACTGCATGTAGGTGCGAAACGGTATGGCGCCGCCGGCAGCCCGCAGGCGCTCCGCCAGCCAAGGGGGTGCGGGATGGGCTGGAGCGGCAGCAGAGCTCACGGGCGGACGCTGGACTCAGGGAGAATGCTCGCCACTGAAGCAGGCGCGATGGCTCGAGTGATGGGCTGGTTCACCGGAGCGATCCTCAGCCTGGTGCTGCTGCTGGGCCTGGGCGCCGGGCCGGCCCTTGCCTACGACAACCCCGACCTGCTGCCCGATCACCCCACGCCGGTGATCGATCTGGCCAAAATCCTCACCGACAGCCAACGCTCGGCCCTGGAAGCCGAGCTCAACGACTTCGAAGCGGTGAGCGGCTGGAAGCTGCGGGTGCTCACCCAGTACGACCGCACGCCGGGCCTGGCGGTGAAGGACTTCTGGGGCCTGGATGAACGCAGCCTGCTGCTGATTGCTGATGAACGCGGCGGCAACCTGCTCAACTTCAACGTTGGCGACGCCCTGTTCGCCCTGATGCCGCGCACCTATTGGGTGGAGCTCCAAACACGCTTCGGCAACGTGTACTACGTGCGTGATCACGGCCAGGACGCATCGATCCTCGATTCCCTCCACACCGTGAAGGGGTGCCTGGAGATCGGTGGCTGCCAGGTGGTGCCAGGGCTCCCCCAGGAGCAATGGCTGCTGACACTGGCCACATCGGTGATCGGAGGCCTGATTGTGGGTTTCGCCGCTTACCCCCGCAAGCCGGAGCACACCGTGGAGTGGGCCTGGGTGCTGCTGCTGTCGCCGCTGTGGGTGATCCTGTTCGGCGTGTTCGGGATCGCACCGATCATCACGCGCACCCCTGATGTGCTGCCGCTGCTGCGCAATGCCCTGGGATTTGTGGGCGCCATCGTGGCGGCCTACCTGATTGCGCAGAACACCGTTGGCAAGCAGCGGCTTAAGGACAGCGAAGGCTGATCCGCCGCTTCAGCGGCTCTGAGCCACGCTGCGGGGACCCACGCGGTCGAGCTTCTCGAGGCGGCAGCGCAGCGAATCGAGGGGTTCGCAAGCCGGCTCTGCCGCGACTGGAGTGGCGGAGCCAGCCAGAGCACGCAGCTCCGCCAGATTGGCTTCGTAGAAGGCCCTGAGGGCCCCGTAGCGCTTCACCGGCTGGCCGTAGTAGCTGTGGCCCGCCAGGGTGGGGAATGAAGCCCATTCGGGGGCAAGCTTGGCGGCCAGATGGGGCGTGAACTCACCGCGATCGGCCAGATGCAGGGCCCCACGACGCTGAATCAGAAACAAGGCCGCTTGATCCTGCACTTCAGGCCCGAAGCCCTGCAGGCTGAGGCTGCGGCTGGCCAGGGCCCAGGTAAAGGGCATGAACTGGTAGGCGCCAGCGGCGGCGCTGGCATAACGCCCCGTGGAGATGACCCGATCAGGGTGGCGATCGAGGCCCTGCATCAGACCACCGCCGAACATGATTCGATAGCCCACATCTTCACCGCGCGCCCAGGTGCCTTCGGCGTAGCGGATGGTGTTCAGAAGAGCGCGCCGTTCAGGCGTGAGGGCATAGCGAAAGAACCGCTCCAACGCTGAAGGGCCATCGCTCACGTTGATCATGGCGAGCTGGGAGCGGGGGCGGCCAAGCTCAAGCGCAGCAGCAGGCCGAGCGGCCATCAGCAGCTCCGCCGAGGAGTTAGCTCTGGCTGGGGCGTTGAAACCTGCACCCAACACAACAAGCGAAGAAGCCAACAGCGCAAAGCGCGAGCGAAGCGGCTGAAATAAAACGGACAAACCCAATCAAGAAGCGAACAACAGACCTTGCGGGCAGCGAATTGCCACAAGAAAAGGACAGCTGTGCAGCTACCGATCAACGATCAGAAGATCAACAACAATTCAGGAGAATTGAGTTGTGAGCCACAAACAACCACCCAGGCAGAAGCGTTCCGAGAAGAAGACGCTGGCGCGACTAGCATTTGAATTGCGCGAAGTTTGACTCACTAACCGCCACACAGGAATCAGATTCGTGCCAGCAAGAAAACCGTCTACCGCCATCAAGAATGGCCATGGCGGTTCGAATCACTGAGCTGCGCAGGGTTTTGTAAGACAACCCTGCGCAGGATTCCTATTGCGCTGATGCCGCAAATGCGCCTTGCGCTGTAGCCAAAATCACAGCAGCAGCCTGCTCAGCCCCTTCACAGGCCAGCAGACCGCCACGGGGTGCCAATAACGGCTGATCCAGCTGCCAATTCCCGCGCTCGAGCTGCTCGCGGCTGAGCAACCGATGCCAGCCGTGCTGCTGCAGCGCCTGCTCCAGCACCGGTGCCTCGGCGAAACCCTCACGCCGCACCAGATGAATACCGATCCCAGCAGCCAACGCCTCGCAGAAGGTGCTGTAGCCGGGTTTGGTGAGAATGCGGCTGCAGAGGGGCATCAGCTCAAGCGGCCGTAGATCGGGCGGAATCAGAGTGGCGTTGACGGCCTGCGCCAGGGCGGTATCGCTCACCAGGAAGTGGTGCTCCGGCCAACGCTGCAGCAGCTGCGGCTCCAGGGCCAGTCCCAGTCCGCCAAACCCCACCAGCACCATGCGTTCCGGCGGCGCCTCGAGCTGCAACCGCTTCAGCAAGGTCGCCGGTGCATGCCGGGCCCGCCCCGGTGTGAGCCCCACCTCCGTTGCAGGAACACCCCAGGGCATGGGCATGGCGAAGGGGCAGCGGATCACGGCGTTGCCCTGGCGGTAGGCCGCCAGGGCACGATCCGCCCAGACGGTGAAGGCACCGCCCATGGGCCGGTAGATGGCATCCCAGCCGAAATTGGCCATCCACACCAGCGGTACCCCCAGCTGGCTCGCAAGATCCGCTGCCGCCGGGGCCACATCCCCGAGCACCAGCACCGGTTGGCGTTGGGCCCTGAGCCATCGCACCTCCGCCTCGATCTGGGAAGGCAACTGCTGCTCGAGTTGCTTGAGGGCAGCCAGCGTAGCCACAGCGTCGGCACCCAGGGCATCAGCCTGGATCACACCCACATCCCAGCGGCAAGGACGCTGCTCAAACGGCACCGCCCCGAAGGCAAGCTCAAGAAAAGCGGGCGCCAGTGGGGTGGAGAGCACAAGGCGCCAACGGGGCCGCCGTTGATGCAAGGCGGTGAGCACCGCAGCCACTCGCGAGCCGTGGCCAAAGCCGTGGCCGCTCACACAGGCGTAAATCAGCACGGCTGCAGCTCCGGAGCACGCATCAGGGTCTGGCGGTAGCGCAGAGCTCCATCGGGGGCATACCAGCGATGGCTGATTTCCTGCAGCTGGTCGCCGCGCAGCTCCACCCAACTGAAATGGCGCAGCGGGTGCCCTTGCTCATCGTGGCTGTGGCGCGGCACGAAAGCGGTGTTGAGGTAGGTGGTGCCGGCACGATCGATGCAATAGCTGAGACGATCACCCTGGCCGCGCTTGAGCTTGTGATGCATGTGGCCAAACACCACCAGAGGCACGGGCCGATG
>NZ_JBIPMN010000198.1:0-4297 GCF_044369115.1 Vulcanococcus sp. | reverse complement strand
CTTGAAGGATGTGCAGATCGGCCTGGGCATAGAGCGGTTTGCGCTCGGCCAGCAGGGCCGCCAGGCGCGCAGCTGGATCCTCGGCCTGCAGCAGGGGCCGCGGGGTGGGATCGCTGCTCAGCCGCTCCAGCAGCAGGGCATCGGGGGCATCCAGCCAGATCACCACCCCCTGGTGCAGCTGGCCCCAGTTCTCCGGGCGGGTCACCACGCCGCCGCCGGTGGCCACCACCAGCGAATGCCAGCTGGCGATCTGATTGAGCACGGCGGCTTCCAGTGCACGAAAGCCCGATTCGCCCTCGCTGGCGAACAGCTCCGGGATGCTGCGGCCGGCAACCTGCTCGATGCTGCTGTCGGCATCGAGAAAGCGGTACCCGAGCAGTTCGGCCAGGTGCCGGCCGGCGGTGCTCTTACCGCTGCCCATCATCCCCACTAGATAGAGGTTGAGCCCCTCCAGGCGCTGGCGCAGGGCGGCATGCGGGTGGGCCATCGGTGCTGAGGCAGCGCAGCGGTTCACATTCCTAGGATGCGGCCTTGCTTGATGCAGCTATGACTCCGCCCCCCGTGGCGGCGCCTCCGGCGAGCCCGGTGCCCGCCGTTCCTGCAGCAGCCTTTCCGCGCGGCCACACCGCCCATGGCCAGGGCCGGGGCTGTGTGATCACCCGCCGCGCCTGTTTCAGTGCCAGCCACCGCTACTGGCTGCCCGAACTCAGCGCTGAGGAGAACCAGGCCCGCTTCGGCCCCTGCAGCCTGGCGCCGGGCCACGGCCATAACTACGAGCTGATCGTGGCCATGGGCGGTCCGCTCGATGCCGATGGCATGGTGCTCAACCTTTCGGATGTGAAACACGCCATCCGTGAACAGGTCACCGGCCAGCTCGACTTCCGCTTTCTGAATGAGGCCTGGCCGGAGTTCGATCTGCAGCAGAGCGGCGGCATGCTGCCTACCACTGAAGCCCTCACCCTGGCGATCTGGCGCCGTCTCCAGCCCCACCTGCCCCTGATGGGGCTGCGCCTTTACGAAACCGACAAACTCTGGGCCGATGTGCTCGGCGATTCCATGGAAGCGTTCCTCACCATCAAGACCCACTTCGCCGCGGCCCACCGTCTGGCACGGCCAGAGCTGAGCCCCGAGGAAAACGACGCGATTTACGGCAAGTGCGCCCGACCCCACGGCCACGGCCACAACTACATGCTCGAGGTGAGCGTGCGCGGCGCCATCGATCCCCGCACTGGCATGGTGTGTGATCTGGCGGCACTGCAGGGCCTGGTGGACGACCTGGTGGTTGAGCCCTTCGACCACACCTTCCTCAACAAGGACGTGGCCCACTTCTCCACCACCGTGCCCACGGCCGAGAACATCGCCCTGCACATCGCCGATCTGCTCAGCGCTCCGATTGCTGGCCTCGGCGCCAGCCTGCACAAGGTGCGCCTGCAGGAAAGCCCCAACAATGCCGCCGAGGTGTTTGCCGAGGTGCCGGCTCTCGGCATGCAGCCCCAGGCCCTTGAGGCCCTTGCCAGCGCCTGAGCTGCGCCTGGTGCTGGCGGTCAGCCTCGATGGCCGCCTTGCGCCGCCCGGTGGTGGGGCTGCCCAGATCGGTGGCAGCGGCGATCGCCAGGTGTTGGAGGAGGCCCTTGCCTGGGCCGATGCCTGCCTGATTGGCGGCCGCACGCTGCGCTTGCACGGCAGCACCTGTGTGATTCATGCGGCGCCTCTGCTGGCTCAGCGCCGCCGCGAGGAGCGGCCGGATCAGCCGGCAGCTGTGGTGGTGAGCCGCGGCGGTAGCTTCGATCCCCAGCTGCGCTTTTTCAGTCAGCCGCTGCAGCGCTGGCTGCTGGGGCCAGGCCTGAAGGTGCCACCCACAGGTTTTCACGCCGCGATCCCCCTGGGGGCCTGGCCCGAAGCCCTGATGGCACTGGCTGCCCAGGGCCTGCAGCGTTTGGTGCTGCTGGGCGGCGCTGAGCTGGCTGGTGCGCTGCTGCAGGAGCAGTTGGTGGAGGAGCTGCAGCTCACCCTTTGCCCGCTGCTGCTGGGTGGGCCCCACAGCTGGCTACCCAACGGGGTGCGCCTGGATCCCAATCGCTGGCTGTTGCAGGAGCAACGCCCGCTCGAGGGCGATGAGCTGCTGCTGCGCTATCGCTTCCTCAGGGATTGAGGGCCGGCGCTGCCGCGGCTTTGAAGCGCCGCGCGAGATCGCGGATCGGCACATCCATGAAGCTCTCGGCTGGTAGACCCAGCAGCCGCCCCGCGCAGCGTTTCACCACCACCTCGCTGTCGTCACCGAAGTGCCCCGCCAGCAGCTCCGTCATCACCCCGAAGCTGCGGCCGCTGCGCTCGGTTTCCTCGATCAGGCAGCGGCTGGTGGGGCCGGCCAGGGCCCGGCAGGGCGGTGCCATGCGCTCTTCCAGGCTGCGATCACCGCCGCTGGCCCACTGCTGACAGGCGCTGGTGATGCGCGCTTCCAGCTGGGGCCGCATCAGGTTCAGCAGCGGCCCCAGCAGCCCGGCCTGGGCGATGGCCCCATGGCCGCTGAGCAGGCTCAACCCGGCGAACGTCGCCGCCAGCCGCGCCGTGCCTAGCTTGGCCAGCCCACCGCGCAGTGCCGCCCAGCGTTGATGGCAGAGCTCACGGCCCGTTGGCACCGCGCCCTGGCGGAGATCCCCGAGGCGCAATGGCATGCCTTGGTAGCGGCGGAATCCCTTCCCTTTTACTCCTGGTCGTGGCTGGTGGGGCTGGAGTGCAGTGGAAGTGTGGTGCCCAGACAGGGCTGGCAGCCCTGCCATCTCGGCGTATGGGAGGGCGAACGTCTGATCGCAGCCGCTCCCCTTTATCTCAAGGGCCATAGCTACGGCGAGTTTGTGTTTGATCAGTCGTTCGCCCAGCTGGCGGCGCAGCTGGGTCAGCGCTACTACCCCAAGCTGCTGGGCATGAGCCCGGTGAGCCCGGTGCTGGGCTATCGCTTTTTCACGGCTCCCGGTGAAGACCCTGCCGCTCTCACGGAGTTGATGCTCGAGCTGATCGATGCCTTTTGCCGCGAGCATCAGATCTTCAGCTGCAACTTCCTGTATGTGGATCCGGCCTGGCAGCCGCTGGCGGAAGCGGCGGGGTGCGCCACCTGGCTGAATCAGCAGAGCCTGTGGAGCAACCAGGGCTACACCGATTTCGAGGCCTACCTCAGCAGCTTCAACGCCAACCAGCGCCGCAACATCAAACGCGAGCGCAAGGCCGTGCAGGCCGCTGGCCTGCAGGTGACTCCAGTGGTTGGAGAAACGATCACTTCCGCGTTGCTCAGCCGCATGCACGGCTTCTATGAGCAGCATTGCGCCCGTTGGGGTCCCTGGGGCAGCAAATACCTCACCGAAGCTTTTTTCGATCACGCCGCCGCGGAGTTGCGCCAGCACCTGGTGCTGTTCAGCGCCCACCGCGGCGATCCCGAGCAACCGGTGGCGATGTCGCTGTGTGTGCACAGCGCTAGCCAGCTCTGGGGCCGCTACTGGGGCAGCGATGAGGAGATCGACAACCTCCATTTCGAGGTTTGCTACTACGCCCCGATCGAATGGGCGATTAGCCGCGGCATCCAGCAGTTCGATCCCGGTGCCGGCGGCAGCCACAAACGCCGCCGCGGCTTTCTGGCCCGCCCCCACGCCTCCCTGCACCGCTGGTATCACCCACGCTTTGAGGCGATCGCGCGCCGCTGGCTGCCGGAAGCCAATGCCGAGCAGCTCGAACAGATTGAGGCGATCAACGCCGAGCTTCCCTTCAAGGCCAGCACCTCAGATCTGCTCAGCTCGGCTGCGTAGCATCCGCTAATGGCGAGCATTCGATGACGAGCTTTTCAGCGGAGCAGCGCCGCAGCCTCGATGAGCAGTTGTCGCAGCGCTTCATCGCCCTGGATCCCGCTGGTTATTTCTTGATCAAGCTCGACCTCGAGGCGGGCGAGTTGATCGCTGAGCACTACGGCAACGGCATTGATGAGCGGGGCCTCGCTACCGATCCCGCCACCGGTGAAGTGATCAGCTGCCGCGGCGGCGGGCTGCGTTCGCCGCTGAAGATCTTCCGCGGCCGTTCGGCCAAGGAGCTGGGCATGGCCCTCACCGAGGGCGAGGGCCCCCACCCGATCAGTTGCCTTGATCACGCCCTCTATCTGGGCCGTGAACTGCAGAAAGCGGAGCGTTGCCTCGAGGAAGGCAGCTCCTACATCCAGGACTGAGAGCTGCTGGGCCGGATGGATCAGACCGGCTGCAGCTCGCGGGCGGGTGAAGCCGGTGTGGACGGGGGCTCTGGTGGCAAACAGGCCAGT
>NZ_JBIPMN010000292.1:0-4321 GCF_044369115.1 Vulcanococcus sp. | reverse complement strand
GGCCACCTCACTGATTCCCTTCCTCGAGCACGACGACGCCAACCGCGCCCTGATGGGCTCGAACATGCAGCGCCAGGCTGTGCCGCTGCTGCGCCCTGAGCGTCCGCTGGTGGGTACCGGCCTGGAAACCCAGGTGGCCCGCGACTCGGGCATGGTGCCGATCACCACCGTGAACGGAACGGTGGCCTACGTGGATGCCACCGCCATCGTGATCCGCGATGAAGAGGGCAACGACCACACCCACTATCTGCAGAAGTACCAGCGCTCCAACCAGGACACCTGCCTGAACCACCGCCCGATCGTGAAGCTGGGCGACCCGGTCATCGCTGGACAGGTGCTGGCCAACGGTTCGGCCTGCGAAGGCGGCGAGATCGCCCTCGGCCAGAACGTGCTGATCGCCTACATGCCCTGGGAGGGCTACAACTACGAGGACGCGATCCTGGTGTCAGAGCGCCTGGTGCGCGACGACCTCTACACCTCGGTGCACATCGAGAAGTACGAGATCGAAGCGCGTCAGACCAAGCTCGGTCCGGAGGAGATCACTCGCGAGATCCCCAACGTTGCCGAAGAGAGCCTGGGCAACCTCGATGAGATGGGCATCATCCGCGTGGGCGCCTACGTGGAGAGCGGCGACATCCTGGTGGGCAAGGTGACGCCGAAGGGCGAATCCGACCAGCCCCCGGAAGAGAAGCTGCTGCGCGCGATCTTCGGTGAGAAGGCCCGCGATGTGCGCGACAACTCCCTGCGGGTGCCCAGCACCGAGCGCGGCCGCGTCGTCGACGTGCGCATCTACACCCGCGAACAGGGCGATGAGCTGCCGCCCGGCGCGAACATGGTGGTGCGGGTCTATGTGGCGCAGCGCCGCAAGATCCAGGTGGGCGACAAGATGGCCGGCCGCCACGGCAACAAGGGCATCATCAGCCGCATTCTTCCCCTGGAAGACATGCCCTACCTGCCCGATGGCAGCCCCATCGACATCGTGCTCAACCCCCTGGGTGTGCCGAGCCGGATGAACGTGGGTCAGGTGTTCGAGTGCCTGATGGGCTGGGCCGCTTCACACCTGGATTGCCGGGTGAAGGTGGTGCCGTTCGATGAGATGCACGGCCCCGAAACCTCGAAGAACACCGTGCAGGCGTATCTGGAGGCGGCCAAGTCGCAGCCCGGCAAAGACTGGGTGTACGACCCCGAGAATCCCGGCAAGATCCAACTGATCGATGGCCGTACTGGCGAAGCGTTCGACCAACCGGTCACCGTGGGCTACGCCCACATCCTCAAGCTGGTGCACCTTGTCGACGACAAGATCCACGCCCGCTCCACCGGTCCCTACTCGCTGGTGACCCAGCAGCCCCTCGGCGGTAAAGCCCAGCAGGGCGGCCAGCGTCTGGGTGAGATGGAAGTGTGGGCCCTCGAGGCCTACGGCGCCGCCTACACCCTGCAGGAACTGCTCACCGTCAAGTCCGACGACATGCAGGGCCGCAACGAAGCGCTCAACGCCATCGTGAAGGGCAAGCCCATCCCGCGCCCCGGTACCCCCGAGTCGTTCAAGGTGCTCATGCGCGAGTTGCAGTCCCTCGGTCTCGACATCGCGGTGTACACCGACGCCGGCGAGGAAGTGGATCTGATGCAAGACATCAATCCCCGCCGCAGCACCCCCAACCGGCCCACCTACGAATCCCTCGGCGTCGCGGATTACGACGACGACTGATTGCTGATCGATCCGGACCACCCGAACGGGTGACCGTCTGATCCCTTCTGTTTCCTCCGACCCCCGCGCGCTTCACGGCCATGACCAACAGCAATCTCCGCACCGAGAACCACTTCGACTACGTCAAGATCACCCTCGCTTCGCCGGAGCGGGTGATGCAGTGGGGGCAGCGCACGCTGCCCAATGGTCAGGTGGTGGGCGAGGTGACCAAGCCCGAAACCATCAACTACCGCACGCTCAAGCCGGAAATGGACGGCTTGTTCTGCGAAAAGATCTTTGGCCCTTCCAAGGACTGGGAGTGCCACTGCGGGAAGTACAAGCGGGTGCGCCACCGCGGCATCGTTTGCGAGCGCTGCGGCGTGGAGGTGACCGAAAGCCGCGTGCGCCGGCACCGCATGGGCTTCATCAAGCTGGCGGCCCCGGTGTCGCACGTTTGGTATTTGAAGGGCATCCCCAGCTATGTGGCGATCCTGCTCGACATGCCCCTGCGGGATGTGGAGCAGATCGTTTACTTCAACTGCTACGTGGTGCTCGATGCGGGCGACCACAAAGACCTCACCTACAAGCAGCTGCTCACCGAAGACGAGTGGCTGGAGATCGAAGACGAGATCTACGCCGAAGACTCGGAGATCGAAAATGAGCCCACCGTGGGCATCGGCGCTGAAGCGCTGAAGCAGCTGCTGGAGGACCTCGATCTGCCGGTGGTGGCTGAGCAGCTGCGCGAGGAGATCGCCGGGTCCAAGGGTCAGAAGCGCGCCAAGTTGATCAAGCGCCTGCGCGTGATCGACAACTTCATCGCCACCGGCGCTCGTCCTGAGTGGATGGTGCTGGATGTGATCCCGGTGATCCCGCCCGACCTGCGCCCGATGGTGCAGCTTGATGGCGGCCGCTTCGCTACCTCCGATCTCAACGACCTCTACCGCCGCGTCATCAACCGGAACAACCGGTTGGCCCGTCTGCAGGAGATCCTCGCCCCTGAAATCATCGTCCGCAACGAGAAGCGGATGCTGCAGGAGGCCGTCGACGCCCTGATCGACAACGGCCGCCGCGGCCGCACGGTGGTGGGCGCCAACAACCGCCCGCTCAAGTCACTGAGCGACATCATCGAGGGCAAGCAGGGTCGCTTCCGTCAGAACCTGCTCGGTAAGCGCGTCGACTACTCCGGTCGTTCCGTGATCGTGGTGGGTCCGAAGCTGAAGATGCACCAGTGCGGTCTGCCCAAGGAGATGGCGATCGAGCTGTTCCAGCCGTTCGTGATTCACCGCCTGATTCGCCAGAACATCGTTAACAACATCAAAGCCGCCAAGAAGCTGATTCAGCGTGCCGATGATGAGGTGATGCAGGTGCTGCAAGAGGTGATCGAAGGGCACCCGATCCTGCTCAACCGTGCTCCGACCCTGCACCGCCTCGGCATTCAGGCCTTCGAGCCCAAGCTGGTGGATGGTCGCGCCATTCAGTTGCACCCGCTGGTGTGCCCCGCCTTCAACGCCGACTTCGACGGTGACCAGATGGCTGTGCACGTGCCCCTGGCGATTGAGGCCCAAACCGAGGCCCGCATGTTGATGCTGGCAAGCAACAACATCCTCTCGCCCGCCACGGGCGATCCGATCATCACCCCGTCGCAGGACATGGTGCTCGGTGCCTACTACCTCACCGCTGAGCAGCCCGGTGCCGCCAAGCCCGACTTCGGCGATCGCAGCCGCACCTTCGCCGGCCTGCGCGATGTGTTGGCCGCCTTCGATGAAAAGCACCTCACCATGCACGACTGGGTGTGGGTGCGCTTCAACGGTGAAGTGGACAGTGAAGACGAGGCCAAGGAGCCGATCAAGCAGGAAACCCTCAGCGATGGCACCCGCATCGAGCAGTGGAACTACCGCCGCGATCGCCTCGATGACGACGGCGCCCTGATCAGCCGTTATGTGCTCACCACCGTGGGCCGCGTGGTGATGAACAGCACGATTATTGACGCGGTGGCAGCCGCCTGAGATCCCGGACGTTTCCCCCCTTCCTTATTCCTCTTCGCGCGCAGCCATGACCGCCACTCCCTCCAAGAAGACCAAGAAGACCAGCAAGAAGGCCGCAGCTGAAGCTCCGGCACCCGTGCTCGGCGCCTCCGCGCCCCTGAGCAAGGCCGCTCCGGTGTTCCGCAACCGCACGATCGATAAGAAGCAGCTGCGGAATCTGATGGCGTGGGCCTACAAGAACCACGGCACCGCTTCCACTGCATCGCTGGCCGATGAGCTGAAGGATCTGGGTTTCCACTACGCCACCCAGGCCGCCGTCTCGATCTCCGTCGACGACCTGCGCATTCCGGGTGAAAAGGCGCGCCTGCTGGAGGAAGCCGAGCAGCAGATCACCGATACCGAAGAGCGTTATCGCCTTGGTGAGATCACCGAGGTGGAGCGTCATACCAAGGTGATCGACACCTGGACGGAAACCAACGAGCGTCTGGTTGAAGAAGTCAAAAAGAACTTCAACGAGAACGATCCACTCAACTCGGTGTGGATGATGGCCAACTCCGGCGCCCGGGGAAACATGTCCCAGGTGCGTCAGCTGGTGGGCATGCGCGGCCTGATGGCCAACCCCCAGGGCGAAATCATCGACCTTCCGATCCGC
>NZ_JBIPMN010000063.1:0-12713 GCF_044369115.1 Vulcanococcus sp. | reverse complement strand
CACCACTCCCAGGGACGCGGGCGGAACCAGGGCAGCTACCGTTGATGCAGGCCGCCTGAACGGCAGCCCAGGAGTGACACCTTTCCTGAAAGTCACCGCTCCGGCTCTGACGCCCTCACAGCTGCGGCCCGCACCGTGGAGAGCTTCAGCTTCCCGCAGACCTGAAGATTGCTGAAGGGATCCTTAAAACAGTTGGATCGAACACCGTTCGATCCGAACCGTTCCCATCAGCATGACCTTCCAAAGGAAGCCATGGAGAACCGAGCAGCGATGGATCGGATGTATCGGCTGATTGATGCCTGCTTTGAGCCCCATCAGCATTTGGATGATTGCTACGGCAGCCTCGACGAGGCGATCACCGATGCGGTGACGTGGCTCGATCAGATCTGCGCCGAACCCCAGCACCAACTGATCGGTGTTGAGGTGTGCGCCGCGAATGGCGATTGGCGCACCTGCCGGCTCCCTACCCAGCTGCTCTGCAACCTGGGCAGCTGAAGCGCATCAGGCTGCCAGTGATGGCCGCCAGGCCCGTTGACAGTGCACCCGGAAACGCATGGGCGACATTCCGTAGCAGTGGCGGAAAATCGAGCAGGCGGTGAACACACTGTCAAAACCCACCTCGCGCAGCAGCAGCTCTAAATCAGCGCCGGGATCGTCTGCAATAGCGGTGTAAAGAACGGAGGCCTTGATCCCCCAGATCTCCTCCTGGAGGCAGGTTCCAGCCAACTCAGCCAGGATCGCTTCGGCTCGCGCTCTCGGAATTCTCAGTCCAGCGCAGAGGCTCTCAGGCGTGAGCCACTCAAAGCGGCGCTGATGGATGGTGTAGCGGATAGAGGCTAAATCAGCCTTGGCCTGGAGGGCACGCATTGTGTTGCCGGCCATGGTTTCACCTCAGGGCGATGCGTCTGTTGGATCAACTTGATGCAGCTCAACAGTACGCCGAAAGGCAAGAGATGAAGAGCAGATGTTCGCAGGCACACACCACAATTCACGCCCTGATGTAGCAAAAGCTACACACAGCATTCACGTCAACCAGCGTTGGGTTTCGTCCAGTAGCGATACAACCAAACGCCGCCACCTCCCCAGAGCAGCGTCCACAGCACAAACGTGGTGGTGGTGCCGAGTTGCCCGGTTTCGAGCGAATACACACCGGCCTGGATCAAACCCGCATCGATCAGGGAGCCACCGACCCCCCAACCCAACACCCAGGTGAGCAGAAAGCCGATGGCCTGAAGATTTGTGGTCATGCTGCGGCAACGCTGAAGCGGCGGTTCACCTCGTTCCAGTTGACCAGATCCCACCACGCCTTGATGTAGTCGGGCCGGCGGTTCTGGTAGTTGAGGTAGTAAGCGTGCTCCCACACATCCAGACCAATCAGAGGCGTGCCGCGCTCGATCTCCGCCAGGTCCATCAGCGGGTTGTCCTGATTGGCTGTGCTGGTGATCGCCAGGCCTCCATCCGGCCTGCGGATCAACCAAGCCCAGCCTGAGCCGAAGCGGCTTGCTGCCGCCTGACTGAACTGGGTTTGCATGGCCTTCAACGAGCCAAAGCTGGCTTCGATTGCCGCCAACAGCTCAGCCGAAGGCTCGCCCCCCTCGCCCAGAGGCGCCATCACTACCCAGAACTGGCTGTGGTTCCAATGCCCTCCGCCGTTGTTGCGCACCGCCACGGGGAAGCGTGAGATCTGGCCCTGCAATGCCTCGAGGCTGAGGTTCGCCAGCTGCGGATTGCCCTTGATCTGGCCGTTGAGGTTGGCCACATAGGCGCCGTGGTGGCGATCGTGGTGGATCGTCATCGTGGTGGCGTCAATGGCTGGCTGCAGCGCATCCGGGGCGTAGGGCAGGGGCGGCAGGGTGAATTCAGCCCAGGCCGGCAAGGCCATGCCCAGCAAGATCAACACGGCGGCAAGGCCGCTGCACACCGCACGCTTCATGGATCCACCGATCGGATCGCACCAGCCTGGCAGCCCCACGCAGCCCAGCGGCGGCTTCGACAGAGTGGGGATCCAGCAGCAGCGGTCATGTTCCTCCTCAATCCCTTCTGCCCGATCAGCGCAGCCCGCATCGCCGGCCTGAAGGCCACCGTGATGCTGCTGCTGGTGCTGCTGATCAAATCGAAGCTGCTGCGCGTGAAGATGTCGCTGCTTGGCTCGGTTCTTGGGCTACTGATGCTCACCGGCTTCCTGATCAGCACCGGCCTGCTCACCGTGGTGGCCGGGGGTGCCGTGCTCTACGCCGCCAACCAGAAGCGGGCATGACGACAGCCGGCTCTGCTTGCCAGGCGGAGGCTGTGTTGCAGTTCTGGTTTGTGGCCAATCGCCGTCAGCGCAGCTGAGCCAACCCATCTGTTGCCGTCAGAGCTGGGCGTGGTGATGGTGGGAGGGATCGCGGAACCACCCTGAGGAACCATCCAGTGCTGGAGCCGCCGCCAATCGCCGGCCGTGAAGCCGAACTCAAAGCCGTGATGGAGCAGCGGCCGGCAGCAGCGGATCACAAACAATCGGCCACAGCGCAGGACCTCCAGGCGTGCTTTGCCTGCGCCCTACACATGCATCAGCCCACCATTCCTGCAGGAGCTAACGGTGAACTGATCAATCATCTTCAGTTCATGCTCGAGCACCCAGGGGAAGGCGACAACCACAACGCAGAACCCTTTGCGCAGTGCTATCGGCGCATGGCGGAATTGATGCCACAGCTGATCAGCGAAGGCTGCCATCCGCGGATCATGCTCGATTACTCCGGCACGCTGCTCTGGGGCTTTGAGCAGATGGGCCGCAGCGACATTCTCGATGCGCTGCGCTATCTCGCCTGCGACCCTGTGATGCAAAACCATGTGGAGTGGCTGGGCAGCTTCTGGGGCCATGCCGTGGCGCCCTCCACGCCGATACCCGATCTCAAGCTGCAGATCCAGGCCTGGCAGCATCAATTCGCCGCCCTTTTCGGCGCGGAGGCCCTCAGCCGTGTGCGCGGATTTTCACCACCGGAGATGCATCTCCCCAACCATCCCGACACCCTCTACGCCTTCGTGCAAGCCCTTAAGGAGTGTGGCTACACCTGGCTGCTAGTGCAGGAGCACAGCGTGGAGAACCTCGATGGTTCTGCCCTCAGCCAGCAGCAGTGTTGGGTGCCCAATCGGCTGGTGGCGCGCAACAGCTCAGGCGAGAGCGTGAGCATCACCGCCCTGATCAAAACCCAGGGGTCTGACACAAAATTGGTGGGGCAGATGCAGCCCTGCTACGAAGCATTGGGGCTAGGCCGTGCCCCCCTCGGCGGCGGGCAGGTGCCCGCCTTGGTGGCACAGATCGCCGATGGCGAAAACGGCGGTGTGATGATGAATGAGTTCCCCTCCGCCTTCATTCAGGCCCACCACAAGCTGCGCGATCAGGCCGGAACAACGGCGATCAACGGCAGCGAATATCTTGATTTGGTGGAAGTTTCTGAGGCCGATTTCCCTGGCATTCAGGCGGTGCGCCAACATCAGCTCTGGCAGCAGCTGGGCCGCAGCCAGGGGCCCGAGGCTGTAACAGCCGCCATCGAGGCGTGCAGGGCTTCAGATCCTGGCTTTGCCATGGAGGGCGCCTCCTGGACCAACAACCTCAGCTGGGTGGAGGGCTACGAAAACGTGCTGGGGCCGATGCAACAGCTCAGCGCGGCCTTTCATCAGCGGTTTGATGCCGAGGTGGCGCAGGATCCATCGATCACGCAGACGGCGCCCTATCAAGAGGCCTTGCTGCATCTGCTGCTTCTGGAAACCAGCTGTTTTCGCTACTGGGGCCAGGGGGTGTGGACGGATTACGCCCGCGAGCTCTACCGGCGCGGCGAAGCAGCACTGGCAGCCACCCCGGCCGCGCAACCCATTCCTTAACGAGCGCGCAATCTTTCGTTACAGTGGCAGCGTTGTTGCCGGGCCCGCGTGGTCGCCACTGTTGCCATCGATGTCGCCAGCCTGCTGTTCGGGCTGCCTCTGCGACAGCTGGCCGCAGGGGTGAGCCTGATCGGAGCACTGCTAGGCACACCGCGCTTTGCTCCGCTGCGGCTCAGCGCTGGCTGAACGCACCAACGATCGCCATCACCAGCAAGGCGATCGAGCAGAGAAAGCTGATACCGAAGCCAGGACCACGCTTGTTCGGCGCCAGCCGGTAGCCCACGCCGTAGGCCACGCGGCCACCCACCCAGATGAAGCCCAGCAACGAGGCCCAGGTTTCGCTGCTCAGCAAGGCCGCCAACCAGAACACCGGCAGGAAGAACACCAGCTGCTCCAGGGTGTTTTGTTGCACCCGCAGCGCACACTCAAACGGTTCCGGCCCGGTCATCGCCGGTGGCAGCACCTTGTGCTTCACCCGCGCCTGACCCACGGCCATCGCTGTGCCCTGGTAGGCGATCAGAGCGGCAAGGCTCACCACAGCCGGCAATGCAGGAATGCTCATCCAGATGAAAGTCGTATTCGCTCGTCATAGCGCAAGCGCATTGGCTCGCCGAAAGCGCTCTCTCGAAGCAGGCTCTACAAGCGGGACGGATCAGCGCCCGCACGTAGCTCGCATCTCCTGCCAGGCACTGGTGCCCTCCACCTGCGGAGCTGCTGGCAGGCTCGCCGCAAGCATCTCGGCTTCGGCCCCGAGCACAGCGGTGTAGCAACGCCACAGCTTGCGCGCCTCGGCCCAGTTCTTGAGCCTGTGGGATTGCTCCATCGCGTTCCGGCACGCCGCCGCGCTACCGCCATCGCGGCAACGTTGGGCATGCTGTGCAAAAGCAGACACATCCTGCGCCGATGCGGCTGAGCTCAACAGGAGTGCCGACAGAGCGAACAGCCGCATTGGTTTTCGAAACGCCATCAACCCTTAGAACACCCCAGCTTCCAAGACAACAAAGCCCGGAGCAGAAAGCCCCGGGCATTTGCCTGCTCAGCTGATCTGCCCGCGGATTGGGGCCAGCGTTGCAACCGTGATGCTGGTGAACAACCTCGATCGAGCGATCAAGGTGTGAAGTCTTCGGTTGTGGGCGGAGCTGCCGGCGCTGGCACCTGGGGCCAGGTGTCGAGGGGGACGTCCCACTGAGTCCGGGGCACCTGAGACGGCGCGGTGGACGGCGCGACCAGGTCGCGCGCTGGGGACATCAAAGATCCGTTGAGAGTGTTGGAGCAGGGGCCGGATCGTCAGCGCGCTCCTATCTGGTGCTCAGGGGGGGTGTCGTCCATCAATGGCGCCTCCGAATCCCGATGTGCTCACGATGGATCCGCCAATGGGCCCTGGCAACCCCGAAACCAGCATCGACATTGCTCTTCATTCAACGCAATCGGCGTTCATGAAGTGCGCTTCATGAACCCTCAACGCCGTCATCGGGCTGGCCGCCCACGGCCGCATCACTGAGGCGATACACGTCGCGGCGGCGCTGGTCGCCAGTGGGAATGGCCTGGCGCGCCAAGGCCACCTGGCTGAGATCCAGCTGCGCATGCAGCACCTGCTCCCCCTCTCCGGCCTCGGCGATCACCGTTCCCCAGGGATCCACCACCAGCGAATGGCCATAGCTGGGATAACCATCACCCTGAGGCCTGGCGCTGGAGCAGGCGAGCACGAAGCACTGGGTATCGATAGCGCGGGCCCGCATCACCAGATGCCAATGCCGCGGCCCGGTGGTGGTGTTGAAGGCGGCCGGACAGGCCAGCAGGGTGCAGCCGTGGCGCTGCTGCATCAGCAGGGCCAGCTCAGGGAAGCGGATGTCGTAACAGATCAGCAGGCCCAGGTTGGGTGGATCCGACAGGCCGGTGCCGAGTGGGTCATTGGAGCCGCTGAGCACGGTGAGGCCGTCACCGGCGGTGAGGGTGTCGGATTCGCGAAAGCAGATCCCGCCGGGCACATCCACATCGAAGAGATGCAGCTTGCGGTGCTTCGCCAACAGCACCCCACGGGGATCGATCACCGTGGCTGTGTTGTAGATCCGCCCGGCTTCGCCCTGCTCGGGAATCGAGCCGGCGATCACCGCAACGCCATGGCGGCGGGCCAGGCGCGCCACCATGGCCAGGGAAGCCGAAGCCCCCTGCGTGAGATCGGCGCCGGGCTCCGGGATCGGCTCGGCAAAGGCCGCAAACCGATCCACGGCATAGGGCGCATTCCACACCTCGGGCAGCATCAACAGCCGCGGCCGCACTCCACCTGGCGCTTCCTGCACAGCTCGCTCCAGCCAGGCCTCAGCCTGGCGTTGGTTCAAGGCTGCATCCTCTGTGGCGCAGAGCTGCACCAAGGCCACCGGCAACCCCGACTGGATCGTGCTCATGGACGCTGCTCCAGAAGCTCCTTCAAATAGGTGGAGAGCCGCAAGGATGGCTCCCGCACGTAGACGATGTCAGCAATACGCCAACCCTCCGCCGGCGTTTGCTGGAACCGATAAAGCAGCTGCTGCGCCGGTTCAGCCGTGCGTCCCAGCAGCCCCGCCTGCACAGCCACCCGCAGTGTGAGAACGCCCTGCTGATCGAAACGACATTCCCGCAACGCCGCCCCAAAGGTGTTCACCTGGGTGCCGCTGAAGGGATCGAAATCCACAAACCGCCCATGCGCAGGGGTGAGGGCATAGGCCCGCTCCAGCAGCGAAAACAGCTGCGGGGTGAAGCGCTCACGCTGGCTGACGATCGCGATCGGCCCCGGACGCTCCTGCCGGGCGAGCTGCCAGCGATAGAGCTCATCCACCTGGGCTCGTACGGCCGCCGGACACCCCAGCCCGTCATCCACGCGCAACGGCACCGTGATCCGATTTCCGTTCTGCGTGTGGCTGAACACGGCATTGCCCTGCGCCAGCACCTCCCGCTGCCACAGGCCGCCCAAGGAATCCCGCAGGGTTGAGCGAGGCACGTCCTCACGCACGAGCGTGTAGGTCATGGCCAGACCGTCGCTCCATTCGATCGTGACGCTGCCATCCGCATGGTGCTGATCGCGGCAGCCCATGGGCTGATCGTTGAACCAACAGCTTTTCCAGGGTTCGGCCGCCACCGGAGACGCCGTGCCCATGAGTGCCGCGACGCCGCACAGCAACGCTGCGCCACCCATAGTGAGCAGGTGAGCGCTGCCGCCCGTGAAAGAAATCAGCCTGCTGGAACTGCTCCTCCGCGCTGCGGGCCGCATCGCCGCGGTGTCAGGCGTGATTGGCCTGCTGGTGTGGCTCACCTGGGTGATGCTCGACTTCAAGAGCATGCAGTCGGGCTTCACCCTGCCCTACTGAGCTTCCTGCTCAAGCTGCTGGTGCTTCTGCCAGGCCCGCTGCAGATCGATGCGGGTGATTCGGTAGCCCAGGCGCCGGGCCGCCAGGATCAGCTCCTTGCGTGAACGGCAGTGCTTGAGAGCACGCTGCATGGCCGCGTCGACCTCGGCGTCGCAGACCAGCCGCTCCAGCTCAGACCAGCTCATGGGATCCAACCCCTGGGTCTCTCACCATGCCAAGCCAGAGCGAGGTGCGCCAGGTTCCGCAGAACACACAAGCTGAAAGCGGGCATGAAGAAGGGGGTGTGGTGTACGCCCCCTTGCCCCTGAGACCTGATTGAACAAAGAGCGGCGCAGCACGATTGAGATGACGCTGTCGGGCGCGTCTCGCGCCCACACAACGGCACTAGTACATTTGAATCAAAAGCCGAGAACAATGGGCGTCCCCATGAGTGAACCCCGGTTTCTGGCCGTGCGAGTGGGCGATCTGGTGGCCGTGAGCCGAACCCCCGACTGGTGGGTGGGGCAGGTGATCCACGCCGAAGGGGGAGCACGCTGCAACGCCAACTCGCTGTTTCAGATCGCCTGCGTTGACACCGGCGTGATCCGCACCGTGAATGCCGATGCCGTGATCGACATCCTCTGCCCGCGCGATCAGCAGAGCTCAGGAACGCTCGAGTCGGCGCACAATCACAGCCATCAGGCCCAGAGAACCGGCCAGTGCGATCAGGAGGGCAATCGTCATGGAGCGGTCCGGCAACGGCGCCGATTCTGACCCCTTGCTGTTCGTGTACGGCAGCCTCAAGCGCGGCATGGCCAACCATGCGCAGCTGCAGCAGGCTGCATGGGTTGGCTGCACACGCCTAGAAGGCCTGGCGCTCTACGACCTGGGCCCTTTCCCCATGGCCATCGCCTGCAGCGAGACAGGCAGCGCGATCGAGGGCGAGCTCTACCAGGTGAGCGCTGTGGTGCTCAAGCAACTCGATCGTTTCGAGGGGGCGCCACGCCTCTACCAACGTGAGCTTCACCGGTTGAGCAGCGGAGAGGCGGTTTGGGTGTACGTGGGGCGCGCACGGCAAGTGCGCCACGTGAAGCGGTTGAGCTCCGGGAACTGGCAAGGGCCAGCTGCCGGCTTCAGCTCAGCGGCAGCCGCCCAGCCCGATACTGAGCAGCCCGCTTCTGGTTGATCGCGTCCATGGTCCTCACCCTCTATGGCGGTGCCCGCAGCCGTGCCTCCATGCCGCGTTGGTACATGGAGGAGAAGGGCATCCCTTACACCTGGCAGCTGCTCGACATGGAGGCCGGCGAACACCGGCAGGAACCGTTCACGGCGATCAATCCCTTCGGCAAGGTGCCAGCGCTGGTGGATGAGGATTCGGCCCATCCCAGCGGCCGACTGCAGCTGTTTGAAAGCGGCGCGATCCTGCTGTACTTAGCGGAGCGTTACGGCGGCGAATGCCAAACCGCTGCCGAGCGCGGGCTAGCCCAGCAGTGGGTGCTGTTCGCCAACGCCACCCTGGCCACTGCGCTGTTTGTGCCCTCCAATCGCGAACGTGAATTCCCGAGGCTGATGGAGGTGCTCGATCGCAAGCTGGGCGAGGGCCCGCTGATGGGAGACGCCTGGAGCGTGGCCGACTGTGCCGTGAACGCCTACCTCGCCTACCTGCCGATCTTCTTCCCCCAGATCGACCTCAGCCCGTTCCCCCAGGTGCAGGCCACGATCGCGGCCACCCAGCAGCGGCCGGCGTATCAACTGGTGATGGGCCAGCGGTGATCAAAACCGCCCCCGCCAGCGGAAACGCCGCCTTCACCTGGCAGGGCACCAGCCTGGAGCTGTTGCCCCAACGGGCCCTCTGGGATGGGGCCACCGGCGCCCTGCTGGTGGCGGATCTGCATCTGGGCAAAGCCGAGAGCTTTCAGGCCAGCGGCATCCCCCTGCCCAGCGATGGTGATCTGAGCACGCTCAATCAGCTGCTCGAGCTGGCGGCGCAACGGCAACCCCAGCGGGTGGTGGTGCTGGGCGATCTGATCCACAGCCGTGTGGGTCTCACTGGCGAGCTGCGCGCCAAGATCCGCGCCCTGCCCGAGCTGCTGGGCTGCACGCTGGAGCTGATCGGCGGCAACCACGACCAGGGCAGCTGGCTGGAGGGATTGAGCGCGGGGCCACCCCGGCGCTGCGGCCAGCTGTGGCTGAGCCATGAACCCTGCACGCCCAACGAGGCCAACCTGCTCAACGTGGCAGGCCATGTGCATCCGGTGGCGGTGCTGGGCCAGGGGGCTGATCGCTTGCGGCTGCCTTGCTTTGCCTTGCAGCGCCAGGCACGCCAACTGCTGCTGCCGGCCTTCGGCCACCTCACCGGCGGTTATGCCGTGTCGCCGGAGTATCAACGCTGGGTGATCGCCGAGTCTCAGGTGCTGGCCGTTCCCTAAGGATTGGTCCGGTGGCCGCCCGTAGATTTTGCAGGTACGGGCTGCCGCACCTGGATACCGCATCCACGCCACCACCAGCCGCCCAGCCAGCCGCCCATCGCAAGGACCGGCGGCCCCAGTGGCAACGCAAGCGCTGGCTCACGATCGGCGTGCCGCTGGCAGGGCTGACCTTCCTGGTGGCGATCGCTCCGCCACTGCCGGAGACGCCGCGCGCCGCAGAGCTCATGCAGCCTGCCGCCAGCGGTGAATCCTTCCGGTATCTCCCAAACGACGAGGTCTACGCCCTCGACTTCGACCCCCGGCAAGTCCAGCTCGATCTACTGGAAGGCTGGGACCGTGAGCAAGACGCCTTTGAGGACAGCGCTGCCCTGGCCTACGTGTCGGGACCGATGTACGAGCGCCATGTGAATGACAACGGGCAGGAGATCACCGTTCCGCTCGGCGACATCAAGCTCGGCGCCCGGGTATGGCGCGGGCGCAACCGCACCGCCGCGCGCCAACGGGCCTTCATCGGCATCCGCCACAACGGCCAGGTGGATTTCGGCTACGGCGAACTCACCCCGGAGCGCGCTGCCCTTTACGACAGCTTCATCGGCGGCCTGCACAGCGTTTACAACGACCTGGAGACCCCACCCGCCAGCTACCGCGGTGCCTACAGCATCTCGATGGGGCAACAGATCCGCTACTACCTGCCCCGCATCCGCATGGTGATGGGGTTGCGGTCCGATGGCCGCCTGGAGGTGTTGATGAGTCGCGATGGGCTCACCCTTGAACAAACCAAATCCCTGGCCCGCAGACGGGGGCTACGGGCCGCCTACCTACCCGACCACGCCTCAAAGAGCCGCCTGATCATCCCTGGCGTGAAAGGGTTCACCCAAGACGACGCCAACTGGATCAGCGGCGGGGCCACCAGCTTTGTGCATGTGCCCTACCTGCTGCGGCTGAGCCAGCGCGCCGTGCCACTGCAGGGCAACCTGATCGACACGATCGCCAGGCGCACCAGCAACAGCAGCTGCGGTAATCCGCTCGTATGCGGCCAGTCGCTGGGGACGCAGATCCTCGATCGAGCCTTGGCTGGCTTCAACCGGCTGATGGAACAAGGGGTTGAACCGCTGGCACGGCTGATCTGGGAGCCGAAGGGCCAGCGCTCTCCCAAGCGCGAAGGCCTGCAATCGCCATTGCGCGAACCGCCTATCACCGCCGACCCGATGGCTCTGCGTCTGCTCCAAGACAGCGAAGCCGCCGCCACCAGCGAAGACACGGCGCCCCTGGCTCCCGACCTGCCACCGCCGCTGCTGCTGCAGGAGGGGATGGAGCTGCCAGCCGATCCGGAGGCCACCACGGCGGATCCGGCTTTGGTGCCAGATCAGCCCCAGGCCGATGCGCTCAACCCCGGCGTGAATCAGCAGCCCGGCACTGCACCGCAGGGTGCTCCGCCGCCACCGCCCTTGCCGCCGCCGATTCAGCCACCGCCGCCGTTGCCTTAGGCGCTGGCCAGGGCGCGCACCACATCACCACGGGTGAGCACACCGACAGGCTTGTTGGCAGCATCCAAGACGAACAGACGCTGGGTGCTCCGGTCATGCAGCTGGCGAGCTGCTGCCGGCAGCTGAATGTCAGGGTTGCAGTGGTGAGGGTTCCTGCTCATCACCTCACCCACGGTGCTGCCGAGCACTTGGTGCACTTCCTTATCCCAGTTGAGGGGATTGCGCAGGTAGATCACCGCATCGAGGAGCATCACGTAGGGGCCGGCATCAAAGCCGCTCTCACGCACCATCAGGTCTTGCTCGGTGAGCTCGCCCACCAGGGCACCGGCCTCATCCACCACCGCCAGACCACTGATGTGGTGCTCGCTCATCAGCTGCACCGCCTCCTGCAGGGGTGTGGTGGTGGAGACACTGCGCACCGGGGTGGTCATCACTTCGGAAACGCGGCGTTCAACGACCATGGCAGGCTCGGGACTGGCGCCATTGTGACCCGCCATGAACGCAGCTCAATGCCGCCGCCTGGCGGATGGCCTCACCATGGGCCGCGCTGTGATCGGCCTGCCGCTGATCTTGGCGTTGGCCGCGAACTGGAACGCCCTGGCCTGGTGGCTGCTGCTGCTAGGCGGGCTGAGCGATGCCGCGGATGGTTGGCTAGCCCGGCGTGCCGGCGGGGGCTCGGTGTGGGGGGCTCGCCTCGACCCCCTCACCGACAAGATCCTGATCCTGGCGCCGCTGCTCTGGCTGGGCGCCGCCGGCAGCCTGCCCCTGTGGGCGATCTGGCTGCTGCTGGCCCGTGAGCTGCTGATCTCCGGCTGGCGCGCCGGTCAGGGCAGCGGCGGCCCCGCCTCCTGGAGCGGCAAGGCCAAAACCATCCTGCAGTTCGCCGCCCTGCTGCTGCTGCTCTGGCCCCAGGGCTGGGGCCCCGAGGCAGGGGTGGGGATGCTCCACCGCCTTGGCTTCTTGCTGTTCTGGCCTTCTCTACTACTGGCGCTCAGCTCCGCCTGGGGCTACCTGCGTAAGGCCTGATCCGAGGAAAGAACACGAAACCCGCGCAGCACAGGTTCCGTAGCAGCATGGAAGAGATGGCCAGCACGCCAGCTGCAGCTGATCAACCCCCTCGCGACTGAGGCTCTGTAGAACGTCCGCAGGACCTCAGCCGATCAGAGCCTCATCACCGCTGAAGTCAGGGCTGGTGGGCATGCGGCCGGCGTAGTCGTTGGCGTAGCTGTCGGCCATGGCTGCTTCCACGCTGTAAGCCGGCGTCCAGGCGAGCTCGCGCTGCACACGGGTCACATCGGTGAGGAAATGGGCCAGGCGCAGAGGGAAGGCTTTACGGGCTTTCTGATCGAGGCCAGCGGGATCGAAGCTGCGAATCTCCACCGAGGCGGGATCCTTGCCGCAGGCACGGGCTGCAGCAGCCACCAGGCCGCGGAAGGTGATTCCCTGCACGCTGCTGCAGTTGTAAACGCGGTTGGCGGCGGCATCCACGCCGAGGCTCAGGGCCATGGCCGCAGCCAGATCGTTCACGTGGCCCAGCTGGGTGATTGTGGTGCCATCGCCGGGTAGCGGCACCGGCCGGCCGTGCATGATGCGATCGAAGAACCAGCTCT
>NZ_JBIPMN010000291.1:0-4343 GCF_044369115.1 Vulcanococcus sp. | reverse complement strand
CAGAACGCGGCCGATGACAAGTCCGTGATCAAAACCTGGTCACGTGCTTCCACCATCCTGCCGATGATGATCGGCCACACCATTGCCGTCCACAACGGCAAGGCCCACGTTCCCGTCTACGTGACGGAGCAAATGGTGGGCCACAAGCTCGGGGAATTTGCGCCCACGCGCAACTTCCGCGGCCACATCAAGGACAAGAAAGGAGGCCGCTGAGGACATGGCTAACACCACATCCACCACTGCCCAGGCCCACGGCCGTTTCGTTCGGGGCTCTGCTTCGAAGGTGCGCCGGGTGCTCGATCAGATCCGCGGTCGTAGCTATCGCGATGCGCTGATCATGCTCGAGTTCATGCCCTACCGCTCCACTGGCCCGATCACCAAGGTGCTGCGCAGTGCGGTGGCCAACGCCGAGCACAACCTGGGTCTCGATCCCTCTTCTCTCGTGATCTCCTCCGCCACGGCGGACATGGGTCCGGTGATGAAGCGTTTTCGCCCCCGCGCCCAGGGTCGCGCCTACGCGATCCAGAAAAAGACCTGCCACATCAGCATTGCTGTGGCTCCTGCCGCCTGACCCCCGAGGACACCGACCGATGGGACACAAGATCCATCCAACCGGCCTGCGCCTGGGGATCACCCAGGAGCACCGGTCCCGCTGGTACGCCCCCAGCAAGACCTACCCGACGCTTCTTCAGGAAGACGATCGGATCCGCAAGTTCATCCACAAGAAGTACGGCGCCGCTGGCATCAGCGACGTGGTGATCGCCCGCAAGGCTGATCAGCTCGAAGTGGAACTGAAAACCGCCCGCCCCGGCGTGCTCGTTGGCCGTCAGGGCAGCGGCATCGAGGAGCTGCGCAGCGGCATCCAGAAGACCATTGGTGATTCCGCCCGTCAGGTGCGGATCAACGTGGTGGAAGTGGAGCGCGTCGACGCCGACGCTTACCTGCTGGCCGAATACATCGCTCAGCAGCTGGAGAAGCGCGTGGCCTTCCGCCGCGTGATGCGCATGGCCATCCAGCGTGCTCAGCGCGCCGGTGTTCTTGGCCTCAAGCTTCAGGTGAGCGGCCGCCTCAACGGCGCCGAGATCGCCCGTACCGAATGGACCCGCGAAGGTCGCGTGCCTCTGCACACCCTGCGCGCCGACATTGATTACGCCACCAAGGTGGCCACCACCACCTATGGGGTGCTGGGAATCAAGGTGTGGGTGTTCAAGGGCGAAGTGCTGCCCGGCAATAAGGACAAGGTGCCCGTGGGTGCTGCGCCGAAGCGCCGCGCAAGCCGCCGGCCCCAACAGTTCGAAGACCGTTCGAACGAAGAGTGATCAGGAGGCCTGAACCATGCTGAGTCCAAGACGCGTCAAATTCCGTAAGCAGCAGCGCGGCCGCATGCGCGGTGTCGCCACCCGTGGCAACACCATCGCCTTCGGTGAGTTCGCTCTGCAGGCCCAAGAGTGTGGGTGGATCACCTCCCGCCAGATTGAGGCCAGCCGCCGTGCCATGACCCGCTACGTCAAGCGGGGCGGAAAGATCTGGATCCGGATCTTCCCCGACAAGCCGGTGACCATGCGCCCCGCTGAAACCCGGATGGGTTCCGGTAAGGGCAACCCCGAGTTCTGGGTGGCCGTGATCAAGCCCGGTCGCATCCTGTTCGAGATGGGCGGTGCCGACATCACCCCCGAGATCGCCAAGGAAGCCATGCGCCTGGCGCAGTACAAGCTGCCCGTGAAGACCAAGTTCCTGTCCCTGGCGGATCAGGAAGCTGCCCAGGCTGCCGCGGCGGCCACCACCGTGGAGTCCTGACCATGGCCCGTCCCGACATCGCCGAGGTGCGCAAGCTTTCCGACGGCGACATCACCACCCAGATCGACGACACCCGTCGCGAGCTGTTCACCCTTCGCTTCGAGCAGGCCACCCGCCGGCTTGAGCAACCGCACCGCTTCAAGGCCGCCCGCATCAAGCTGGCCCAGCTGCTGACGGTGCAAACGGAGCGCCAGCGCTCCGCCGCTTCCTGATCCCCTAAGTAACCGTTATGGCAACCAAGGAAAGGGTCGGCACCGTCGTCAGCGACAAGATGGACAAAACCGTGGTGGTGGCGGTGGAAAACCGCTTCCCTCACCCCATCTATCAAAAGACGGTGAGCCGCACCAAGCGCTACAAAGCGCACGACGAGGAGAACGCCTGCAAGGTGGGTGACCGCGTCCGCATCACCGAAACCCGTCCCCTCAGCCGCACCAAGCGCTGGGCCGTGGCCGAGGTGCTGACCAATAGCAGCGCCAGCTGAGGAGACCTCCCGATGATTCAACAGGAAACATTCCTCAACGTCGCTGACAACAGCGGCGCCAAGCGAATCCAGTGCATCCGTGTGCTGGGCACCAACCGTCGCTACGCCCACGTGGGCGATGTGATCGTGGCCGCCGTCAAAGACGCCATGCCCAACATGGGCGTCAAGAAGTCGGATGTGGTCAAGGCTGTGGTGGTGCGCACCAGGGCCACGCTGCGTCGCGTCAACGGCAATTCGATCCGTTTTGACGACAACGCTGCCGTGATCCTCGGCAACGACAACAACCCCAAGGGCACCCGCGTCTTCGGTCCCGTGGCGCGTGAACTGCGCGACCGCAACTTCACCAAGATCGTGTCCCTCGCTCCGGAGGTGATCTGAGATGGCGACTGCCACCCCTAAAGCCAAGCCCCAGGTGCGCACCAAGATGCGCATCAAGAAGGGCGACACCGTGCAGGTGATCAGCGGCAAGGACAAGGGCAAGACCGGTGAGGTTCTGCGCACCCTTCCCTATGAGAACCGCGTGGTGGTGCAGGGCGTGAACCTGCGCACCCGCCATGTCAAGCCCACCCAAGAGGGCGAGACAGGCCGCATCGTCACCGAGGAAGCTTCCCTGCATGCTTCCAACGTGATGCTGTATTCCACCGACAAAAAGGTGGCGAGCCGCGTGGAAATCGTGGTGGAAAAAGACGGCACCAAGAAGCGCCGCCTCAAGAAAACCGGCGAGATCATCGACTGATCTTCCTCTCTATCAACCTTGTCCGCCTTCTGACCAAGCCCAGAAGCGCAACCCCTGTCCCCCGTCATGTCCCTTAAACAGAACTATCGGGAGAAGATCCAGCCCAAGCTGCTGAAGGATCTCAATCTCTCGAACGTCCACGAAGTCCCCAAGGTGGTGAAAGTCACCGTGAACCGGGGCCTCGGCGAAGCCGCTCAGAATGCCAAGGCCCTCGAGGCCTCCATCGAGGAGCTGGCCACGATCACCGGTCAGAAGGTGATGGTGACCCGCGCCAAGAAAGCCATCGCCGGCTTCAAGATCCGTCAGGGCATGCCGATCGGTGTGGCCGTCACCCTGCGTGGCGACCGCATGTATGCGTTCCTCGAGCGTCTGATCCACCTGGCCTTGCCCCGCATCCGCGACTTCCGCGGTGTGAGCGACAAGAGCTTTGACGGTCGGGGCAATTACACCCTTGGGGTGAAGGAGCAGATCATCTTCCCTGAGATCTCCTTCGACAAGATCGATGCCATCCGGGGCATGGACATCACCATCGTGACCACTGCCCGTAACGACGAAGAGGGCCGGGCCCTCCTCCGCGAGATGGGAATGCCGTTCCGCAGTAACTGAGCCCTCTTCGGACCCGACCATGGCCAATCACGACCCGATTTCCGACATGCTCACCCGCATTCGTAATGCGAGTGAGAAACGTCACCAATCCACCAAGGTGCCTGCATCCCGCATGGCACGCAGCATCGCCAAGGTGCTGCAGCAGGAGGGTTTCATCGCTGAGATCTCTGAAGAGGGTGAAGGCGTTGAGAAGCACCTCGTGCTCGAACTCAAGTACAGCGGCAAGCACCGTCAGCCGCTGATCCGTACCGTGCAGCGCGTCAGCAAGCCCGGCCTGCGGATCTACAAGAACACCCGCCAGCTGCCCAAGGTGCTGGGCGGTCTTGGCGTGGCCATCATCTCCACCTCCAAAGGTGTGATGAGCGACCGCGATGCCCGCAAGCAGGGCGTCGGCGGCGAAGTGCTCGCTTACGTCTACTGATCAGGGAGGTTGATCCATGTCTCGTATTGGTAAAGCGCCGATTCCCGTGCCGGGCGGCGTCACCGTCACCCTCAGCGGCCTCGACGTCAAGGTCAAAGGCCCCAAAGGTGAATTGAGCCGCACCCTCCCCGACGGTGTGACCATCGCCCAGGACGGCAGCACCCTCGTGGTGTCGCCTGCCAGCGACAACCGCCGCTCCCGCGAGCGCCACGGCCTCTGCCGCACCCTCGTCGCCAACATGGTGGAAGGGGTGAGCCAGGGTTATACCCGCAAGCTCGAGATCGTTGGCGTGGGCTACCGCG
>NZ_JBIPMN010000196.1:0-4359 GCF_044369115.1 Vulcanococcus sp. | reverse complement strand
TGTGATCCCCGGACAACCCACCCTGCTGAGTTTCACCCCCACCCGAGCAGGCCAATACCCGATTGTGTGCGCCGAGCTGTGCGGGCCCTATCACGGTGGCATGCGCTCCACAGTGATCGTGGAGGAGCCCGAAAACTTCGCTGCCTGGGTCGCCAAGAACAGCCCCAATCCCCCTGCTGAGTCCCCCGCCGCGGTGCAGTCATGACCCTCAGCCTCCACCCCTCCGAATCGCTGCAGCCACAAGGCTGGCTGCGTTACCTGAGCTTCAGCACCGATCACAAAGTGATCGGCCTGCAGTACATCGTGTGCGGATTCCTCTTCTATCTGATTGGTGGCGCCCTCGCCGGAGCGATCCGCACCGAGCTCGTCACGCCTCTGTCGGATTTTCTGCCGCGGGAGACCTACAACGAAGTGCTCACCTTGCACGGCACGGTGATGATTTTCCTCTGGATCGTGCCAGTGGTGAATGGTGGCTTCGGCAACTATCTGATTCCTTTTTATGTGGGTGCGCGTGACATGGCCTTCCCGCGGCTCAATGCCGTGGCCTTCTGGCTGATTCCACCTGCCGGCATCCTGCTGATCAGCAGCTATTTCGTAACCGGTGCAGCCCAATCCGGCTGGACCGCCTATCCGCCCTTAAGCATCACAACCCCCGCCACCGGGCAGATCATTTGGATTCTGAGTGTGTTGCTGCTGGGGGGCAGCTCCATCTTTGGCGGCATCAATTTCATCGCCACGATCCTGAAACTGCGCCGCCCTGGCCTGGGCTTGATGCAACTGCCGATGTATTGCTGGGCCATGCTTGGCACCAGCATCTTGGTGGTGCTCTCCACACCCGTTCTGGCCGGCACCTTGGTGCTGCTCAGCTTCGACATCATTGCCCACACCGGCTTCTTCAATCCGGCCCTGGGCGGCAATGCCGTGGTGTATCAACATCTGTTCTGGTTTTACTCACACCCAGCGGTGTACATCATGGTGCTGCCGGCTTTTGGGCTGGTGAGTGAAATCCTGCCGGTGCACGCCCGCAAGCCCTTATTCGGCTACACCACCATGGTGTATTCGATCATGGCGATTGTGTTTCTGGGCCTGATTGTATGGGCCCACCACATGTTCACCAGTGGCACACCTCCCTGGATGCGCCTGTTCTTCACCATTGCCACGGCCTTCATCGCCGTTCCAACGGGGATCAAATTCTTCAACTGGTTAGCCACGCTCTGGGGCGGAAAGATCAGCCTGAACACCGCCATGCTGTTCTGCTGCGGCTTCATTGTGAACTTCGTGTTCGGCGGTATCACCGGCGTGGCTCTGGCCCAGGTGCCGTTCGACATCCACGTGCATGACACCTACTTCGTGGTGGGCCATTTCCACTACATCGTCTATGGGGGAACGGTGTTTGTGATCTTCGCCTCCATTTACCACTGGTATCCGAAGGTGACCGGCCGGATGCTGAACGAACCGCTGGGGCAGCTGCACTTCTGGCTCACGTTTGTGGGCTTCAACCTCTGCTTCGCGCCGCAGCACTGGCTTGGCCTGAACGGCATGCCGCGCCGCGTGGCCGAATACGACCCCCAATTCACCCTGATCAATCAATTCAGCAGTGCCGGTGCCCTGCTGATGGCAATCAGCACGTTCCCCTTCCTGATCAACGTGGTGATGAGCGCCTTCAACGGCGCCCCCGCCGGCGACAACCCCTGGAACGCCCTCACCCCCGAATGGCTCACCAGTTCACCGCCGCCGGTGGAGAACTGGCATGGCGAGCCGCCACTGGTGCATGAGCCGTATGGCTATGGCGTCACTCCCGGCCAGCTGAGCCTGGAGGCCAGCAGTGGCCGCGATCTGTGGAACCTCGGCCAGGGAGATCAGCGATGACCAGCCTCCAAAGCGAGAGCCTGTCTCAACACGCCGGCGAGGAGGCCCACGCCAAAGGCCATGGCGACCACCGCATCTTTGGCCTAGCCACCTTCCTGGTGGCAGACGGGATGACCTTCGCAGGATTCTTTGCCGCCTACCTCACCTTCCGGGCGGTGAACCCATTGCCCTCCGGCCACAACTACGAACTGGAGCTGCTGCTCCCCACGGTGAACACGCTGCTGCTGCTGGTGAGCAGCTTCACCTTTCACCGGGCTGGAGCTGCCCTGCGGCGCGGCAACCACCCGCTCTGTCAGCGCTGGTTGCTGGTCACGGCTGCCCTGGGCTTCAGCTTCCTGGCGGGCCAGATGAAGGAGTACTTCTCCCTGCCCTTCGGCCTCACCGACAACCTGTTCGCCAGCACCTTTTATGCCATCACCGGCTTCCACGGCCTGCACGTAACGCTGGGCGGGCTGATGATCCTGATCGTGTGGTGGCAAAGCCGCGAAGGTGGCCGGATCAGCATCGACAATCAGTTCCCCTTAGAGGCCGTTGAGCTCTATTGGCATTTTGTGGATGGGATCTGGGTGATCCTCTACGGACTGCTTTATCTGCTTTGAACACTTTCGCTGCTGTTGCCCTTGCGGGTGATTGCAGTTGATCGGCACAATCGGGCCACCAGTTCTCAGCCCCGCCGGTGTTCGTTGAAGAGAAAGTGAGCACGCCCGTGCAGATGCTGGAAGGCAAGGCACTGCTCGACAAAGCACGCGCGCTGAGCAATCGCCCGGAAGATCAGATCGCACGGGCCTGCGGCTATGTGGGGCCGAGCGGCAGGCTGCTGAAGAAGAGTTTCTACCGGGCTCTCGTGGAGGCCAAGGGCTACAAACTGCCCAGCCACGCGAGCAGTGGCGGTGGTGGTGGAGGCGGCGCGCGCGGCCGTCAGGCCGAATTCCGCACCCGGGTGCACGGCAACGGCAACCTGCTGATCGGCCATGCCTACACAAAGCGGATGGGGCTGGAGCCGGGCCAGGAATTCAAGATCGAAATTCACCAGGAAACCGGCTCCATCTGGCTACTACCCCTCGATGAAGGCAACGAGGGCAGCAGCGGCGAGATCAGCCCAGCCGATCAGGCCGGCTGAGCTGGCCCGCCCCGATCATCGGGGCCGTGGAAGGCGGCGCTGAACACCAGCAGATCAATGCCGCTGAACAGGAAGCTGATGCCCACCAGGATCCCGAGCACGCTCAGCAGACCGCCGGCCTTCATCGACACGATGATCAGACCGAGGATGAAGGTCACAATGCCGTTGGCCAGGCCCCAACCCCAACCGGACATCTCCCGGTGTGAGAGCGCCACGATCGCAGCCACCACGCCTTCCACCAGGAACACGATGCCGATGGCAAAGGCCAGAGCAGCCACCTGGGCGGCCGCCGGCACGATGCCGGCACTGAATTGCTGAATGATCCAGGCGCCGGTGACCAGGAACAACGTGGACACCACCAAGCGCCAGAAGCAATGCCAGCGGCTCAGGCGACGTGAGCGGTTAAGGCTGTTGATCCAGCCGAAGATGCCCCCCACCAGAAAGGCCAGCGCCACGATCACCGTGACCCAGGCAGAAGCGATCACGGGGAATAGCAAGGCCAACACGCCAAGCACCAGCAGCAGGATGCCTTCGGCGATGGTGAAGCTGCGCAGGGAACTCAGATCGAGCTCCGGTTTGTCGGAAGCCATAGAGAAAGATCGGCTACCGGACGGTAGACATGGCACCGAAGAACGTCAGCTGTGGCCGCTAGCTGCAAACCTCAGCCCCAGCCGTGTTCCGCCAGCCAGCCAGGGGTGATGGTGCCCTCGGAACGGCCAGAACCAGACGCCGCCCCAGGCTGAGCGCGCCAGGCCAGGAGCCGTTCGGTGTATTTCGCCAGCAGATCAGCCTCGAGATTCACCGCATCACCCACCCGCAACTGCTGCAGGGTGGTGGAGCTCCAGGTGTGGGGGATCACCGCGATCCAGAACTCCGCCCCATCGGCGCTGCAATCAGCCACGGTCAGGCTGATGCCATCGACGGCCACGCTGGCCTTCTCACACACGTAGCGCCCGTAGGCGGGATTGTTCCAGCGCAGCACCAGCCGCCAGGAGGCCGGTTGCTGCTCCACGGCCACCACGGTGCCCTGCCCATCCACGTGCCCACTCACCAAATGACCACCAAGCCGGTCGGCCAGGCGCAGGGCGGGCTCGAGATTCACCCAGCCGCGGCGATCGGCCTTGGCGGCGAGGGTAGTGCGAGCCAGCGTTTCTTCACTCACATCCGCCTTGAAGCCGTGGGCTGAGCGCTGGGTCACCGTGAGGCACACCCCATCCACGGCCACGCTGTCGCCGAGGGCCAGGGCGGTTGGATCGAGCCCCGACTCAGCCGACACCAGCAGTTCCACGCCACCGCTCCAACGCTGCAACTGCCCGACGGCCTGCACCAGCCCGGTGAACATGCGGTGCCCCGATCAACCCTGGCCATAA
>NZ_JBIPMN010000187.1:0-4625 GCF_044369115.1 Vulcanococcus sp. | reverse complement strand
CGGGTGTTCCGGCTTTCAGCTCAGAGCGGCGTCTCAGCCGCTCACTGAACCTACAACACCGATTGCTCGGGTCTTCGGTTCCTGCATCAGGCGCCTCTCGGCTCCCGCGCAGTCCAAAACCATAACACCCCTCGCCGCTGAATTGTCAAGTGGACGACACCAGCGCGTCAGCCCAAGGCTTGAACCTGGCCAGTGTTTCGGCATCACGGGCGGCCAGCACTGGGAAGTTGGCCTGCGACAAATCCTCACCGGCCTGGAGCTGAGCCGGATCACGTACCAACCAACGCACCGGGCAGTTCAACTCCTGCAGCACCAGCCAAGCTGCCGCCAGATCCCAGATCTTGGGGGTGGCCTCAAGGGCTGAAATGGTCTGCCCCATTCCCACACTCACCAGATTGAGGCTGGCCACCCCAAGCAAGCGGATCTTTCCCGGAAAGCGCTGGTGCGGCAGCTTCTGCAGCACCCCGATCGAGCGGCTGCACAGGGAGGCGCATCCGGCCACCTGATTGCGTGCTGCCGGTGGCTGCAGTTTGTTGTGCTTCCGCCAGGCCCCCCCGCCACGAATCGCCACGATCCGCTGGCGCAGCGGCGGCACATCAAGCACCGCCAGCACAGGGATCCCATTCTCAAAACGCGCCAGGGAGATCGCCCAATAAGGGATCCCGGCAGCGAAGTTGGTGGTGCCATCCAGCGGATCCACCACCCAGAAGGCCTGCGAGCTCGGCACGCGCTGACTACCTTCCTCGCTCAGAACACCTTCACCTGGATAGAGCTGAGATAGCCCCTCAACCAGGGCTGCATCACTCCAGCGATCGCAAGCGGTGATCAAGCTGCCGTCCGCCTTGGCCTCGGAATCCAGCTGGCCAAAGTCTTGCCGTTGGCGCTCGGCAACCCGATCAAGCAGCAGACCCAGGGCATCCAAGCCCCCTGGCATACGAATGGGCGAAGCGATCATCCGAGCTCCATGGCAAGAACACGATCGAGGCTGCGGCCGGTGTCGTCACGGAACTGGCGCAGGTTGACGCGGCTGAGCAACACCAAGGCCAAAACAGCCATGGCTGCCTCAACAACAAACACAGCCGCGTAAGGCGGGAAGGCGCTGCCGGATGGGCTGAACGTGCGGGCCAGATCCAGCAGACCGCCACCGAGCACTTTCCCCGCCGCGCGGGAATAGGCCTGGGCCAAGCCCCAGACCCCGACAAACGTGCCCGCCACTTCCGGCAAAGTGAGATCCAGCATTAATACCAGGGTGGCATTGGTGCCGATCCCGGTGGCCAAACCAAACAGGAAGAGCACCAACTTGAGCCACTGCGGCTCCGCGGTGAGGCCCACGAGCGTGAGCAGCAGAAGCGAAGCCAGAATCAACTGACAACCCAAGCGGGCACTGGCAAATTTGCCCAGCCGAGGCACCAGCCACAGGCCTGCTAACAACAGACCCACCAAAGTGCCGATCCCCCAAACCGCACTGAGTGAAGCGGTGGCGGCGATGGGCAGGTTGAACACTTCAGCGCCATAGCTCTCCAGGATCGGATCCTGCAGAAACACCGCCAGGGTGAACGCCAGCAGGAAGCAGAAGAACACCAGCACCTGGCGGCTGGAGGTGATCAAGCGCCAAGCCAACGACAGTGTGATCGCATCCTCGCGGTCTTCAGCGCGACTGAGCTGCTGGCGTCCACCCGGCGTTTCAACCCCCCAGGTGGAAACCAAGGTGAGGGCGAACACCACCAGAACCACGCGGCCCATAAAGGTGAACAGGGTCGCTTCCAACTGCCCGGGATCCGTCACGCCGTCGAGCCCCTTGAGGCAGATCGAGCTGGCGATGGCACCCACCACGATCCCCACGGTGAGCAAACACCAGATCAGGCCCACCGCCCGGGGTCGCTCCTGCTCGGTGGTGCTGTCGATCACCAGAGCCAGATAGGGGGTGGTGGCCAGGGAAACGGCCAGCCCGTAGCAGGCGGTGAGGCCGCACAAGGCGGCAACGCCCAGGGCAATTCCCCAGCCCGCGCCGGTTTCCAGGGCGCTGTGCAAGCGGAAGATCAAGGGAATCAACAGCACGCCCAGACTGCAGAACAGCGCCGCGCCAATCCAGATGTAGGGCGTGCGGTGGCGGCCAGCCAGAGGATGCGCATCCGACACCTGACCAAACAGAATGCGGGAGGGAGCCACAAGCTGCTCAAACGCCAGGGCACCGCCCACAAGCAATCCGGGAAAACCCAGCTCGGTGAGCATCACCCGGTTGAGGAGCCCCACAAAGATCACAGCCAGGCAGCCCACACAGCCCTGAAACAGGCCCAACCGCAGCAGACGGGGAAGAGGAAGTGACAGCTGTCAGCGTTCAGCTGACTACTGACGTTAAGACGGTTTGAGCGTCAGGAGGCGGGCTGAGCGGAAGCCGCGGCCTGACAGGCGGGCTGCAGAGGTTCGGGGGGAACCGGAACACTGCTGCTGGCATCGTCGATCGACTTGCTGGCGGGCAGGGATGCGCTCTGACACACAGCAATCTGATCAAGCCCTGTGCGGCGGCGGAGGTTTGCCAGGCCATCGTTGTATTCGGATAAAGCCTGGGCGTAAGCCAGCTCCGCCTGGGTCAGGTCACGCTGGTTATCGACGACTTCACGCTGTGTGCTCACCCCAGCTTGGAAGCGCAAACGGGCAAGACGCAAAGCCTCGCGAGAAGACGTGACCTGACGTGAGGTGGTTTGGATATTGCGATTAGCCTGTCGCAGCTGGTAGAAGCTTTGCTCAACTTCGAAGCGCAGACGATCGCGCGTGTCGGCGAAGCGAAAGGAGTTTTCTTGAGCGCGTTGCTTAGCTTGACGATATTGGGCCCGAGCTGCGCCGCCGTCAAAAATGTTCCAAGTGGCCTGTAGACCTACTGCATTTTCTACAGCCCATCCGCTGTTTCCGGGTAGGTCGACCAAAACCTGCTCGTAGCCGTCATAGCGGAAGCCGCTGAGCGTGTTGAAGATGGAGAGGAAAGGCTGCACCGCGCCGAGGGCACTGTTGGCCTGGCTATTGGCCGCAGAGATATCAAGCAGGGCGTTGTCTAGTTCCTCACGGAAGGCGTAAGCAGCAATGATGCTCTCCTGAAGGGATGCAGTCCAGACACCCAGAGGTTTAAGTTGCTGGCTAGCAGTCGGACTCACATTTTGAGGAAGGTCGAGGAGTCGCGCGAGGTCACGGCGGGCCGTTGACTGCTGTGCGATTGCATTGGTGAGCAACTGCTGGTCGCGAGCCAGTTGCGTTTCAGCTTCTAAAACCTCAAGCTTGGTGGCCACACCAGCTTGAAAGCGCGCCGTTGCATCACGCAGGCTCACGATCGAAGCCCGCACGGAATCTTGACCGATCCGAACAGCCTCATCGCTGAACTGGAGCTCAAAGTAGGCTTGAGCTGCCTGCAAACGCAGCTCTCGCAAGGCGATCAGATATTGATTTTTTGCCTGCTCAAACTGATCGCGTGCGGCCGCGATCTGAGGAACACGCTGGGGATTGATCAGATCCCACTGGGCGGAGAGTTGTGCGCCCATATCCCAGCGACTGGTGAAGGAGTAAACCTTCTGAGATGAGGCCTGACCTGAGGAATCAGTGGCTGCAGTGGTGTTGCGTTGGTTACCACCTGTGTAACCAGGAAGATTCTGAGCGTTGATGCTGAGAGTTGGATACCAAGCCGCGATCTGCGAACGCAGCTGGCTCTGAGCCTGATCCACTTGGCTGGCGATCGCCTTCAGGTTGGGGTTGTTGACCTCAGCCAGATTTTCAACGTCTTTGAGCGAGAGCGGGCGCAGCTCGGCAATACGCACCTGCTCGGGCTTGTTGGGCAGCGCCAGGGTGGCGGGAGCCGCGAGGTTTTTGAGGCTTGGATCGAGCTTGGTGGCTGCCGGGGCCAGCACGCTGGCATCAGACTTCGGCCGCGGCCCTTTCAGCTGCGGTGCCAGGGGCAAAGGAGCTTGAACGCTGGCAGCAGGCTGATCCTGGGCAAAGCCGGTGCCGGTGATGGCCAGCAGACCGGTGCCAGCTGCAGCAAGCCAGGTCTTGAAGGGTCGCGTCACCGAAAAACTCTGCCCAAAAAAAGTTCACATGGCGAGCTTAGTCAGTTCAAGAGTCGGTGCCCAAGCATGCAGCCACGATCTCAGCTGCCCCACCCACCAGCTGAACCGGCACGGGCAACTGAGCGGCGACCGCCTCAAGGCGCTGGTCGTCGAGAAACACCGGTTCACCCTGCCGCAGCATCACAGCAGGTAGCAGCAGTTCCTCACCAAGATCGCAGCCTTGGAGCCCCTCCAGCAGATCGGAGCCCGTGAGCAGCCCGGTCACCACCTGATCCTGGCCCCAATAGGGGCTCGGCAGACCGTGCAGCAACAGCTCCAATCCCTCCACCGCGTTGAGCCGATCCACAGCAGGCTGCAGCGCTTCCGCCACCAGCAAACCCACCACCCAGCTCACGCGGCGGGGCCGAGGCAATGCCGCGGGTAGGGAAGCAGTGGCGTCATCCATCGCTTCAAGGAAGGCCCGGATGCTGCCTACGCCATTGCCCTCCTGAGGCAGATCCTCGTAGTCGTCGCGGGGCGGCAGCGGATAGCCCGCCATTAGATACCACTCATCCGACAACCAGGCAAAGCGAC
>NZ_JBIPMN010000091.1:0-10341 GCF_044369115.1 Vulcanococcus sp. | reverse complement strand
TGGGCAATCACCCGTTGCGCACAGGCACGGTCTACCGGCACAAGCCCATCAGCCTCGGGCCGGTAGCGGGTGAGACCCACCGGCACCACAGCCGCCGAAAGCACCGCGGGCCAAGCACCGCCGCCAAAACTCGCCAGATCCGTGAGGGTGCGCTCCAGGGCAGGGCCGTCGTTCAGGCCAGGGCACACCACCACCTGGGCGTGAATCTGCAAATCGCGCTGCTGAAACCAGGCCAACTGCTCCATCAACAGGCCGGCCCTTGGATTCAGCAGCAATTTGGAGCGCAGCTCTGCATCAGTGGCGTGCACCGACACGAACAAGGGCGAGAGCCTCTGCTCATCAATGCGCTGCCAGTCAGCAGCGGTGAGGTTGGTGAGGGTGAGATAAGAGCCGTAGAGGAAGCTGAGGCGGTAGTCGTCGTCTTTGAGATAGAGGCTGCGGCGGTGGCCTGGGGGCTGCTGATCGATAAAGCAGAACGGGCAGTGGTTATTGCACTGTTTGAGGCCATCGAATAGGGCTTCGCTGAAGGCCAGCCCCAAGCCCTCATCGGCATCCTTTTCCAGCTCCACCACGTGCACGCTGCCGTCTGGGTCCTGCACCTCAAGGGTGAGCTCTTCCCCACAGACCAGAAACTGCAGATCGATCAGATCACGGGGGCGGACGCCATTGATGCTGAGCAGCCGATCACCCGGCTGGATCCCCAGCTCATCTCCGATCGAGTCAGGCTCCACCGCATCCACCAAAGCCGGCTGCGGTAGACGCACCTCACTGGCATCCACCAGGGGAACACCGGCAGAGGGTTCCTTCCACACAGGCGCCGCCCGTTCGTTCTTGCTGTCTCCAGTGTGAGTGTTCAGGCCGCCAGACGGCCAACCCAGAGCAGCAGGCCAAGGCCAAAAAACAGCCGATAGCCCACGAACCACCAGGTGCTGTGGTGCTGCAGAAAGCGCAACAACCAGGCGATCGCCAACCACGACACCAGAGCCGATGTGGCGATGCCAACCAACAGCGGCAGCACGCCGCCGGCCACGGGCTGGGTGAACGCCTCCTTCAGCTCCACCAGACCAGCAGTCGCGATCGCAGGGATCCCCAACAGAAAGGAGAACCGGGCTGCATCAGCACGTTGCCAACCATCGAACAGGGAGGCGGTGAGCGTGCTGCCGGAGCGCGAAACCCCTGGAATCAAGGCCAGGGCCTGCGCCAGCCCCACCCAAAGGCCATCGCGAACGCTCACCTGCTCCAGCACACGGCGGCGGGTACCCATGCGTTCGGACAGGGCCAACAGCAGCGCCATCACGATCGACACAACGGCGATCGAAGTGAGGCTACGCAGGGGGGATTGATCGAAGTTGGGCACGCAGAGCTTGATCGCCAGCCCGCCGATCAGGATCGGAATCGTGCCGAGCCCGATTGCCAGGCCCAGGCGGGCCTGAGGGTCGTCCCAGCGGCGCTGGCGCAGGCCCTGGCTGACCCCTGCCAGCACCTGGCGCAGGTCGTCGCGGAAGAATCCCAGCACCGCCAGGATGCTGCCGAGCTGAATGACAGCGGTGACGGCCACGCCGGGATCGCCCCACCCCAGCACGACAGGAACCACCTTCAAGTGGGCTGTGCTGCTGATCGGCAGAAATTCCGTGAGCCCCTGAACCACTCCCAGCACAAAAAAACGCCAGCAGGCTTGGAGCACCCCGAGCTGTTCCGGCGGGGGCAGGGCAGCGAACACCGCAAAAGAGGCAGCACGGGATCGACCCTATGCGGCGAAGCCGGCGCTGGCCAGCAACGGCAACACCAGAGGCGTCCTCTAAGGTTGCACAACTTTCTTCACACAGTGGTGATTGGGGTTCCGCCCAGCCTCACGGTGGCCGCGATGCCCCACAACACCACCCGGGCCAACCACAGCGCCGGGGTGGGCGTGGGCGTTGGGGTCAGCCTGGCTGGGGCTCTGCTGGTGGCACTGCCGGTGTTCCTGCAGGCGCCGTGGGTTCGCCTGGCTCCCTTCAGCGCCGCTCTGTTCACAGCCCCACTGCTCCTGGTGGGCCTTCTCTTGGCGGAGAGTCTCAACCCCAACCTGAGCCGAGCTGGCACTTTGCTGGTGGGATTCAGCGGCAGCTGGCTGGGCGGCTGTCTGTTCTGGGGCTGGTGCCGGCTGCACCCGCTCTGGCATCTCCCGATCGAAGCCTTTGCCCTGCCCCTGGCGCTGGGCGGACTCAAGAGCCGCTGGCGCCTGGCCGCCAGCTTCTATCTGGCCTCGTTGCTAGGCACTGCGTGCACCGATGGGGTGATGGCGATCACGGGCGTCATGCGCCACTGGAGAGAGGTGTTGCTCGCCCCTGCCGATCAGGCAGCTCTGCAGCTGCAGGCCGCCGCGCTGGAAGTGCTGCAACCCCTTCCCCTGGCGGTCACGCTCGTTGCCGGCGCCCTGCTGCTGGTGCTGTGCACGCGCTTCTGGCTGCACCCGGATCCCGCCTGGCGCCTGGCCGCTTCCGCCATCGCCACCACCCTGGCCGTGGATGGTGTGTTTCTCGCAGCGGCGCTGTGGGCGCCGCAGCTCAGCGGCCTGATCTGAAGAACTGCAAAAGCCTGCCGACCTGGGCTCAAGCCCAAGGCAACACACCTGTAGCTTTGCAACGCTGCTTGGCAGTCCCTGTGATTCCCGTTCAGACGGAGACTTCGATGAAACGGCTGGTTTCGTGGCTCATGAGTGGCGTGCTGCTGGCCAGCCTGCTTTTCGGCCTGGTGATGGCACCCACAGCCCAGGCGGCTGATCTAAGCAACGTGGCAGACGAGAAAATCGCCGAGCGCGGCGACAAAGTCGACCTGAACAACTGCTCAGTGCGCCGCTTTCAGGCGTTCCCTGGCATGTATCCCACCCTGGCCGGCAAGATCGTGCTGGGCGGTCCTTACAACAGCGTTGACGACCTGTTCACTCTCGACCTCACCGATCGCCAGAAAGAGTTGGTGGAGAAGTACAAGAGCAACTTCACCGTGACCCCCGCCTCGATCGCTCTGAACGAAGGTTTCGACCGCATCAACGACGGCCAATACCGCTGAAATCCAGCGATGGTGTGACCACCGAGTTTTAAATTCACACACCGGTTCCAGCCGTCGGGCCCTCCCGGCGGCTTTTTTGTTGCCCTTCACGCCTCGGGCTCCGTGGTTCAGCTGCCCTCCAACTGGGATGTGATCGTGGTGGGCGGTGGGGCCGCAGGGCTGATGGCGGCCCTCGAGCTGCCCTCGGAGCTGCGTGTGCTGCTGCTCAGCAAAGACCAAGCTCCCCGCTCCTCAAGCCGCTGGGCCCAGGGGGGCATTGCCGCGGTGACCAACGCCGACGACAGCTTCGCCAGCCATCGCGACGACACCCTCAGGGCCGGCGGTGGCCTCTGCGACCCCCCAGCGGTGGAGCTGCTGGTGCGGGAAGCCCCGGCCTGCGTGGAGCGGCTACTGGAGCTGGGGATGGATTTTGATCGCCACAACGGCAACCTGAGCACCACGCTCGAGGCCGCCCACAGCCACCGGCGGGTGCTCCATGCTCAAGACCGCACGGGCGGCGCCCTGGTGGATGCTCTCGAGCGCCGGGTTCTGCAACGGCCGGGGTTGGTGCGCCTGCAGGGGGCCCTGGCCCTGAAGCTCTGGATCGAAGCAGGCCACTGCTGCGGGCTACAGATGCTGCACGCCGAAACCCTGCGCTGGCTGCGAGCTGGGGCTGTGGTTCTGGCCACCGGCGGCGGCGGCCATCTCTACGCCAACACCACCAATCCATCGCAGGCCAGCGGCGACGGCATCGCCATGGCCTGGCGAGCCGGAGCCAAGATCCGCGATCTGGAATTCGTGCAGTTTCACCCCACGGCTCTGATGCTGCCGGGGGCTCCCCACTTTCTGATCTCCGAAGCGGTGCGCGGGGAAGGAGCACGGCTGCTGGATGGCCGCGGAGCCAGCCCGGTGAACCAGCTGCCCGGCGCGGATCTGGCACCGCGGGATGCCGTGAGCCGCTCCCTGGTGCAGTGCATGCGCGAGCAGCAGCTGGAGCACGTGTGGCTGGATCTGCGCCCCGTGGGCCGGGGGCGCCTGGAGCAGCAATTCCCCACGATCCTGGGGCGCTGCCGGGAGCTGGGGCTGGAGCCCACGAGCGCACCCATTCCCGTGGCGCCGGCCGCCCACTACTGGATGGGAGGCGTGCACACCAACGCCAGGGCAGCCACCACGATCCCCGGCCTGTATGCCGTTGGTGAGGTAGCCAGCACCGGCGTGCATGGTGCCAATCGCCTGGCCAGCAATTCGCTGATGGAATGCCTGGTGTTCGCCCGCCAGCTGCGCCAGATCGAGCAGCCGCCCGCTCTCACGCCCCTCAACGCCGCACACCGGACAATCTCTGGCTTGCCGGTTCCCACCGGAGAGCAGTTCCGCCAGCTGGAGCACAGCCTGCAGCAGCTGCGCAACCTCTGCTGGCAGGTAGCAGGTGTGGAACGCCAGGGCAGCCAGTTGCGGCAAGGCTTGAAGCAGATGCAGCACCTCCGGCAGCAGATCCAACAGGACCCCTGGCTCGAAGCCATGGCGGCGCTCCCGCCATCGCATTGCACCAGCCTCGACACGACCGTCTGCGCCTGGATCAGCCGTGCCCACGACCTACGCCAGCGCTTGGTGGTCACTCAGCTTCTGCTGGAAGCGGCCCTGTTCCGGCAGGAGAGCCGTGGTGGTCATTTCCGGGTGGATGCCCCTGCAGCCCAGCCGTTCTGGCGGCGCCACTCCGTGCAGCGCCGCCACCAGCCAATCAGCACCGAAGCGGTGGCGCTGATCAGTTGAGGGCGGGGCCTTTGTAACCGATCAGCTCAGCCAGCTTGAGCAGGGGCTTCACACCAGAATCGAGCTTTCCATTGATTTCCCAAGTGGGATAGCCCTCAATCTTCTTGGCCTCACAGAGCTCCTTCTGGCTGTTGCGGCCATCGGGCGCACACTCAATCACCGTGAGCTTTTCAGTGGCTTCCCGCCCGAACAGCTCCTTCTGGTCGTGGCAATGGGGACACCAATAGGCGGTGTACAGGCGTGCACCCTTGGCGGTGAGCTGTTCTGCCAGGTCGATGGTGCCCGGGGTGCTTTCAGCGCGCACGGGCGGAGAAACACCCTTGCCGGTTTCCAAAGCGGGCTGCCCCACCGATGCCGCCCAACCCAATCCGATCACCGCCACCACCAGAGCGGTGATCAAGCCACGGAACAGAAGCTGGCCGCGATCCTCCCAATCACCCCCAAACAGGCTGAGCACCAGCAAACCTGTGCTGAGGGCCGCCGAGAGGATGCAGAACGGGCAGCAATCGCGGATGGCAAACACCATGACCCCGATCAGCACAGCGCTGAACACGGTCATGCCCGTGCCCAGCAGGGCCATCCCCCACCAGCTGGGTTGCGCCAGCCTCTGCCGGGCCTCCCCCTGGAGCACCAGCGGCACAACCGCCATCAGCAGCATGGCGGCGTAGGCCAAAAAGCCGAAGAGAGAGAGGGGCTGGCCCAGCAGGCTGCCCCAATCACTAGAGAGCACCTTCTCGCAACCATTGCAACCGAAGAAGCCCTGGCTACTGCAGCTCAGCGACGGCAGCACGCCCCACGCTTTCAAGGTGATCGAGCCGGTATCGATCACACCGATGGTGGCCAGAACCGCCATCGCCACCCGGATCCATTTGCTGCCGGAGTCGCCGCGGCGCCGCTGGCCGGCGAGGCGCTCGCTGAGGCGAGAGGAGGTCACTCAGGAGAACTCACTGCTGGGCTGATTGTGGCAGGCACAATCCACTTAAGGCGAAGCTGATCGGTAGGGTTGGGGATTGGCCAGCGCGCGGCCTCTACCCCCAATCCGATGAGCCAAAGCACCGCGGCAGCCACGGCGGCCCCATCCGGTAAACCCACCGTGGCCTTTGCCCATCTGGGCTGCGAAAAAAACCGTGTAGACACCGAGCACATGCTCGGTTTGCTGGCCCAGGCCGGCTACGGCGTGAGCGCCGACGAAAGCGACGCCAACGTTGTGGTGGTGAACACCTGCAGCTTCATTCAGGACGCCCGCGAGGAATCGGTGCGCACCCTGGTGGAGCTGGCCGAACAGGGCAAGGAGCTGATCATTGCGGGTTGCCTGGCCCAGCACTTCCAGGACGAACTGCTGGAGAGCCTGCCCGAGGCCAAGGCGATCGTGGGCACCGGCGACTACCAGCACATCGTGAGCGTGCTGGAGCGGGTGGAGGCCGGTGAGCGGGTGAAACAGGTGAGCGCCAACCCCACCTTCGTGGCCGACGAGCACCTGCCCCGCTACCGCACCACCAGCGAAGCGGTGGCTTATCTGAAGGTGGCCGAGGGCTGCGACTACCGCTGCGCCTTCTGCATCATTCCCCACCTGCGCGGCGATCAACGCTCCCGCACGATCGAGAGCATCGTGGCCGAGGCCCAGCAACTGGCGGCCCAGGGGGTGCAGGAGCTGGTGCTGATCAGCCAGATCACCACCAACTACGGCCTTGATTTAGCGGGCAAACCGCAGCTGGCCGAGCTGCTGCGGGCCCTGGGGGAAGTGGAGATCCCCTGGATCCGCGTGCACTACGCCTACCCCACCGGTCTCACCGAAGCGGTGCTGGCGGCCTACCGGGAGGTGCCCAATGTGCTGCCCTACCTGGATCTGCCGTTGCAGCACAGCCACCCTGAGGTGCTGCGGGCGATGAACCGCCCCTGGCAAGCGCATGTGACCGGTGGCGTCCTGCGCCGCATCCGTGAGCAGCTGCCCGATGCAGTGCTGCGCACCACCTTCATCGTGGGCTTCCCGGGAGAAACCGAGGAGCACTTCCAGCATCTGCTCGATTTCGTGGCCGAGCAGCGCTTCGATCACGTGGGCGTGTTCACCTTCTCAGCCGAAGAAGGCACTCCCGCCGCTGATCTGCCCGATCAGGTGCCCGCCGAGGTGGCCCAAGAACGTAAAAACCGCCTGATGGCTCTGCAGCAGCCCATCGCTGCCGAACGCAATGCCGCCTGGGTAGGCCGCATCGTGGATGTGCTGATCGAGCAGGAGAATCCCAGCACAGGCGAGATGCTCGGCCGCTGCGCCCGCTTCGCCCCCGAGGTAGACGGCGAAGTGCGGGTGCTCCCGGGTGAAGGTGGGCTCTGTGCCGCGCCAGGAACGATGGTGCCGGTGCGCATCACCGCCGCCGACACCTACGACCTTGTGGGTGAAGTGGTGGGAGCGAAGGCGATGGTGAGCGATGCACTCGCCGCCCGCCAGGCAGGGGTTTGAGCCTGATCGCACAGGCCTTCCGGATGCCGCGCCGAGCCCTCGGGCGGATCCGCAGACAGCTCACCCAGCACCAGCGCACCACCTTTCTGCTGGCTTCCGGGCTGAGCACCGCCGGTTCCTTCGCCGGGCTCACCGCCAAGGGCTGGCTGCTGATGGAGGGATCGGGCAATCCCTTCCTGCTGGCTGCGAATTTCGCCCTGCTCACCCTGCCCACGCTGCTGGTGAGCGGGCCGGCCGGGGTGCTCACCGATCGGCTCGGCAGCGAGCGGGTGCTGATCCGCGCTCAGTGGGCCCTGCTGGCAGCGGCAGTGCTCGGCGCCATCGCCATCCCCATCAGCAGCGGCGGCCAACAAGATGCGCTGCTGCTGCTGAGCACGCTTGGGGTGGGGGTGGCCAGCACCTATGAACTCACCGCCCGCAATAAATATGTGGCCCTGCTGGTGGATGAGCCCGAGCAGCTGGGGCCCTATCTGGCGAGCTTCTCGGTGATCTTCAACGTGGGCAAGCTGTTGGGCCCGCCGATCGGTGGACTGCTGCTGGCGGCCACCGGCCCCACCCTCGCGCTGAGCCTGGATGCCGCCACCTACCTGCTGCCGATCCTCACGCTGCTGTGGTTGATGGCCCCCCACCGCGAGCGCGAGCGGCGCAGCGCGGGCGGCAGTGGCGCCAGACTGGTCACCGCCTGGCGCGATTGCGGGCCAGCCCTGCGCCATGTGCTGCTGTTCTGCGGGCTGGCCTGCCTGGTGGGCTTCTTCCATCCCGGCCTGGCACCGCTGATGGCCCTGAAGCTGCTGGGGCCAAGCCCATTGGCCCTGGGACTGTTCACCAGCGTGATCGCCTGCGGCAGCATCAGCGCTGGGGTGGTGCTGCAGCGCAATGCGCAGCTGTGGAGTCGCCGGCCGGGTCTGCTGCTGGGGGGCAGCACGCTGATCACGGCCCTGGGCCAATTGGGATTAGCGCTGCCGGCGCCCCAGCAGTGGGGGCTGGCGATGGCGTTTTTGATCGGTGGGGGCACCGCCTCACTGCTGGCGGGCACCAACTTGATCATTCAGGTGCACGCACCCCAGGTAATCCGCGGCCGCATGGCCGGGTTGGGGCAGATCGCTTTCCTGGGAGGAGGAGGCATCAGCGGTCTTGCCGCCGCTGGGCTGACGGCCTGGCTTCCCGGCGGCTTGTGGAGCTGCTTCGCGATGCTGGGTGGTTTGGGGGCGGTTCTGGGAGCCGTGGAACTGGTGCGTCAGGGGCGCATGCGGCTGGCCTGACGCAACCGGCTGCGTCTAATTGGCCCCAGATTTCAGTCTTAGATCAGCTTGATGCCGCGGAGCACGAAGGAGATCGCCGCTGCGGCCACCAAACCGCCGCCCACCAGGGCGAGATAAATCACAGGACCCATCGCTGGATGTGTTGGGAAAGTCACAGCCATTACAGCAGAACCCCACTGCCACCTGGCGCCCCACCTAGGGTTGTGCGTAACCATCAACGGTGTAGCCCCTCAGGGCAAACCGTTGCTCTGTTCCATCGGATCGCTGACTCGCGGCATGCGCACACTGCTGATCTACCCGGAGTTCCCCAAGACCTTCTGGAGCTACGAGAAGATCCTGGAGCTGGTGAACCGCAAGGTGCTGCTCCCACCGCTGGGGATGGTGACGGTGGCGGCCTTGCTGCCGCAGCACTGGGAGATGAAGCTGGTGGACCGCAATGTGCGGGAGGTGAGCGAAGCCGAGTGGGACTGGGCTGAATTGGTGGTGATCTCCGGGATGATCGTGCAGAAGGCCGACATGGCCGTGCAGATCGCCCAAGCCAAAGAACGTGGCCTGCCGGTGGCCGTGGGCGGGCCCTTCGCCAGCTCCACCCCCGATGCACCCGAGCTGGAACTCGCCGATTTCAAGGTGCTCGATGAGGGTGAAATCACCCTGCCGATGTTCATCGAAGCGATCGAGCGGGGCGAATCCGGCGGACGCTTCTCCGCCAACGGCGACAAACCGGATGTGACCGGCACGCCGATCCCCCGCTTCGATCTACTGGAGCTCGACGCTTACGACTCGATGAGCGTGCAGTTCTCCCGGGGCTGCCCGTTCCAGTGCGAGTTCTGCGACATCATCGTGCTGTACGGCCGCAAACCCCGCACCAAAACGCCCGAGCAGCTGATCGCCGAACTGCAATGCCTCTACGACCTGGGCTGGCGCCGCGCCATCTTCCTGGTGGACGACAACTTCATCGGCAACAAGCGCAACGCCAAGCTGCTGCTGCCCGCCATCAAGGAGTGGCAGATCGAACGGGGCTATCCCTTCAGCTTCACCACGGAAGCCTCCGTGGATCTCGCCTCCGATGAGGAGATGATGCGGATGATGGCCGAAGCCCGCTTTGAAGCGGTGTTCCTTGGCATCGAAACGCCGGATGAGGCGAGCCTCTCGGTGGCGGGCAAGCACCAGAACACCCGGAGCTCGCTCGAAGAATCCGTGGACCGGATCACCAGCTACGGCATCCGCGTGATGGCCGGCTTCATCATCGGCTTCGATGGCGAAAAGACCGGTGCCGGCGACCGCATCGTGCGCTTCGTGAGCCAAACCGGCATTCCCGCCGCGATGATGGGCATGCTGCAGGCCCTGCCCAACACTGGCCTCTGGCATCGCCTGGAGAAGGAAGGCCGGCTGATCCAGGAAAAGGCTGACGCCAAGGGCGTGAACCAGACCAACCTGCTCAACTTCGTGCCCACCCGGCCGATCCGCGACATCGCCAACGAATACGTGGATGCCTTCTGCAGGCTTTACGAGCCGAATGCCTACATCGATCGGGTGACGCACTACTACTCCAACAAGGTGGGCGCACCCCGCTGGAAGGCCTTTTACAAACCCGAGAACTCCGACAAGCCAGCGCTGCCGCCGATGAGCGACTTGAAAGCTCTGGCCACAGTGCTCTGGCGCCAGGGGTTCAAACGGAATACCCGCTTCCGGTTCTGGCGCTCCCTGGCGCGGGTGGCACGCCGCAATCCCGCCAGCTTCGAGCAATTTGTGGTGACGCTCGCCCACAACGAGCACTTCCAGGAATACCGGGCGGTGGTCACCCGCGAAATCCAGGAGCAGCTGGCC
>NZ_JBIPMN010000047.1:0-15065 GCF_044369115.1 Vulcanococcus sp. | reverse complement strand
GCCACTACCGCGCCCTCGTGCACGACAACCCTGATCTGGTGGCCTTCTTCCAGCAGTGCACACCGATCGAGGAGATCAGCAAGCTGCAGATCTCCAGCCGGCCGGCTCGCCGCAAAAGTGGTGCCAAGGATCTCTCCAGCCTGCGCGCAATCCCCTGGGTGTTCGGCTGGACCCAGAGCCGTTTCCTCCTGCCCAGCTGGTTCGGTGTCGGCGCTGCCCTGCAGGAAGAGCTCGACGCTGATCCAGGCCAGCTCGAGTTGTTCCAGCAGCTCTACCAGCGCTGGCCCTTCTTCCGGATGCTGATCTCCAAGGTGGAGATGACCCTCTCGAAGGTGGATCTGGATCTGGCCCATCACTACGTGCGCTCGCTGGGGCGTCCGGAGCTGCGCGAAGCCTTTGAGCAGATCTTTGAGGTGATCGCCAAGGAGTTTGTGCTCACGCGCGATCTGGTGCTGGCGATCACCGGGCATCAACGGCTGCTGGATGGTGATCCGGCCCTGCAGCTTTCGGTGGAGTTGCGCAACCGCACGATCGTTCCGCTGGGCTATCTGCAGGTGGCGCTGCTGCGCCGCCTGCGCGATCAGAACCGCCAGCCCCCCATGAGCGAGGCGGCCGCCAGCGACGACGGCCGCACCTACAGCCGCAGCGAGCTGCTCCGCGGTGCCCTGCTCACGATCAATGGCATCGCCGCTGGCATGCGCAACACCGGCTGAGGCGGCGCGGTGCTCGATTCCCTGCTGATTCCCTTCCGCTCGCAGCCGCAGCCGCCGGCTCTGCCCGAGGGGTACAGCCTTCAGAGTGAGCGGCCCCCTCTTGCTGAAGAGCTCAACGCACTTTTGGTGGTATGCGGCGACCCCAGTCGCCCGCTGGCTCGTCTGGAGGCGGCCCTGGAGCGCAGCACCTGGCAGCTGAGCGTGCGCAATCCCGCCGATCAGCTGGTGGGCTTTGTGCGGGTGACCAGCGATTTGGCCCTGAACGCCAACCTCTGGGATCTCAGCGCCCATCCGGCTGATCCCCAGCAGGAGCAGCTGATGGTCGTGCTGGTGCACACCGCCTTGAGCCGGCTGCGGCGGGAGCTGCCGGGGTGCAGCATTTCGGTGGCGGCTGCCCCCATGGCCCAGGAAGCCCTCAAGCGCCATGGCTTTGTGGTGGATCCAGGTGGGATCCGGGCCATGGGCCTCAGCCTCTGATCAGCTCTTCAGCCGTCTCTGCTGAGCGCCAGGCATGAAAAAGCCCCGCCGAAGCAGGGCTGAGGGGTGAGAGGGCGGCTCCGTGTCTCACGAGCATGGAGGGACTCGAACCCCCGACACTCAGAACCGGAATCTGATGCTCTATCCAACTGAGCTACATGCCCTCGCGGGAGCAGCACTTCACGGGATTTACCTTAGCCGTCAGAGCGCCCCAGACCCATTCGGCTGCATCGCCTGGAGCTGCGCCAGTTCCGCAACTACAGCGGTCTGAAGCTCGCCTTCGAGGCGCCGCGCTTGCTGGTGATCGGCCGCAACGGCGAGGGCAAATCCAACCTGCTCGAAGCGGTGGAACTGCTGGGCAGCCTGCGCTCGCACCGCTGCAGCAGCGACCGCGATCTGATCCGCCAGGGGGAGCGCCAGGCGCTGATCAGCGCCGTCTGTGAGGGCGGCGATCAGCTGGAGCTTGAGCTGCGCCGTCAGGGGGGGCGGCAGGCGCGGCGTAACGGCAAGGTGCTGGAGCGCCAGCATGAGCTGATCGGTCCGCTGCGTTGCGTGGGCTTCAGCGCCCTCGATCTGGAGCTGGTGCGGGGGGAGCCGGCCCTGCGGCGCCTGTGGCTCGACCGGGTGGTGCTGCAACTCGAACCCGTGTATGCCGAGCTGCTCAGCCGCTATGGGCGGCTGCTGCGCCAGCGCTCGCAGTTGCTGCGGCGCGGTTTGGGGGCTGGCATGCAGCCGGAACTGCTGGAAGCGTTTGATCAGCAGATGGCCCTGATCGGCACGCGCCTGCATCGCCGGCGCCTGAGGGCCCTGCGCCGTCTGGAGCCGTTGGCGGCCGCCTGGCAGGAGCGCCTCAGCGGCGGCCGCGAGCAGCTGCAGCTGCGCTACGTGCCCGGCAGCGTGCTCGAAGGGGAGGAGGCGGAAGCCCCCTGGAGAGACGCGCTGCTCGAGCAGCTGCGGCGGCAGCGGCCCGAGGAGCTGCGGCTCGGCCAGTGCAGCGTGGGGCCCCATCGCGATGAGGTGGCTCTTGAGCTGGGGGAGCAGCCGGCCCGGCGCTATGGCTCAGCCGGTCAGCAGCGCACGCTGGTGCTTGCCCTCAAGCTGGCGGAGCTGGAGCTGGTGCAGCAGCTCTGGGGAGAGCCGCCGCTACTGCTGCTCGACGACGTGCTGGCCGAGCTGGATCCAGGCCGGCAGCAGCTCTTGCTGGAGGCTGTAGGTGAAGGACATCAGTGCCTGGTGAGTGCCACGCACCTGGGGGCCTTCAGCGGTGGTTGGCATCAGCGTTCGCAGGTGGTGACCGTTGAGGCCGGCAGCCTGCTGCCCAGCCAGTAAGGTGATTTGCTGTTTTGCCTGGATCTGATGACCCAAGCGGCCTGCCTCCACCCCAACCCGGGATGGACCGGAGCTGAGACTTTCTCCGCAAGCCCCCAAGCACCCAGTGCCACCGAGATGGTGGGTAAACACTGCATTCTCGAGCTTTACAACTGCGATTCCGCCAAGCTCGACGACGAGGCTTTCCTCAGGAACGCCATCACCACCGCTGCGAAGCGTGCTGGCGCCACACTCCTGAATCTGATCACCCACCGGTTCGACCCCCAGGGTGTGACGGGGCTGGCTCTACTGGCCGAATCCCATATCTCGATCCACACCTGGCCCGAATCGGGCTATGCGGCTGTTGATGTGTTCACCTGCGGTGATCACACCATGCCCGAACGGGCCTGCATCGTGCTCAGTGAAGAGCTCGACGCCGGCAACTACAAACTCAAGAGCTTCCGGCGCGAAACCCCTGGTTCCGTGGCTGGCGCTGAGCGCGAACCTGCTCTTGCCGCTGCCTGACCGCAGCGCTGTTTTGGTTTGCTCAAGCCCCTCCCTCGGGAGGGGCTTTTTCATGCCTGCTCGCTGCTGCGCAGCTGCCGTGCCGCCAGGGCCCGGTTGAGCTTGCCGCTCACCAGGCCCTCGAGATCGAGGCTCACCGCCGTGAAGCCCAGATCCAGGAAGGCGGCCACCAGGGCTTCTCGTAATTCAGGCTCCAACAGAAGCGTGAGCTGGGCAGGCGGCAGTTCGATCCGCGCCGCCTCTCCCTGGCTGCGCACCCGCAACTCCGCAAAGCCCCGCTGGCGCAGCCAGGCCTCGGCCGCTCCCACCCGTTGCAGCCGCTCGGCGCTGATCGCTTCTCCGTAGGGAAAGCGGGAGGCCAGGCAGGGCTGGGCCGGCTTGTCCCACCATGGGAAGCCCAGGGCTCGGGAGATGGCGCGTACGCCGGCTTTGCTGATGCTCAGCTCCGCCAGTGGAGAGATCACTTGGCGTTCCTGGGCGGCCCGGATACCGGGGCGGTGATCGCCGAGGTCGTCGTGGTTCACCCCATCGAGCACCACGGCTCCGGCTGTGCCGCTCGCCTGCAGCAGCTCCGCCAACAGGGTGTGCAGCTCCCGCTTGCAGGCATAGCAGCGCTCGCTTGGATTGCTGCTGTAGGCGGGATCATTGAGTTCGGCGGTGGGGATTTCCTGGTGCTGGATGCCCATCCAGGCCGCCTGCTGCCGGGCCTCCTCGCGCAGGTGAGGCGCCAAGGCTGGCGACACCCCCGTGACCGCCTGGGCCCGCTCCCCCAGCTGCTCGGCGGCGATGGCCGCCACCAAGGCGCTGTCCACGCCGCCTGAGTAGGCCACCAGCGCTGTTGGGTGGGCGGCGATGCTGCGGCGCAGGGCAGCGAGGGCCTCGCGCAGCTTCGGTTCGAGCTGCTCCACCGTGGGGTGAAGCGTGGGGTGGTGGCGGCTGGACTGTGCCGGCATCAGCGCTGCAAACCGGGGGTGGGTGGCCTTCCGGCCGCCCTCGTTAGAGTCCGACGGTAAGTGGCTCGGCCATGGCCCCGCAGGCAACCTCCGCCACCACAACCAGCCGCGGCACGGGCCGGGGCATCGGAATTCGCACCGCCGCTGGCAGCAGTGAACGCAGCCATGGCCAGCTGCACGTGTACGACGGTGAGGGCAAGGGCAAGAGCCAGGCGGCACTGGGCGTGGTGCTGCGCACCATCGGCCTGGGCATCTGCGAGCAAAAGCAAACCCGCGTGCTGCTGCTGCGCTTCCTCAAGGGGCCCGGCCGTGCTTACGACGAAGACGCCGCCATCGAAGCCCTGCAGCAGGGCTTCCCCCATCTGATCGATCAGGTGCGCACCGGCCGCGGTGAGTTCTTCGGGGCAGGCGAAGTCACCCGCATCGACATTCAGGAGGCCCAGCGCGGCTGGACCATCGCCAAAGGCGCCATCGCCAGCGAGCTCTATTCGGTGGTGGTGCTCGATGAGCTCAATCCAGTGCTTGATCTGGGCCTGCTCGACACCGACGACGTCGTGCGCACCCTGGCAGCCAAACCCGCCGGCATGGAAGTGATCGTGACTGGCCGCGGCGCGCCGCGGCAGCTGGTGACGATCGCCGATCTGCATTCGGAGATGCGCGCCCACCGCCGCCTCGATGCCGCGGCGGCGGCAGAGTTTGATGCCGATGGCCTGGAGCGCTCGCCTGCGGGCCTGGAAGGGATCGAGGTGTACACCGGTGAGGGCAAGGGCAAATCCACCAGTGCCTTGGGCAAAGCCCTGCAGGCGATCGGCCGCGGTATCTCGCAAGACAAGAGCCACCGCGTGCTGATTCTCCAGTGGCTCAAAGGCGGCAGCGGCTACACCGAAGACGCGGCGATCGCCGCCCTGCGCGAGAGCTATCCCCACCTGGTGGATCACCTGCGCTCCGGTCGCGATGCGATCGTGTGGCGCGGCCAGCAGCAGCCGATCGATTACGTGGAAGCCGAGCGGGCCTGGGAGATCGCCCGCGCTGCCATCTCCAGCGGTCTCTACAAAACCGTGATCCTCGATGAGATCAATCCCACCGTGGATCTGGAGCTGCTGCCGGTGGAGCCGATCGTGCAAACGCTGTTGCGTAAACCCTCTGAAACCGAGGTGATCCTCACGGGTCGCTGCAAAAACCCGCCCGCTTATTTCGATCTGGCTTCCGTGCACTCAGAAATGGTGTGCCACAAGCACTACGCCGAGCGCGGGGTGGACCTCAAGCGCGGCGTTGATTACTGAGCGCACTGATCGCACTGAGCGATTCATAGAACGCTGCCAGTAAAAAGCCCGGGCCTGAGCCCGGGCGACAAAGAACCGATGGCCTGACTCAGTAGCGCGGCACGCTCGGATCCACGTCCTGGCTCCAGGCGTCGATGCCGCCAGCCACGTTGATGCCCTCGATGCCGTGGCGCTTGAGGGCGATCAGGGCCTTGGCGCTGCGGCCGCCCAGCTTGCAGTGGGCGTAGAGCGTTTTGCCGGCCGCCAGCTGCTTGATCCGCTCCACAGCGGTGCCGTTCTCGATTTGATCGAGGGGGATCAGGGTCGCGCCGGGGATCACGGCAATGTCCGCTTCGGGCGGGTTGCGCACGTCGATCAGCACCATCCCGGAGGTGTCGCCATCGAGCAGGCTCTTCAGCTCGCTGACGCTGATGCTCTCCACCGCACCGGCTTCTTCCTGGCCAGGGGCGCTGCCGCCCACACCGCAGAACTCTTGGTAGTCGATCAGTTTCTCGATCACCGGGCGCTCGGGGTTGGGCCGTAGTTTGAGCTCGCGGAACTTCATGCCCAGGGCGTCAAACAGCAGCAGGCGACCGCTGAGGGTGGTGCCGATGCCGGTGATGATCTTCACGGCTTCGGTGGCCTGAATCACGCCAATGATTCCGGGCAGCACACCCACCACGCCGCCTTCGGCGCAGGAGGGAACCATGCCCGGCGGCGGCGGCTCGGGGAAGAGGTCGCGGTAGTTGGGGCTTTCTGCGTCGAGGTTGAACACCGTGGCCTGACCCTCGAAGCGGAAGATCGAGCCGTACACGTTGGGTTTGCCCAGCAGCACGCAGGCGTCGTTCACCAGGTAGCGCGTGGGGAAGTTGTCCGTGCCGTCGCAGACGATGTCGTAGGGCCGGATGATCTCCAGAGCGTTCTCACTGGTGAGCGCCGTTTCGTAGAGATCCACCTGGCAGTGGGGGTTGATCTCGAGGATGCGCGCTTTGGCCGATTCGATCTTCGGCTTGCCCACCCAGCTGGTGCCGTGGATCACCTGGCGCTGCAGGTTGGAGTGATCCACCACATCGAAATCCACGATGCCGATGCGGCCCACGCCGGCCGCAGCCAGATAAAGCAGCAGCGGTGAGCCCAGGCCGCCGGTGCCCACGCACAGCACCGAGGAGGCCTTGAGGCGCTTTTGGCCCTCCATGCCCACCTCCGGCAGGATCAGGTGGCGCGCAAAGCGGGCCACTTCATCGGGGCTGAGCTCGATGCCGGTGGTGTCGGGGGGAAGCATGGGGCGAGCGAAACGCTGTCCAGCTCCCTACTCTCCCAAATGCTCGGCACCCGCTGCTGAAGCCTCCCCTGTGATCAGCAGCTCGATGGGGTGTGGGAGTGCATCACAGTCGCCTGCGCGGTCAGGGTTGGCGTCTGGGATCCACCAGGCGCGCAGCGCCGCCCGGCCTAGGGGGAGGCCGCTGCGGATCAGCATCAACGTGGGGCCGACGCACAGCGCTCGATCGGTGCTGGAGGGCACGGCTGCGCTGCTGGGGTGGCTGTGGGCAACGCCCAGAACCGTGAGGCCGCGGCTGCGGCACCAGCGCTGGGCCAGCAGCTGCTCCCGCGGGTCGAGGCTGAAGCGTTGCGGCCGTTCCTGTGAGGGCTGCCACATATTCCGGCAGGGCCAGATCCACTGCACGCACAACGTTGAACCCGCGCGTGCCCCCAGGAGCAGGGCGCAGCCTTCATCTGGTGCTGCCGCCAGCAGCGCGCGCTCCAGAACGATCAGGCAATGCCCATCGAACTGCAGTCGCTCTGGCGTTGGTGCACGCACCCGGATACCTTATGGCGAAGCAATAATTCACGATCTGGCCGATGACCGTCGAGACCTCCGACCTCAAGGATCAGGCCAGTCCTGCTGCAGACGAGGCAGGCGCCAGCTTCAGTGAGCGCTACAGCGAAGTGCTGAGCAAGGTGAATGAGACCCTCGACAAGGTCGATTGGAGTCAGATGGGCCGCATCGGCAAGGGTGTGGGCGTGCTGGTGGTGGTGATCGTGGCCCAGGTGCTGATCAAGGGCGTGATCGACACCATCAACCTCCTGCCGGTGGTCCCTGGACTGCTCGAGCTGCTTGGCCTTGTGGTGGTGGGTCAGTGGAGCTGGCAGAACCTCACCACCAGTGACAAGCGCTCGGCAGTGATCACCAAAGTTCAGACCCTGCGCAAGGAATATCTGGGCTGAGCCCGCATCGAGCCGTCAGCTCCAGTGGCGCAGTAGCGCCTCGATGCTGGCGGCACTTTGCTGCCAGTACCCGCCTCCGAACAGGTTGGCGTGATTGATCAGGTGGTACAGGTTGTACAGATCCACCCGCTGCCGGTGTCCGGCAGGTAGGGGCCATTCCCGCTCGTAGCCCTCAAAGAAGGCGGCTGGGAATCCCCCGAAGAGCCGCGCCATCGCCAGGTCTACCTCGCGATCCGAGCGAGACACTGCTGGATCAAACAGGGCGCTGCCTCCACAGATCAGCAGCCCAGCGTTGCCGCTCCACAGATCGCCATGCACCAGGCAGGCCTCCGGTTCATGGGAGGCCAACCAGTGCGGCACTCGCTCCAGTAGGGCAGTGGCAAGGGGTAAGGCCCGTCCGGCGGTTGCGGCCAGCTCCAGCTGAACCCCCAGGCGCTGCTCGCTGAAGAAAGCCGCCCAGCTGCCGCGCCAGCTGTTGTGTTGCGGGCCAGAGCCGATGAAGTTGCTCTGGTGCCAGCCGAAGCGGCCATCGCTGCTGGCCAGGCTGGCGCGGTGCAGCCGGGCCAGGCCTTGGCCCAGCCGCCGCCAGCCCTGCTGGCTGCCAGACCCCAGCTCCAGCCAGCTCAGCAGCAGCACAGCCTCACCCTCCAGTTCCGCCAGGGCCAGTGGTTCGGGAATGGAGGGAAGCGGAGCCGCCGTAGGCTCCAGCCACGCGGCTGCGGCCAGGGCGGCCAGGCCATCGGCTTCTGCCTCAAGCACCGGCAGCAGCGTGGCGCGATTGGTTTTGGCAAAACGCTGGCTGCCATCGCGCAGCTCCAGCCGCCAGGCGCGGTGGATGCAGCCGCCGCCCACCGGTTGCATCGCCGCCAGCTCCAGACCCTGCTGTGCCAGCCAGCGCGCCATCACCTGCTGCTGCATGGCCACCCCCGACGCGCGCGCTGCCAGCATGCCGGCATGTTGAGCCGTTGTGATGTGGCGGTGGTGGGGGGCGGCATCGCCGGCCTCACCGCTGCAGCCTTGCTCGCTGCCGAGGGGTTGCAGGTGGAGCTGCTGGAGGCCCACAGCCAGACGGGCGGCTGCGCCGGCACCTTCCGCCGCGGGCCTTACACCTTTGATGTGGGCGCCACCCAGGTGGCGGGGTTTGAGCCGGGCGGGATCCATCAGCGCCTGTTCCGCCATTTCGGCTTGCCTCTGCCCCAGGCCACACCGCTGGATCCGGGTTGCAGCGTGCAGCTGGCCGGCGACCCTGCGCCCATTTCGCTTTGGCGTGATCCAGCGCGCTGGCAGCAGGAACGGCAGCAGCAGTTCCCAGGCAGCGAACGCTTCTGGCAGCTCTGCGCCTGGCTGCACCAGAGCAACTGGGCCTTTGCCGGCCGCGATCCGGTGCTCCCCCCACGCAGCCTCTGGGATCTGCGCCAGCTGCTGGGGGCTGTGGGTCCGGCCAGCCTCGCCACCGGTGTGCTGGTGGGCGCCACGGTGGCTGATCTGCTCAGCCTCTGCGGATGCGCTAGCGATCAGCGCCTGCGGCGTTTTCTCGATCTGCAGCTGAAGCTTTATTCCCAGGAAGCCGCCGATCGCACCGCCGCGCTCTATGGCGCCACGGTGCTGGCCATGGCGCAGGCACCGCTGGGGCTCTGGCACCTGCAGGGCTCGATGCAGAGGCTCAGCACCGCCCTTGAGAAGGCCTTGGCCCAGGCCGGTGGCCGGTTGCGGCTGCGCCATCGCCTCCAGAGCCTCAAACCGGTGGGCAGTGGCTGGAGGCTGGAGGGTGTGGTGGCCGCCCAGCGGCCGTTTGTGCTGGAGGCGGAGCAGGTGGTGAACACCCTGCCGCCTCAGCTGTTGCCGGATCTCCTGGGCGAGAGCCTGCCCCAGAGCTATCGCCAGCGGATCGACGCGTTTCCCGATCCCTCCGGTGCCCTGGTGCTCTATGGCGCTGTGCCGCGCGCCTGCCTGCCCTCCCACCTGGGGCTGCATGCCCAGCTGGAGTGGGGGGATCCCGGCAACCTGTTCGTGTCGATTAGCGCTGAGGGCGATGGGCGTGCCCCCGCAGGCCAGGCCACAGTGATCGCCAGCGTGTTCACGGCTGCTCGGCCCTGGTTTGGCTTGCCTGAACCCGCTTATCAGGAGCGCAAGCAGCAGGCTCTAGCGGGGATTCAGGCGGGGTTGCAGCAGCGTCTGGGCCTGCGCCTTGAGCAGTTCCTGCATGTGGAGCTGGCCACCCCGCGAGGGTTCGCCGGCTGGACCGGCCGGCCCTTCGGGTTTGTGGGGGGGCTGGGTCAGCACCCCAGCCGTTTTGGCCCCTTCGGCTTGGCCAGCCGCACGCCGCTGAGCGGGCTTTGGCTCTGCGGCGATGCGATCTATCCCGGCGAGGGCACGGCGGGAGTGAGCCTCTCGGCTGTCACCGCCTGCCGGCAGCTGCTCGCCGCTAGCGGCCGTGACCTCCAGCTCGCGGCGTAGACGCTGGGCGCCAGTGCTGCTTGATCAGAGAAACTCCGGCCGCAGGGCCTGGCAGTGCTCCAGCCGCTGCTGCAGCGCTGGCCAGGCTTGCTGCTCTACCAGGGTTTCCAGCTCGGCCAGTTGCTGGCGGTAGTGCGCGATCGCCTGCAGCACCGCCTCCCGGTTGCAGCGTGCCATCAGCGCTCCGAGCTCCGGGTTGCCGCCGCCGATGCGGCTGGTGTCGGCGAAGCCGCTGGAGGCCAGCTGCCGCACCAGGGTCTCGGCACCGGCGGCGTGGCCGCCCTGCTCCGCCGCTTCCAGCAGCGCCGCGCTCACCAGTACCGGCATGTGGGAGATCAGCGCCACGGCTCGGTCGTGGGCGGCGGCCTCACAGCAGAGCCACTGGGCCTGCACCACAGCGGCCAGCTCCTGCACCACCTCCAGCGCTGCTGGGTCGGTGCTGCTGGTGGGGGTGGCCACCCAGGGGCGCCCGGCAAACAGGCCGGCCACGCCCGCTTCCACGCCGGCCTCCGCCGTACCCGCCATCGGATGGCTGGCCACGAAGCGCGGATGCAGCGGCTGCCAGCGCTCCAGCACCGGTTGCTTCACCGAGCCCACATCGGTGATCACCGCATCCGGAGGAAGTGCCGCCAGCAGCTCCGCTGGTGGCTCGAGCAGGCGATCGAGGGGCAGGGCCAGCACGATCAGACCGCAGCCTTGCAGCACGGCGGGATCGGTGTCGATCCGCTGGGCCAGCTGCCGCTTGCGCGCCCGTTCAGCAGTGCTTGCTCGATGCACCAGGGCCCGCACCTCCAGGCCAGCGGCCTGAAGATCCAGCCCGAGCGAACCACCGATCAACCCCAGCCCCACCAGCCCCACCGGCCGCTCGCTCAGGGTGCCCGGGCCCTGGGCCGACTCCCCTTGGCTGGATGTCATTTCTGAACAGTGGCTTCAGGCCAGCTTCCTACGATTTCACGATGCTGGAAGCGCGGGCCCACCACCAACTCAAGGCCCTGCTCCGCCAGGCCGGTGAACTCCGCTGGCCCCATCACCTCACCTTGAGCCGGTTGGTGGCCCGCAGCCTGCGCCGCGGCGACCAAACCCTGATCCGCCTGGCCCCCGGCAGCGATCCCAGCTGGCTGCTGGGCCTGCTCGTGCCCCTGGCTCTGCAACCCCAGTGCGTGGCGATGGTGGTGAGCCCGGTGCTGCGGCAGCGGCTTCACCAGGTGGAATTGCCTCGGCTGGAGGCCGTGGGGCTCAGCCTCGCTTGCTGGGAAGGCCCGCAGCCCCCGCCGGCCGCCCAGCTTTGGTTGCTGTCGTACGAGCACTTGGTGTCGGCTTGGCGCAGTGGGGCCCTGGCGGATCACCAGCTGGTGGTGCCGGATGGGGAGCTGCTGGAGCCGCTGCTGCGCCAGGCGCTCGCCGTGGTGATCGACACAGGTCACTGGGAGCAGCTGCGCCGCAGCCTGCCTTCGGCCGCGGCGAGCTTGCTGCAGCTGCATGAACGCCTCAGCCGACGGCTGCTGGCCCGGCCCTGCGGTCCCCAGCAGCAGGTGGCGATTGCCCCGGAGGAAGAAGCGCCGCTGAGGCAGTTGCTCGCGGTGCTCGGCCCGTTGCCCGACCCCTGGCCGCGCTGGCTGGAGTGCGCCGGCGAGGGCTGGACCAGCTGGGCGCAGGTGGATCCAACCGTGCTGCAGTGGCAGTGGCATCGTCAGCCGCTCCAGCCCCTGGCGCAACTGCCGGGCCTGCTGCAGGAGCGTGGCGTTGTGTTGGTGGGGCCCTGGCCGGAGGCCCAAGGCCCTGTGCTGGGCTTTTCGCCGCAGGTGCAGTTGAGCCTGGCGGATCCGCCGTTGCTGGATCCCTTGCCCCTGTTTGCGCCCCAGGGCCAGCCTCTGCCCAATGCCCCCCACTACGACACTCACCTGCTCGATCAGTGCCGCCGACTGGTGCTTGGCCAGAGCGGCCTCACCGTGGTGCTGGTGGATGACGATGGTCTGCGCTTGCGGCTCACCAGCGCTCTGGCCGCCGAATTCGGCACACGGGTGGGCCATGAGCTCACCGCGCCGGAAAGCAATGGCGTGATCTGTTGCAGTTGGCCGTGGTGGCTCGAGCACCAGTGCCGCCTGCCGCTGCCGGCTCAGCTGGTGGCCGCCACCTTGCCGATCGCTAGCCTCGAAGACCCGCTCACGGCCGCTCGCGTGGCGGCGCTGCGCCTGCGGGGGCGCGACTGGTTCCGGGAGCTGCTGCTGCCGGAAGCTCTGCAGCGCTTGCAATTGGCGGTGGCTGGCGTACGCCGCAACAACGGTCGCTTGGCTGTGCTCGATGGGCGGATGCGCCGCAGGGGATGGGGGCGCATGGTGCTGCAGGCCCTGGAGCCCTGGGTGGCGCTCACCCGATTGCGGCCGGAATGAGCCCCTTAGCCTGGGCGCTGTTGCGAACCGGCTCGATGGGAGAGGCCAAGCGCCGCGCTGACCAGGGTTTGCCCCCTCGGCCCAAACCGGCCAAGGCCAAGCCCGCAGATACCTCACCGCGCCTGGCCCCGTGGCTGCCGCTCACCCAGCGCCAGGGAGAACAATTTGTGCAGATCACAACCCGTGGTGCCTGGGTGGGGATTGGTGCTCTGGTGCTGTTCTGGGTGATTGTTCGCTTTATTGGCCCTGCAGCTGGCTGGTGGACCCTGGCGGATGGCTGATCCCGGCCGTCCGCCAGCCTGTTGGCGAACGGCGACACAGTTGCAGCGCTGAGTATTGCTACTCACGCAAACCTGAAGAAAAGCTTAGGATCGGTGTATTCAATGCTCTGCGCCCATGTTCGCGCGTCTGGCTGAGCACTACCGATCGGTTGTTGAAGACCTGGTGATGAGCCTTCGCGCTCTCGCGGATGGTCTGCAGCAACAGGGATTTGCCGCAACCTGTTATGTCTGCGGCGACGACCGTGACGGGCACGGTGCCTCGTTTGTGGCCGATCTTGGCGATGGCCACATGGTGCGTTTTCTCGTGTCGGATTACGGCATCAGCTGGGTGGAATCCCGCAATGGCCACGAGCTGGTGAAGTTTGAAGGTGCTGAGGCCATCCAGGAGCTCGAGCGCGTTGCAGCCGCGCTGCATGGCTCTGCGGCCTCCGTTGCCTCCACTGTCAGCGCCTGAGGCGGGCGATCATCCTTTGCTTGGCCTGCCCCCGCCGCAAGGCGGGGGCTTTTTGTTGGGCTGTGGCGGCAGTCAGTTAGCTCCCCGCTGGGTTCAGCTGGCGGCCGGCACGGCCTCCTCGCTGGTGCTGGAGGCGCTACCGCTGGCGGCCAGGCGAGCGGCGGCGGCAGCGACCGGCTTGAGGGAGTCGCTGGTTTCGCTCAGCTTCTCGCGTACCTGTCGCTCGATCTGTTCTTTGGGCTCGGGGTTCTGCTCCAGCCAGGTGATCGTGTTGTCGCGGCCCTGGCCGATGTTGTCGCCCTCGTAGCTGTACCAGGCGCCCTTGCGCACCACCACGCCGTTTTCCTCGGCCAGATCCAGCAGGCAGCCCACAGTGCTGATGCCGCGGCCGAACAGGATGTCGAACTCGGCGATGCGGAAGGGAGGGGCCACTTTGTTCTTGGCGACCTTCACCTTGGCGCGAATGCCGTATTCCTCGGTGCCGCGCTTGAGGGTCTGGATGCGGCGGATGTCGAGCCGCACCGAGGCATAGAACTTGAGGGCATTACCGCCGGTGGTGGTTTCGGGGTTGCCGTAGGTCACGCCGATTTTCTGGCGCAACTGGTTGAGGAAGATCACGGTGCAACCGGATTTGCCGATGTTGCCGGTGATCTTGCGCATCGCCTGGCTCATCAGACGGGCCTGGCTGCCCACGGCCAGATCGCCCATCTCGCCTTCAATCTCAGCGCGGGGGGTGAGGGCGGCCACCGAGTCGACCACCACGATGTCCACCGCAGCGGAGCGCACCAGCTGATCCACGATCTCCAGCGCCATCTCGCCGGTGTCGGGCTGGGACACCAGCAGATTTTCGATATCAACGCCCAGGGCGGCGGCATACACCGGATCAAGGGCGTGTTCCGCATCCACGAAGGCGGCGACGCCGCCGCGCCGCTGCACCTCGGCGATGGCATGCAGGGTGAGGGTGGTTTTACCGGAGCTCTCCGGGCCGTAGATCTCCACCACGCGGCCTTTGGGATAGCCGCCGCCCAGTGCGAGATCGAGGGTGAGGGCGCCGGTGGGGCTGGTTTCGATCCGCATGCGGGAGGCATCTCCCAGGCGCATGATCGAGCCCTTGCCGAAGTTGCGCTCGATCTGATTGAGCACAAGGCCCAGGGCCTTGTCGCGCTCGGGATTGCTGGCGCCGTTGTTGGCTGCCCCAGCGGCGGGACTGCTGGTTTTGGTGTCGGCTGGCATGTCTGCGATTCAGCGATGGGGGCAGGCCGCGGTGCAGGGAGCCGGCGGAACCGGGCTCATCCTGGGCGACCTCATCAGAAGAAGTGCCACCGCAGGCGCCAGATGTTTCACCGCTGCGGGCTTCACCTGGCTGTAGTACAGGCGTACGCTAGCGGATCAGGGCCAGCTCGCCAGGGGCGCGGCGAATTGCTCCGGCTGCAGCGAGCTGATGCCGGGTGGCAGTTGCTCCAGATCCCCCGGTGCCAGGTAGCCCCACGCCACCAGGTAGCAGCGCACGGCTTCCAGCCCTGCCGTGGTGCGCACGGTCTCCAGGGTGGGGCGGCGATCCTCCACGAACCAGATGGGGCGCTCTTGGTTTTGGCTCAGCTGCAGCAGCACCTCCGGCTTGCTGCCCTGTTCGTGGCCATCCACCGCTTGGGGTTGCAACCCATAGGCCTCAAGCAGCTGCCGCGCGAAAACACCTCCTTTGGTGGTGAGCACCCGCCAGGGGCTGCCTTCGGCTTTCAGGGTTTCCAGCCGCTGGATCACACCCGGGTAGGGATGGTGCAGCCCCAGCCAGGCATCGGGGTCGGCCTGGATCGCCTCGGCCCGCAGCTGTTCGAGGGCTTGCTGCAGGGCCTGGGGCTCCAGTTGCCAGCGCTGAAGGGCGGGATGCAGGTGGTTGTCGTAATCGCTCAGGTAGGCCGGCAGGTTGAGTTCTGCCCTGGAGAGCTCCAGGGCGGCCAGCACCATCTCCCAGCCCTTGTGGATGAGCGGGCGCAGTTGACTGAACCCCGCGGGAGCCTG
>NZ_JBIPMN010000193.1:0-4417 GCF_044369115.1 Vulcanococcus sp. | reverse complement strand
TCGATGCCAGGTAAAACATTCTTTGCTCCACCCATCCTCATGCCACCCAACCTCGATCGATCGAGTCTGGAGGCATGAGGCAGAGAAGCCACCCGATAGGGTGGCTTTTTTGTTGGTTTGGTTTGGGGGAGGTTGTAGCGTCGGTGGTAGACGGGCGTCCCGTGGCGGTCATGCAGCGCTCTTTTCGGTGGCGTTCTCTCGTGCGCTTGTTTTGGCGTTCCTATCGGCTGTGGGACCGTGAGGATTGCGTGGACCTCAGTGCTGCGTTTGCTTATCACACACTGCAATCCTTCTTCCCGATTTTGTTGATTGCCTTGGGGGTTGCCAGTCGCCTATTGGGGCGTGTGGATAATCTTACAGACCAGGTGTTGGGCCTGGCGGATCAGGTGTTGCCGCCATCGGTGATCCCGCTGATCCGCAGCACCTTGAACCTCTTGATTCGTCAGGGAACCGGTGCTGGTTTGGTCGGTGCTGCGTTCTTGTTGGTGTCATCCACCAATGCTTATCTAAGCCTTCAGCGCGGTACTGATCGCTTGTGGGGATTTCGCCCTTGCTTCCTTCCGATCGATCATTGGACCAGGCCTGTCTGGCGCTTTATCCGTGCACGTTTGGAAGCCATTGCGCTGGTGGCATTGATCGGATTCTTTGTGGTGCTGGATCAGATCACCACCAATCTGAGGTTGCTCAGTCCGGGTAGTTGGCGCCTGATGTTGCAGGGTTGGTTGCCCGATTGGCTGCATCTCTGGGCGCCGGTGCCAATGGCTGTTGATTTCGGGATTTCGCTGCTGATTGCCTGCAGTCTTTCTTTTGCACTCCTGGCGATTCTTCCGTCGCGTCATGTTCCGGCTCGATCGTTGATCCCCGGCTCGTTGTTGATCGGCTTTGTCTTGACCATCTTCAATGTGGTTCTGGGCCGAAGCTTGTTATCGCTTGGCACCCGCTTTCAGGCCTATGGCGTGATCGGCGGCGTGCTGCTGCTCAGTCTCTGGGTTTGGCTTGTGGGTTTGGTTGTGTATTACGGCACAGCGTTGAGTGTGGTGGTGAGTCGCCGCCGTGATGGCGAAGCATCCGCCCGCTGATCCACTTCCCCTGTGGACCTGCCCCAGTCAGGATGGAGCTAGCCACTCCCGAGGCCTCCTGATGCAACGCCCGATTCCATGGCTTTGGATCACCGTGATTGGGTTGCTGTTGTTGGCGCCGGGGTTTACAGCAAGGTTGTTCTTTGATGTTTTGGAGGGCTTTGCTCTCCTGCTGGTGTTTGGCCCACTGGTCTTGGCCGGTGCCGGATTTTTGGCCTGGCAGTGGTTTCGCCGGCGCTTGATCACGTGTCCCGCCTGCGGGACAGTGAGCTTTGGAGCATCAACGTGTCCAGCCTGTGGCGCATCCTTGATCGGAGTGGGTGCTAGTTCAAGCAGCACAGCTGAGCAACCCGCCAGCTCCGCAGTGATCGACGTTGAGGTTCGCGACGTGTCAGCCGAGCCCTGAGGCTTCGCTGGAGCCCGCCTCACGGGCCAATTCCGCCAGACGCCGCTCCCTCAGGCAGAGAAACAAGGGCGCCGCGAAAGCAAACGCAATGGTGACGGAGCTCAGCAACACCAGCCAGAGGTGCCGCATCTGCAGCCTCCGGCTTTCCACCACCATCCAGATCGTTACCGCCGATGCCCCCACCAGCAAATCCCTGGACAGGGACTGGGCGGCAGGATTTGCATTCGCGAGGGACACGAACACGCTCAAATCAAAGCTGGGCCCGTAGTCGCGCATGAACGCGAGGTTGGCCATCCACGGCAGTACGCCGCCGGCGATGGCCAACGTCAGGTAAAGCCAAGACAGCCACGGACTCTGCGCTTTCGGGCGGGGCTTGTCGGGCGTTAACAATTCCACCGTTGCTGTCATGGGCTTCAAGAGTCCCATTCGATCACGTCCTGTTCCACTGCTTCCAGTACAGCGCTGCAACGGTTGGCGTAGGCCTCAGCACGTCGATACAGCGTTGCCATCTCTTCCACCTCCAGCTCGCTGGATTGCAGCTTGGCCATGGCCAGCTCCAGGGCTGTTCGGGCTTCGTTGAAGCTCAGCTGCTCCACCTCGGTCTGCCATTGGCCCTCAGGATCAACGGTGCTTCGCCGTCGCTTCGGTTTGGGTTCAGCCATGGGCACCTCCCTCCGTGGTTTGCACAACGGTGTTGATCCTGCCGTCCGCCACCATCAGCTGCAGGGCATCGCCCCTCTGCACCTGCTGCACGGAGCGCACCAGCTGTCCATCGGTGTGGTGCACCAACGAAAAGCCCCGCTCCAGCAAGCGTTGGGGGGAGACTGCCTGCAAGAGCTCGATGCGTTGCTCGAGCTGCTGACGGGTGCTTGCCAGGAGCTGGCGGGGATGCAGCAGCAGCAGTCGGGCTCGATCGCTCTCGAGGCGCAGGCGTTCCCGTTGCAAGCGGTGGCTCAGGCTCTGCCTGAGAAGTGTGCGCTGTTGCTGCAGGTTCAGCGCCAGGTGCTGGCGGTCGGGAAGCAACGCAACCACAGCCGCGGTCGGGGTGGCAGCGCGATAGTCGGCCACCAGGTCGGCGATGGTGGTGTCGTCTTCATGGCCCAGGCCCGTGACCAGTGGCAGCGGGCAGGCGGCAAGATCACGGGCCAGCGCCTCGTTGTCGAACACCGCCAGGTCTTCGCGGCTGCCGCCTCCCCGTGCCAGCACGATGGCTTCGATGCCTAAGCCTCTGGCTCTGCTTACTACCTCCGCAAGCCTGGCCCGGATCTGGTCCTCTACAGACCCCTGCACCGGAATGGGCACCACGTGGATGCGGGTCGCTGGCCAGCGCTCCTGGGCGGTGCGCAGCATGTCGGCCAAGGCCGAGCTGGGAACGCTGGTGAGCAGCGCAATCGCTGCGGGCATGGCGGGCAAAGATCGTTTCCGTGCTGGATCCAGGAGTCCTTCCGGCTCCAGGAGGGTTCGCACGCGCTCAAACTGGCGCAGCACTGCGCTGAGGCTGGGCCTGAGATCGAGAATCTGAACGCAGAGGCTGGCTCGGCTGGCCCAGAAATTCAGCTTGCCCACCACGAGCACGCCATCGCCCTCGCTGGGTTGGAAGCTCAACTTGCTGAGTTGAGACGCCCACACCACCCCCGAGATCGAGGTCTGCTCGTCGACGAGCGTGAGCCAGAGATGCCCCTTTTTCAGCTGCGGCCGCGACACGGTGGCCTCGAGCAGAAAGCGCGGCGCGAAGCCGCGTTCCAGCAGGGAAGCGATGGCCTGGTTGAGTGCGCTGACGCTGTAGCGCGGCAGGCCGAGTTCTGTGCTCACCGCTCCAGGCGGCGATAGCAGCTCCACCAGTAGAGGCACACCAGGCTGCCCAGCAATGCCACGATCTGGCCGGCCGGGTGGTCGATGCGGATCCAGCCCACGCCGGTGATCACGATGCCGCTGCTGAGCATGCGTGCGCCATCGCGGCGGTTCTTGGCAAAAAGCTGAGCCAGGGGAGCTTCTGGTGCTGTGCGTTCAGTTTGAACCATCAAAAAGCGCTCCCTCGCGTGAGGGAGCGCCTGCAGAGCATTGCTCCGGTTCAACGGCTTCAGCCGAGGCCGATTTGGCCGAGGATGCCCTGGCCGGTAAGGAGTTCGGTGGCGAGGCCGATCGTGAAGCCCAGCATGGCCAGGCGACCATTCCAGGTTTCGGCGAAATTCACAAAACCGAAGCGTGCAGAAGCAGAGGTGGAGTCAGGCATCGGAATGACGCGAACGGTTGGAGTGTAACGAAACATGTGGGCCGCTTGACGGTGTTCGGCGATACGGTTGCCTCCACTTGCCCGGTGCCTGCTGTGTCCCGCCAGTTGTTGCAGAGCCAGCTCTCGGCGCCCTTGCCCGAAGCGCCCGAGCTCGTGCTGGTGACCGACCTCGACGGCACGTTGTTGGGGGGCGCTACCGCTGAGCGGCGCAGCTTCTATCGCTGGTTGGCGGAGCAACGCGAACGGGTGCTGCATGTGTTCTGCACCGGGCGCGATCTGGCCTCGATCGCCCGGGTGCTGGAGGAGGATGAACCCATTGGCTTGGCTGCCCCGCATTTGGTGATTGGGGATGTGGGCTGCACGGTGGCGTGCGGCATGTCGTTGTTGCCGGTGCCTCTGGCCGTGGAGCCGATCGATGCCCGCTGGCAGGGGATGGAGCAACGGCTCCTGCCGATGCTTGAAGGGCGGCCTGGTCTGGCCGCGCAACCGCTCCATTCGCAGCGGCGATTGGCTTACTACGTCGACCCCGAGCAGTTCGACCACAGCCTGATCCCGCAGCTGGAGGCCCACGGGGTGGATTGCCTGCTCTCCGACAACCGTTATCTCGATCTGCTGCCCAGCGGAGTGAACAAAGGCTCCACCCTGCTGGCCCTGTTGGAGTGGCTGGAGGTGGACCCGCAGCGCGTCGTAACAGCGGGT
>NZ_JBIPMN010000221.1:0-3464 GCF_044369115.1 Vulcanococcus sp. | reverse complement strand
GGCGTCGCCGTTGGCAAACCAGCGACCGCAACCGGAGTCCACCACGAGGGTGTGGAGGTAGGAGTCGGCCGGGGTGATGGCGGCGATCGGAGTGCCGGCGGCCAGGTGGCCGTAGAGCTTGGAGGGGGCCACGAGGCCCTCGGCCGTGATACTCAGCGTCACCAGGGCGAGATCGGCGGCCGCCAGCGAGAAGGGCAAGTCTTCCAGATCCTGATAGGGCAGGAAGGTGCAGTTCTCAAGGCCCCAGTCGGCCCGCAGCTGGAGGAGGCGCTGCTTCTGGGGGCCAGCTCCAATGAACAGGAACTGGATCTCGGGCTGCTGACGCAGCAAGAGCGCCGCCGCCATCACGGTGACCAGATCGTGGCAGCGTCCCTGGTTGCCGGAATAGAGCACCACGAAGCGATCAGCCAGCTGGTGCTTCTGCACGAACCAGTTGGCGGCCTTGGGGCGGGGACGGATCGCGGCCGGATCCGCCCAGCTGGGGATCACCGTGAGCTTGGCGGCGACCTGCGGCACGGCAGCGGCAACGCGGGCCTGCATGGCCGGGCTGAGCACGATCAGCTCCTGGGCATCGGCAAACACCCAGCCGTTGAAGTGCCGCCAGAGCCGCACCAGCGGATGGCCCGGTGGGAGCACGCCGAGCTCCACCAGCACATCGGGGTAGAGGTCGTAGAGGAGCACCAGATAGGGGGTGCGGGTGAGGCGATGCAGCAACCAGCCGAGCAGCGGCAGGTAGGGCGGCTCGGTGGTGTAAAGGATCAGATCACCGCGGCGCGAATAGCGCAGCAGGCGCAAGGTGATGCGCAGGCAATAGAGAATGCCGTTGATGGCACGGCCGCGGATGCGCTGGGGCCAGAAGCGGGTGGCCTGAGTGCGCCGGATGCAGCGATTGGGAAGAAATTCAAGCCGCTTGGCATCGCTGGTGTTGTAGGCATAGGCCGGCATGCCGGTGAGCACCTGCACCTGTAGGCCCCGGGCGGCCATGCGAGCGGAGAGATCATCGAGCAGCTGGCCGGTGGCCGCAAAATCGGGCGGAAAGAACTGGCTCACCAGCGTGAGCCGCGGATAACGGCTGCGGCTGGAGCGCCACCGCCAGCGGGAGGCGAGCTTGCGCAGGATGCGCTGCAGGCGCGAAAGATTGGAGGTGAAAGGGAGCGACGACACAGCCATAGCAAAGGTCACCGCCCCACCTGGTGAAAGGGTTAGCGGCAGCCGGAGAAGCGGGGGTGATGACAACGAGAGGCGTCCATGCTGCAGGCAAAGCAGCTCAGGCTGCTGCTGGGCCGATCTGCTCACGGTTCGGCGAAGCGCATCGCCACGAGCGCCGCATGAATCCAGACATGCTCCAATACGGCGGGCTTACCGGGGCTCTGGGTTAAGGGTTCCCTAACCGATCAGCGCTGACCCACCACCACCGCGGGGTTGCCGCGCACGATCGCGCCGGCGGGCACCGTGCCCCTCACCACAGCACCAATGGCCACCACGGCTCCCGAGCCGATCTGAGTGCCAGGTGCGAGCACAGCCATAGCGGCGATCCAGGCGTGTGAGCCAATCGTGATGGGCCCAAGACGGAGGTCAAACCCGGCAGAGCGGAAATCGTGGTTGCCGGTGCAGAGGTAGGCCCCCTGGGAGAGACAAACGCGATCGCCGAGGGTGACGGGGGCGAGGTTGTCGATCCAAGCGTCTTCCCCCAGCCAGCAGGCCTCACCCACCTGCAGCCGCCATGGGAATTTCACGCGCAGGCCGGGCTTGAGGCGGCAGCCGCTGCCGATCTGAGCGCCGAAGGCGCGCATCAGCGCCACGCGCCAGGGGGAGCCTGGTAGCCAGCGGGCGGCGAGCAGGGGCGCGCCGAGGAAGAACCAGAGGGTCTGAACAAGCCTGGGCGCACCGGGGTGCCAGGTGGGCGGGGTGCGGTAGCGATCGAGCTGCTGAATCACCGCTCAACTCAGCTCCACGAAACCCGGGCGCTCAGCACCTTCGAGAATCCATTGATAGAGCTCAAGGGTCTGTTCGGCTACGCGCGGCCAACTAAAGTTCTTGCGCACCAGCGAATGGCCTGCGGCACCCATGGCGGCGCGTTCTGGCTGGCTTAGGGCGAACAACAGTAGTAAGGATGTTGCCAGAGCATCCGGATCGGGTTCGGCACGGAGGGCGGCGCCGAGGCTGAAGGCATCGGGCAGGTTGCAGGCGGTGCTGAGCAGGCAGGGGAGCCGGTGTGCCATGGCCTCCAGGGCTGCCATAGGCAGGCCTTCGGAGAAGGAGGGGAGCACAAACGCTGAGGCGTTATGGAGAGCGGCTGTTTTCTCAGCTCCGAAGACTGGACCCAGGACGCTGACCCTGGATAGCTCTCCTTGCGCCTGGGAATGCTCCACTTGGCATTCTAATGCGCCTTGATCGCCGTAGCCCACCAGGGCCAGCCACCAGCCAGCTCGGGCAGCTGGTGCAACAACGGATTGCCACACGGTGAGCAGGGGATCCAGCCCCTTCTTGTGGTGGAAGCGGCCCAGAAACAACAACACTTTGGCCTCCGCTGGGATGGCGTTCGTCCAGGGCGGCGCGGGGTGCGGTGTGCCTTTAGAAGTGACTGGATTGGGCAGGGCGACGCCGTTGGGGATCAACGCGATTGGGCTACGCAGGCCGAGGGCTCGCAAGGCTTGGGCTTCAGCCGGGCAGAGGGCCTGGAGAGCGGCGGCTCGTTGCAGGCTGCGGTGCTCGTAGGCCCACCAGAGCAGGGATTTGCGGCGGCGGTGCTGGGCGAAGGCCCAGGGATCGAGCATGCCGTGGGGGGCCACCACCACGGGGAGTTGCGGTTGCAGGAGGGCGGCCAGACGATTGGGAGCTCTCCAGAGGCCATGGACGTGAAGCAGCTCGGGGGCCACGGCGCCCACTGCTTCCGAGAAGGAGGCGCCCCGCTCGGGGGTGAGCCAATGGGGCTCCAGGCCGCCCATGGTCTGCTGGGCGCGCAGCAGGCCCTCAATCGCCTGGGCCACGCCTCCATCGGCGGGGCCGGGGCAGCGGCTGAGGTGCGCCAGCCGCATCAACGGGAAGGGGTGGTGGGCTCGGACTGGACTGCAGGGCTAACCTGCGCCATGGGCCGGGGGCGAGCTTGCCAGTAGTAGAGGGCAAACAGCGGCGCCACACCGAAGACAAACAAGGTGACCACCTGGGCCAGGTAACCGCGGGAGATCACGACGCAGAGATAGCCCACGGCACACACATAGGCCACCTGGGCGAGGGATTCGGTGCGGCGCACCGTGAACCAGTTCCACAGGCAGCGCAGCAAACCGCCGATGGCTACCCCCATGGCCAGCAATGAGATCCACCCCCCCATCAGGTAGTACTCCGCCACATTGAGAAAGGCAGCTCCGGAGGCGAAGTGCTCACTCCCCACAGGGAAGAGGGATTGGGTTGCCTTGAACACGTAGTCGGCCGTGGTTTTCTCGGCGAGGAAGGCCCGGGGGATG
>NZ_JBIPMN010000278.1:0-4440 GCF_044369115.1 Vulcanococcus sp. | reverse complement strand
TGAACTGATAAGGCTGGGACTGCCACCAGGAGGCAGCCGGATCCACCGGGCCTTGAAACAGGGTGCTGGATTTGTCGGGGTCCAGGATTTCGAGCCAGATCTGGGCGATGCCCAGCAAGGGGGTGCTCCAACCGACCCGGATCGTGTCCGGCAGCACCGTGCCATCGGGGTTCTCGCCGGTCCCACCGGCAAGCTGGGCAATCGGCCGTGGCGCTGGCGGCTGGGGGTTGATGGCGCACTGACCGCTCAGCAGCCAGGTGTCATCGCTGACCTTGATCGCTTCAATGGCTTGTCCAGCGGCAGCGGCCATGCGGCCCAGGGGTGCGATCAGCCGCGCCCCCCAGGTGGGGCTGAACTGGGCATTGGTGCTGGCGTCCTGCGGGTCTAAGTCCGCCAGCCGCACGTGGCTGCCGGTGGGCAGCGCGCTTTGCTCGGCGGTAGAGGGCAACCAAAGCGTCAGCGGCTGGCCGTGGGCCACAAACAACACGTTGTTGTCGCCGGCGCCCAGGGTGTAGTTCGTGCTGGCCTCGCGTTTGACGGTGATCAGGCCATCAGCGGGCGGACCTGCGGGGCCAGCAGGTCCAACGGGGCCCGCGGGGCCAATGGGTCCAGCAGGGCCGGCATCACCCTGGTTTCCCTGTTGTCCTGGTTCGCCTTGCTGTCCCTGGGGTCCCTGAACCCCCTGTGGGCCTTGGGCCCCTTGGGGTCCAGCTGGCCCCTGCGGTCCCTCGATCACGCCGGCATCCACCCAGGCGGCGGTGTCGTCGTTCCAGCTGAACAGATGGCCAGGGGTGCCAACCAGGTAGCAATCGCCTGCCGAGCCGCTCGGATGGGCGGCGATCAGTTCAGCCGCGCTGGCATAGAAACCCAGGATCGCCAGGCTGTTGCCGTCCTTGCCTGCTGGGCCTTGGGGGCCGGGGAGGCCTGGATCACCGCGCCAACCGCGCTCGCCCCGGGGGCCTTCCGGTCCCTGGGGGCCCGGTGGTCCGGCAGCACCAGCAGGGCCCGCCGGACCGGTGCTGCCGCTGGAGATGTTGACGGCGAAGTCGGTGGCCGAGTTCTGGTAGATCACCAGGTACTCCCCCATCGCCGGAATGCTCAGCCCGTTGGGGGCCAGGTAGGAGAGCCCGGCGTCAAAGCGAAGGTTGACGCTGCCGCTGCCGTAGCGCCAGACGTAATAGAGGGTGCCCTGGCCGCCGGTGAGCACGGGCTTGGCCGGCACCGTCACGGTGATCGGTTGCTCGCTGTTGCAGATCAGGAAGTAGTACTGGTCATCGGGAACCAGGGTGTAGTTCGCCGTCACATCCCGCGCCATGCGGTCGGCGAACAGCGGTGCGTCCTCAGGCCTCGCCATCGCTTCCTCCATGGGTTGATGCGCAGACGGTCAGGTCCACAAACCACTCGATGAAGCTGCTGTTGGGTTTGCGGCTCACCGTGAACGCCGGCACGTTGGGGTTCGAGAGCGACTGCTTGTTGAAGACAAAGCACACTTGATCCCCCTCGCTCAGCCACTGCCACTCGGGCGGATTGACGCCTAAAGGGCCCGTGAGTTGCACCCCAGGCCGTTGAAAGGCGGCGTTGAGCAGCTCCATCACGAACACCGGGCCTGGATCGAACTGCGGCAGGGTGAATTTGACGAAGGTGTCGGTGTCATCCACCGGCTTGATGGGGTTCTGGTTCCAGCGCAGTTCCCCCTCGTCGCCCCGTTGGATCCAGTTGTCGCCGCCGGCATCCAAGGCCTCCATGGCAATGGTCTCGCCGGTGCGGTTGAGCACGCGCAGGTGGTGGTCCTTGATCAACCAGCCCTGATCACGCGGTTCATTGAGTTGCTCAGACATCGGTGGTGTCTCCGTCGGTGGTGGGCATGGGGCGCCCGTCCTCCATGGCCTCGATGGGCTCCCTTGCCTCGATGGGATCAATCAGCTCTGGATCCGCTGCTGGGCTGAGGTCTTCTGCGATGGCCCAGGTCACAGATTCAGCCGTGGTGCTAACTGAGGCAGGACCTGGATCCAGCTGCCTGTGGCCCTGCTGCTTGCGGCCCGGCTGCTCGCTCTGATTCACCAGCTGCCAGCCCAGTTGCTGCCAGCCGCTCAGGTGCACCGGCCAGATGCAGCGCTGCTGATCGCCCTTGCAGATCCGCACCATCCCGCCTGCGTGGCGCAGGGTCTGTGCAGTAGCGCTCTGGAGCGGCGAGGGCATGCGAGGCGGCGGGCCTGCCGCGGGACGGCCGAGTTCGTCATCGGCCTGCAGCTGCTCAGTTGTCGCCGGTTCGCTTGTTGGTGTTTTGCGTTGCCTGGCCATCGCTGCTCTCTTATGCGGGGACGGTGGCGGTCAGGCCGACGTGCATGCCTTCGACCCGCATCGGTGAGACCTCAGCCTTGGCAAAGCAGATGCAGGGCAGGGTCACCGACCCCAGATCCGCCGGGTCGATCTGCAGGTCATAGCCACTGAGGAAGGCCTCCACCCGGCCGCCTTCCTTGGGCAGGGCGACCACCAGCGAGGGGATCCATTGACCCCGGCTGCCATCACGCAGCACCGGTGCCAAAAACAGTTGCACCTGCAGGGGGTTGTCCGAACCGGGACTGGAGACCACCAGCGAAAAGCGCGCGGCCGCATCGAGCTTGGTGTTGAGCTGCACCGCCTCACCCGAGAGGTAGGTGTGGGGCTCAGGGCGTGTGGCGCTGCGGTTGGTCCAGCCCACCAGGGTGGTCTCCGCATCGATCAGGGGATTGCCGTTGCGCGTGGCCATGGTTCAGGCAGCGGGTGTGATGTTGAACAAACGGCCGGCGCTGCGGAGTTGCAGCACGGCAAAGCCCACGTACCAATCGACGCGGGTGCGAAACACCGGGGCATCGGGCACCTCGCCCAGATCGCGAACCGAAATGCCGTAGCGGCCATGGAAGGGGCCCTGCAGGCCGGTGACGCCCTGATCACCAAAGGTGCAGCAGTAGATCGAGCTGGTGCCGCCAGGCTCGTCGTAACCCATGACCTCAATGCCCTGGGCATCGCGATCGACGGTGAGGATGTCGCAATCTTGGTAGCGGTGCACCGTCATCCCGTAGGAGTTGGTGCTGGTCTGGTAGATCCCTCCGCCGATCGTGGCACGGGCCAGGGCATTGAGCTGACGGCGCATCGCCTTGCTCATCACCAGCACCTTGCTGCCGCCGTGGGCATTGACCGAATCGATCAGCTCATCGAGGTGGTCAAAGCTCAGCGGTGCACCGGCTGCTGTCTTGCCGGCGTTGTTGAACGCCATCGGGTTGCCCGGCGGCAGGCGCTTGCTCAGGCCGTCAAAGGCGCGGGGGTTGCTGGCGGTGTCGCCATTGATCAAGGTGGCCTCCAGGGTGAGCCGCATCGAGCGCACCTTCATCTCGATCTGGCTGGCGCGGGCTTCTGGGCCCATCAGATCCACGATCGAGCGGTCCACATCGACGTCCCCGCCAAACAGGTGCACCGCCTCGGCGCGCTGGTCGACCACGCCATAGCTCTGGCTGTAGCCCTCGTTGACGGCGCGAAAGCCCACCGAGGGCAATTCCTGTTCTGCTGAATAAAAGAGGCCGCTGCCGGCAATGTTCATGAACGGCAGCCGGGCGAGCAGTTCGCCTTCTGAGAAGGTCTTGAGCACCGCGAGGTGCTCGAGCCGGTTCTCGTACTTGGCTGCCTCGATCAGGGTGAGGCCCATGGCACAGGGGCCGCAGCCCCAGAGAGGTCAGGGGCTATTGCCGAGACGTGACGAACTGGACAACAGTTGAACGCTCAGCCTTGGCCGCCGATCACCCGCTGCAGCACCTGCTGGCAGGTCGTCTGCAAGGCCAGCGGTAGCCGTCCGATGCGCCGTTTCACCAATGGCAAGGCCAGGGTTGTCATGCGGCTGAGCCGCAGCCTCGAGCTCACCTTCAGGCTGGCGCCTGAGAAACCTGGATGTTCGGCAGGGATGTCGAGTTCATCGCTGGCAGTTGGGCCGCTGATGTTGGAGCTGATGAAGGCCAAAAGCACATCCCCATGGCGATCACTGGTGGTGATCACCAAAGCCGGCCGCGGCTTGACCGCCGGCCCATCCGTGAAGGGGAAGGCAACCAGCACGATGTCGTAACGGCTGAGCATCAGCCGGCAACGATCGCTTCTCCCTCGGAGAAGCTGTAGAGGTCTGGCTCAGCGGCCAGGTCATCAAAAGCTCGCCCGGCCACAGCCATCTCAGCCAGGTCACCGTGACTCAGGTCGCTGTTGTCCTGCTCCAGCTGCCTGAGCAGCCAGCTGCGATCGTCAGCCGGCAGGCTACGAATCACGGCAAGCAGGTTCTTAGTGAGCTGGGGGTTGGTCATGGCCTCAGAAAAACTGACGACCTGCATCGATCTGTCCAGCTTCCTGTACAACATCATAGGGCGAGAGCCGTGCTCGGTATCGATGCAGCTCGGAGGTTGAAACGCGGCGAGTCGGGCT
>NZ_JBIPMN010000192.1:0-4450 GCF_044369115.1 Vulcanococcus sp. | reverse complement strand
GATTTGTGCCACTCCGTCGTCAGACTGCCGCTCTGCAGACCGTTGTTCGCCCCTGTGACCTTCGCTGATTCAGTGGCCCTGAACGTGTTGGGGCACCCGTTGGTGTTGTGTGGTTGCCAGCCGATGACCGGTTGGTACCGCGATGGTTACTGCCGCACTGACGGCGCTGATCTCGGCCGCCACACGGTGTGCTGCGTGGTGGATGAGCGGTTTCTGTCGTACACACGGGCCCAGGGGAACGACCTGAGCACGCCAATGCCGCAGTACGGCTTCCCTGGGCTGAAGCCAGGTGATCACTGGTGCGTCTGCGCCGGCCGTTGGCTGGAGGCCTACGAAGACGGCATGGCACCGCCTGTGCGGCTGGAGGCCTGCGAGCACAGCGCGTTGGACGTGATTCCGCTCGAGCTGTTGCAGGAGCACGCCAGCGCTGCCGCATGATGGCGCGATGAGCCTGCGCATCGCGGTGATCGGTCTTGGGGCCTGGGGCTCCACCCTGGCGGGCCTGTTCGAGGAGCAGGGCCACCGGGTTCAAGGCTGGAGCCGCCGCCAGGGAGGCGACCCCAGCGTTCTCCTGGCTGATGCCGAACTGGTGGTGATGGCCACTGCGCTTCAGGGTGTGCGTGAGCTGGCACAACAGTTGGCTCCCCACTGGCCTTCCGGCTTGCCCTTGCTCAGTTGCAGCAAAGGCATCGACCTGGAAGAGCAGTGCACGCCCAGTCAGCTCTGGCAGCAGCAGTTGAGCGCCATCCCCCTGGTGGTGCTCAGTGGTCCGAATCTGGCTACAGAACTGGCCGCGGGCCTGCCTGCTGCCAGCGTGCTCGCCAGCCACGATCAGGCCCTGGCAACGCAGTTGCAGCAGACCCTGAGCAGTGAGCGCCTGCGGCTTTACACCAACAGCGACCCGGTCGGTACCGAGGTGGCCGGCGCCCTCAAGAACGTGATGGCGATCGCGGCCGGTGTCTGCGATGGCCTCAACCTGGGTGCGAACGCCAAGGCATCACTGCTGTGCCGAGGCCTGGTGGAGATGGGTCTGGTCATTCAGGGCTTGGGCGGCGAGGCGCCCAGCCTCTATGGCCTGGCGGGCCTGGGGGATTTGCTGGCCACAGCGAACAGCACCCTCAGTCGCAACTACCGCTTCGGGCTGGCGTTGGCGGAGGGGCTCGATCGAGATGCCGCGCTCATCCGCGTCGGCGCCACTGTGGAAGGGGCCCAGACAGCTCTGGCCGTGCTCTCCCTGGCTAAGCGGCACAGCTGGCGGCTGCCCATCTGCGAACAGGTGGGAGCGTTGATGGCTGGAACGATCCAGCCCGAAGCGGCTGTGCGGCAGCTGATGGGCCGTGGCCTGCGGCCTGAGGAACTGGCCTTCGCCTGATGACAACAAGCCCCGCCCTGTTGGTGGAAGCCTTCACCGATCAGCCTCTGCAGGGCAATGGAGCGGCGGTTGTGCTGCTCGATCAGCCCGCCACCGCCGATTGGATGCAGCGTTTGGCCGGCAGCTTCAAGCAATCGGAAACCGCCTTTCTGCATCGCGACTCCACAGGACCCTGGCGCCTGCGTTGGTTCACGCCCACCTGCGAAGTGCAGCTCTGCGGCCACGCCACCTTGGCCGCCACCTTTGCCCTGGCCCATTGGGGCCTGTTGGAAGCAGGCGCATCGCTGCCCCTGGCCACCCGCAGTGGTGCGCTACAGGTGGGATTGGATGGCTCGATGGCCAGCGTTGCCCATCTCGTGCTGCCCAGCTCGGGATTGATCCCCCTGGAGCAGCCTGATGCCTTGCACGCCACCCTTGGCCATCCGATTGAGCGCTACTGGGGTTCACTCCTGGGCTATCGGGTGGCGTTGCTTGCGGCAGAAGCACCCTTGGCGGCAATGGACAACCCATCAGCACAGCTCGAGGGGCCCGATCGGATGGGTTTGGTGCTGATGCAACCGCTGCTGGGAGTTGCTCCAGAACTGATGGGAGCCCCCTGCGACTACCAACTGCGCTTCTTTGCCCCAGGGCTCGGCATCGACGAAGACCCGGTGACCGGATCCGCGCATGCTCTGGTGGCCCCATGGTGGATGGAGCAGCTGCAACGCAGCCAGGTGCGTGGCTGGCAAGCCTCCTCCCGCCATGGTGGAATGCTGTGCGAGTCAGTCGGTCCGGGTCAGGTCCGGCTCACAGGCGCCGCGCAGCTCCTATGGGACGGGCAGATCAACAGTTCTGGAGCCGGTTGCGACCCGAAAGGCTGGCAGCTCGCTGTTCGTCTGTGAATTGGCAGCGCTGGATGCTTGGTGCTCCGATGGGCTTGGGCGCGCTGGGCCTTGGCTTCTGGGCTCAGGCAGTGGTGCCGGGCAGCTCGAGGATCAACGGCCCGCTGCTTGAGGCCATGCTTGCCAGCCCACCGCCCCATGCGGTGCCCAAAGGTTCAGCCCGCGACGATCTGCAGGATGTTGCCGCTGAACGCACGGCCACCGCTGGTGCCGGCTATGCCCTGGCGGAACCAGCCAAGGGCACACCACTGGAGCTGGAAATCCGCGTGGCTGTGGTGCGCGAGACCGATCAGTTGCAGCTCTCCGCCTCCGGACCCTGGTGGCTGCGCAAATCCAATGGCAGCGTGCTGCGCCAGGGATCGGCTGCAGACACGATCAACCTGAACGCCTCCGAGACATTGCCGGCAGAGCTGTGGCTGGAAACGTCAGCCGGGCACGCTGTGCGGGTGAATGGCCACAACTATGACGGCCGCGTGCGGGTTCTGCACGACAGTGGAGGCCTGCTGGCGGTGAATCATCTGCCACTGGAGGCTTACGTGGCTTCGGTGGTCGGAGCTGAAATGCCGAGCTCCTGGAGCCTGGAGGCGTTGAAGGCCCAGGCGGTGGCGGCACGCTCCTACGCCCTGGCCCATATGGCCCGCCCGGCCAATCGCCATTGGCATCTGGGCAACACCACCCGTTGGCAGGCTTATCGAGGGTTGGCCAGCAGTCACCCCCGCACCCGTCAGGCAGCCGCCGAGACCCGTGGGCTGATCCTCAGCTACCAGGGCGGCATTGTCGAAAGCCTTTACGCCGCCACCAGCGAGATCAGCATGGAGGCCCATGGCCACCTGGGGGCGTCGATGAGTCAGCACGGCGCCCAGGCTCTGGCAAGCAGCGGCCAGCGCTACAACGAGATCCTGGGCCACTACTACCGCGGAGCCTCGCTGGCTCGGTTGCGGCAGGGTTCGGGTTGATGGCGAGCTCCAAGGGGCGGTTGCTGCATGCAGCCTTGCTCCGTTCCGAGGAAGCCGAACGTTGCGGTGCTCTGGTGCCCTTGCAAACGGAGATCGTCGTTGTGCCGGGTTGCGAGCCCTTCGTGCTGCGCCGGCTTCTCTCTGAAACGCCCAAACATCTCCGCAGCGCCGGCCCCAAGCCCAACCCGTTTCTCCCCTGGGATCCAGCGCTCGAGGTGGAGCGCCTCAGCGATGAGCACGTGCTCATTTTGAACAAGTTCCCTGTGCAACGCGGCCATGTGTTGCTGATTCCGCAACGCTGGCAGCCTCAGTCTGGTTGGCTCAGTGCCCTGGATTGGCAAACCCTGGCTGATGTGGAGGCCGATACGCCCGGTCTGTGGTTTTTCAACAGCTGTGCAGCGGCAGGTGCCAGCCAACCCCATCGGCATCTGCAGCTTCTCCCACGCGTTGATGAAGAACCGAGCTGCCCGTTGGCTTCAGCCTGCAGCGCGCAATTGCAGGGCAGTCAGCCCTCCTGGCCATGGCACTACCGGCTCAGCCCTCGCAAGCACTGCGGTGGCCCGGCAGCGGCAGCTGAGTTGCGGGAGTTGTATGAGTGCCATCAATGGGAGTTGGGGCTCGGCGCACCGCAGCAGCAGTCCCAGCCGCTGCGGCCCTACAACCTGGTGATTGAACCCACCTGGTTTTTGACAGTGGTGCGCAGCCAGGAGCACTGGGCAGGCATGAGCATCAATGCCTTGGGCTTTGCCGGCTCCCTGCTGATCACCCCTGAGTCCGATATCGCCTGGCTGCAACGCCATGGTCCCCTGGCTTTGCTGGCTGCGGTGGCGCGACAAGCCAGCTGATTGCGTGTTTTCCCGGATGCGCCCCAGCGCTGGCGGCGGTTTGGCTGAGAGAGCCCAGTCATCCAGCGCATGCCGCACCTTTCAACCGATCCCATCCAGCTGCGCAATCAGCGGGTGGCCGAACACTTGTCGCTGGTTCAGAGTGTGGCCAGGCACTATGCCGCCTGCACCCGGGAGCGCCGAGACGATCTCCAACAGGTGGCAGCTCTCGGCTTGATTCGCGCCGCAGAGCGCTATGACAGCACCAGTCAGGTGCCATTTGCGGCTTTCGCGCGCCCCCATGTCCGAGGGGCGGTTTTGCATTACCTGCGGGATGTAGCACCCTTGCTGCGGATGTCGCGGCGGATGCAGGAGCGGGCTCAACAGCTGAACCGGCAGGGCCACGAGGCCCTGCCG
>NZ_JBIPMN010000045.1:0-15245 GCF_044369115.1 Vulcanococcus sp. | reverse complement strand
TTGCACCGCACCGCCCGCTTCAGGCAGTGCCGCCGCCGGTGCGGTGCCGGCCAGCTTGCCCTTGAGGGCGGCGAGCTCGTCATCCACCTCAGGAGCACCCTCGAGGGCCGCGAACTGACTCTCCAGATCGGCACCAGCCAACTCAGCGGCCGCCTGGCTGCGCGCTTCGAGGCTCTGCACCTTCTCCTCCATCCGCTCGAAGGCGGCCATGGAGCTGTTGGTGCCGAGGTTGCCAACGGCGCTCTGCAGTTGCTCCTGAGCCTGAGCCGCCTGGGCCCGGGCTTTGAGCATGTCTTTTTTGGTTTTGGCCTCGGCGATCTTGCTCTCAAGCTTCACCAGACTCTGCTTGAGCTGCTCCACCTGACCGGCCTGGCTCTGCAACTGGGTGTTAAGGGCCGTGGCCGTGTCCTGGCAGGTTTTGCGGCGGCCGAGGGCTTCGCGGGCCAGGTCTTCCTCGCCTTTCTTGAGCGCCAGCTCGGCGCGCTCGTACCAGGTGTTGGCTTGGGCTTCGGCTTGCTCGGCCTGGTTCTGGATGCGCTTCTGGCTGGCGATGGCCGTGGCCACAGCCTGGCGCAGCTTCACCAGATCGGCCTGCATGTCAGCCACCGACTGATCGAGGATCTTGGCCGGATCCTCCATGGCCCCCACCACGGCATTGGCGTTCGCGCGCACCAGACGGCTGAGGCGATCAAAAAAGCCCATGGCTAGGGATACGGGGCAGGCGACGAGGCTAACCAGTGCCCGCCGCAGCGGCACAGCGTGATTGCCGCATCTCCCGTAGCGTTGCGCCATGCCTACTGCCCCCCGCAACCAAACCCGGCGCCAGGGCAACGTGAACCTGCTGGTGCCGCCGCCGCGGCCGCCGCTGCAAACCGTGGTGGGCTGCCTGGAGCAGCTGCAGCAGCAGTGGCAGCGCGACGAAAACCTGGCGGCCCTGTGGCAGGCCTGGTCCAAGATCGCCGGCACCCAACTCGCGCCCCATTGCCGGCCGCTGCGGTTGCAGGGCGGGCGCCTTGTGGTGGGCGCCAGCCATCCCCAATGGCTGCAGGCGCTGCGCTTCAACAAACACCGCTTGCTGGGTGCCCTGAGAGGGGCTGGTTTTTCCGTGAAGGATCTGGTGCTGCAGCAGCATCAAGCCACCCCCTTGCCTCCCTTCGGCAGCGATGAGGAGGCACAGGTGTGGGCGCACCACCCCAGCCGGGTGGATGTGTTCGGGATGGACAGCTGCCCCAACTGCCAGCGGCCAGCACCCGCCGGTGAACTGCAGCGCTGGGGGCACTGCAGCTTCTGCCAGCGCGAGCGAATGGATAACGGCGTGGCCATGGGCACACCCGCCGAAGCCTGAGCCAAGACCCCGGCCCGCTCAGTAGCGCTCGGGCCTGGGCTGCTGCCAATCCGGCGGCGGCAGTCCAGCCGCCCGCAAACTCTGGGCCCATTGATCCAAGGCCTGCCGCGGCACCCGCCAAAGGGCGAACAAGCCTTCCTGAGCGAGGGGCTGGTGGACCAGCCCTCGCCAATGGGGTAGCTGGGCGGTGCGTTGATCGATCACCACCAAAACGGTGTTGTTGGCCGCCGGCGGAGATGGCTGCTGCCCGGCGCGGCGTTCATTCAGCAGGCGGTCATTGAGGTTGAGCGGGCCATTGGCTTGAACGCCCTCGTAGATCACCACCTGATCCGCATAGAAGTGGAGTGAGGGCTTGAGGATGCCCACCATCGCCAGGGGCTCGCCGCTGCGCCTCTGATCCAAGGCAGCGGCGGCAAGGCGCCGCAGCGGTGCCTGCCGCAGGCGATCCCCGAAGGCCACAAGAGGCTGGAGTGCCGTGACGGCAAAGGCCACTACCGCCAGCTGCTGGGCCAGCAACCACCATCGCCGCCATGGGGTTTGCGCCCAACAGAGCAGCACACCGGCCAACAAGGCAAGGCCGAAACAGAAGGCAGCGCGACTGAGCAGCCCCCCAGCCAGGAGCTCGGCCGGGAGCGTGGGCAGTTCCGGTTCATTAATCATTGGCACCCAGCGATCGGAGGCAGCCAACCCCGCTGCCAGCACGGCTTGCAGAGCCAGGGTGCTCACCACCACCCAGCGCGCCGGGCGCTGCTGTGCTGCCAGGGCGATCAACACACCGGCAGCTGGGGTGGCCGGGAGCCAGTAGCTGGGCAGCTTGGTGGCCGCCAGGGTGAAGAACAGCAGCACCGCCAACAGCCAGCAGGTGGCGTAGCGCTGCAGGGATTGCGCGGGCGGAAGGCTGGCGCCCCGGCCAGCGAAGCCTCCCGCTAATCCGGCGAGCAGCAGAGGCGTGAACGGCAGCGAAGCCACCACCAGCACCGGCAGAAAAAACCACCAGGGCTGAAGGTGGTTGTTCACCACGCCGGTGAAGCGCTGCAGGTTGTGGTAACCGAAGAAGCTCTCGATAAAGGGGCGCCCTTCCGCCAGCGCCGCCAGCCCATACCAGGGGAGGGCCACCAGGGCAGTGATGCCAAGACCCGGCCAGGGGCGCAGCCGGTCCGCCAACCCGCGCAGATCGCGCTGCCACAAACCAAAAGCGCTGAGGGTGATCCCAACGAGCACCACCGCCACAGGCCCCTTGGCCAGCACCGCCAGCCCCAGCAGGATCCAGGCCAACCAGGCGCGGCTGCTAGCGGCATAACAACGCCAGAACAGCAGCAGCACGGCCCCGAGCAAGCCGGTGAGCAAGGCATCGCTCACGGCGATGCGGCTCCACAGCAACACCAGCGGTGAAAGAGCAAAAGCCAGCGCAGCACTCACCGCGGTGATCGCCTGCTGGGATGGCGCAGGCCAGCGTCCGCCAGGCAAGGGCTGGGGCCAGCGCAGCAGCGTGGCCGCGATCACCAGCATCAAGCCCACGCTGCTCAACGCCGACGGCAGCCGGGCTGCCCAGGTGCCAAGGGGATCCCACTGCGGCTGGCCAGGCAGGGCATAGATCAGGCCCATCAGCCAGTACACCAGCGGTGGCTTGTCGTAGCGGGGCAAGCCATTCACCCGGGGAATCAGCCAGTCGCCCGTGCGCGCCATGGCCCGGGCCGAGGCGGCAAACAGCGGTGGGGTCTCATCCACCAACCCCGTGCTGCCGAGCCGCCAGACGAACAGGGCGAGGCCACAGATCAGCACCAACGGCAACACGAACCTGCGGGGCACCAGGGCGAGCTGCATCAGGCCCGACGTTATCGCTTACGGCTGCAGCCCCTGCTCCAGCCAGACCTCGATGCGCTCGGCCAGCACCTCCCGCGAGGCATGCAGCTCCACCCACTGGCGGCAGGAGCTGCGATCGATCCGCTCCACCTGCTTCACAGCCTCCGCCAGGGCCGTTACGTCGTCGGGTTCCACCAGCCAACCGTTCACCCCCGGCTGCACCAATTCACCCGGCCCACCGCGGCGGTAGGCCAGCACGGGCACACCACAGGCCATGGCTTCCACCACCACGTTGCCGTAAGCCTCATTCCACTTGGGCGTATTGAGCAGAGCCCGGCAACAACCCAGCTCCCCCTGCAGCTGCGCCGTGGGCAGGAAACCGCGCCATTGCAAGGTGCCCGCTGGCACCGAAGCCTGCACTGCGGCGGCATAGGCCTCGTCCTCCACCAGGCCCCACACCGCCAGCGGCATTCCGCAGCGGGCCGCCGCTGCCGCGGCATCCTCCAGGCCCTTCTCCGGCGCCACGCGACCCACCCAGCCGAGCAAGGCTTCGGGCTCGGTTCTGAACTGGTAGGCGCTCAGATCGAAGCCATTCCCCACCAGCAGCGCGGGGTGGGGAATGGCGAAGTCTGCGGCCTGAGCGGCGGTGTGAAAGGCCAGGCGGCGCTGATCCCAGGCGGCCACCTCGGCGATTACCGCATCCATGGCGGCGTTCACCGAACCCATGCTCACCAGGTGAAACAGGGGCAGCGGCGCTGTAGGCGTGAGCCAGAAGGGCAGCCAGTCGTAGCCGAGGTTGAGCACCGCATCGACCCCCGCAGCGGGCGCCTCAGCGAGCACTCGCCGCCAGAAGCGCGCCAGCAAGGCATCCGCAGGCATGGTGATCAGCGCCTCACGGCCCTGATGCTGCACGCTCGGTTGGGGCGATCCGCCGCAGCGCCAGAGCTCTGCGGCCGCACAATCCACCGGCAGCTGCGAACCTTCGGCCGCCAGCACGGTGATCCGATGCCCCCGCTGCAGCAGCCCTGCCACCAGACCCGCAAGGGTGAGCTCCACACCACCCCCGCGGCCACTACCCAATGGCCCCAGAGCTGTGGCCACCACCAACAGCTTCATGGCACCACCTCAGCCGCTGCGCTCCCGGGATGCCAGAGCAGGGCACGGCGGTTGATCAACACCACACTCACCAGGGCCAACGCCGCCCCCAGCCACTGCAGCGGCTCAAGCTGCTCGTCAAGCAGCACCACACCGCAGAGCAAGGCGAATACCGGCGTGAGAAAGGTGAGCGACGTGAAGCTTGTGAGATCGCCGCGGTTGGCAAACCAGAAGAACAAGCCATAGGCCACGGCACTGCCCAGCAGAGCGGCATAGACCATCAATCCCCACTGCAACAGGGTCCAATGGGGCCAGAACGGTGGCGCGTCCGCGCGGAACGCTGGCAGCAGTGCCGATCCGGCCAGCAGGGGCAGAGCACCCAACAGCATGTGCCAGCCGGTCACCGCCACCGCATCGCTGTGACGGCAGGCGTAGCGGCTGATCACGGTGCCAAGGGCCATCGCCAGGGCAGCGGCCAGCATCCAAAGCTCGCCATGGCTCCAGGCCTGATCCCCAAGAAACTCAGGCCCCATCAGCCACCAATGGCGCAGTAGCGGAGCCGGCAAGCCCAGGCAAAGAATGCCGAGCAACCCCACCAACAGCCCCAGCCAGCCCACCGGATTGATCGCATCACCAAACAGGCTGCGGGCCAGCAGAGCCACCAGCAGCGGCTGCGAATCGATCAACACCGAACCCAGACCAGCGCCCGTGCCCACAAGGCCCCGGGCAAGCAGGGCCTGAAAGGCGGTGGCATCCACCAGGGCAAACAGCACCAGCCACAGCCAATCGCGCCGGTCCACCCGCCAGTTGCCGCGCCAGAGCCAGGCGGCCAGCAGCAACACCACACCGGCCGGCAGCAGCCGCATCCAGGCCAGGGTCAAGGGGCCGGCGTCCACCAGCAGCGGCTTCATGGCCGCCATCGCCGTGCCCCAGAGGGCAAACGGCAACAACATCAGCAGCCAGCGCACCTTCACCAGCACCAGCGGCCTACAGGCTCCTTTTTAAGATCCAGCCACTGCACACCGCCTCGATGGTCTGGCCCTGGCGCCGCAAGTCCCGCCGCAAACTGGCGCGCATCGCCATCGAAGGGGCGATTGCCTCGAGTACCCGAGAGCGGGTGCTCAAAGCGCTGCGGGAGGTGGAGCAGCGCGAATTCCCAGCCCTGCTGCTGCGCATCGACAGCCCCGGCGGCACCGTGGGCGACAGCCAGGAGATCCATGCGGCCATCCAGCGGCTGCGAGAAAAGGGCTGCCGGGTGGTGGCCAGCTTCGGCAACATTTCTGCCTCCGGCGGGGTGTACGTGGGCGTCGCCGCCGAGAAGATCGTGGCCAATGCGGGCTCGATCACCGGCTCCATCGGCGTGATCCTGCGCGGCAACAACCTCTCCCGACTGCTGGAGCGGATCGGCGTGCAGTTTGAAACCGTGAAAAGCGGGGTTTATAAGGACATCCTTTCGCCGGATCGCGCCCTCACCGCCGGCGAGCGCCAGCTGCTGCAAGAGCTGATCGACTCCAGTTACAGCCAGTTTGTGACCGCCGTAGCCGCGGGCCGCAGGCTTGAGGAGAGCGTGGTGCGGGGCTTTGCCGATGGCCGGGTGTTCAGTGGCGCCCAGGCACTTGAGCTGGGCCTGGTGGATCAGCTGGGTGATGAAGAAAGCGCCCGCAGGCTGGCCTGTCAGCTGGCGGATCTCGATGAAGAAAAAACCCGCCCGATCAGCTTCGGGCAGCCCAAGAAACGCTTCGGAGGATTGATCCCGGGCGGCAACCTGTTTGCCCGCCTCAGCGATGCACTCCACCTGGAGCTGGCCTGGAGCGGCCAACCTCTCTGGCTGCATCGCCCATGACCAGCTCGGAACTACGGGCCCTGCGCGGCGCCACCACCGCCGCAGCCAACACCAGCGCGGCCATCAGCGAAGCCGTGGCTGAACTGATCGATGCCCTGGTGGAGCGCAACAACCTCAAAGGGGGTCAGATCCTGTCGGTCACCTTTTCGGTGACCGCCGATCTCGATGCCATCTTCCCGGCGGCGATTGCCCGGCGGCGTGAAGGGTGGGATGGCGTGGCCCTACTCGATTGCCAGCAGATGGCCGTGGCAGGCGATCTGCCTCGCTGCATCCGCCTGCTGGCCCATGCCTGGCTGGAGCAGCATCAGCCGGTGCGACATGCCTATCTGCGCGACGCTGCCCGGTTGCGCCCTGACTTGGCCGGCTGAGTCGCACTTGGTCACAGCTTCCAACCCCCGGGCCGGCACCCTGCAGAGCCCCGGGGTCAGCTCCGGCTGCCAAGAATGGTTGTCAACAACCACTTGCCCGATCCAATTCATGGCTGGGTTCCGCATGGGTGCCGCTGGCACCGCACTGGCAGCAGCCCTTGGGCTCGCCGGCGCTGCCGCCGCTCTCGCGCCGATGCTCCCCGCGAAGAGCCAGGGCACGCCTGGTCTTGTCGAGTTCCGCTGGGATGCCAGCAAGGACTACCGCAAGCTCTACTACTTCATCACCGACACCAAGCGCCTGAAGCGCTCGGAGTATTACCTGATCCTGAAGCCCAAGGACCGCAAGACGGCGATTCTCAAGCTCACCGTGGGGATCCCCAAGAGCTTTGACAGCAAGATCGATCCCAAGTTCGTCAAGCTCTGCTACATGAAGGAAGGCGGCATGCTCTCCCGCACCCGCTGCGAAGCCGATATCCCCGCCACCGTGGAGGTGGCTGCCGATGGCACCGCCATTGAGATCTTCCCGGATACTCCGGTGCCCGTGGGGAAGACCATCGGCGTGTACATCAACCTGTTCAATCCCTTCAACATTGGGATGTATCAGTTCAACGCCCTAGCCCAGGCCCCTGGCGACGTGCCCGTTTCGGGGTATCTCGGCAGTTGGGTGATCCAGATCGATCCCCAGAGCGACTGAGCCAAGGCGGGCTGGTAGGTTGGGCGATCGACGTTGAAGGCGCAGCCGAGCCGGAGCCATGACCAAGCGCACCCTTGAAGGAACCAGCCGTAAGCGCAAGCGTGTGTCGGGCTTCCGCGTTCGCATGCGCAGCCACACCGGCCGCCGCGTGATCCGCTCCCGCCGTAAGCGTGGCCGCGCCCGCCTGGCGGTCTGAGCTTCCGGACTGATCCGTTCACACCACTGCCCCCGCCAGCCCGTTTCCGATGGTTCTATCCCGGGAACACAGGCTGCGGGGGCGGTTTGTGTTTGACCGCATCTACCAGAAAGGTCAGCGACACCACGGCAGCCTGATGGTGCTGCGCTGCCTGAACGCGCAGCCCGAGCTGCTCAAGCCCGATCCCCGCGACCACAGCCCCAACAGCTGCCGGATAGCGGTGGTGGTAAGCAGCAAAGTGAGCAAACGTTCGGTGCGCCGCAACCAGCTGCGCCGGTTGTTCCATAGCCACCTCACCGCGGCCGTGCGCGCGCGGCCCGATCAAGCGAGCGGCCGCTGGCTGCTGATCTCCCTCAAACCCGGCAGCGCCGAAGCCAGCGACGAGGCCCTGCTGGGAGAATGTTCTCAACTCCTCGCCAAGGCAGGTCTACGGCCATGACAGGCACGCCCAAGACGCCCCCGGTGGCTCCCGGAGCCAGCATCAACGAAGACGTCTTCTACGCAGGCGGGCCCGCCAAGGGCGACCTGATCACCAACCTGCTGTTCGGCCTCACCCTGATCGGCATTCCCTTTGCTGTAGGAGCGATCGTGCGAGCTCTCTGGCTGCGCTTTCGCATCACCAGCCGACGCGTGGAAGTGAGCGGTGGCTGGCTTGGCCGCGACCGCAGCCAGGTGGTGTACAGCCAGATCCGCGAGGTGCGCTCCGTGGCCCGCGGCCTCGGCTTCTGGGGCGACATGGTGCTGGTGCTCAACGACGGCACCAAGCTCGAGATGCGCGCCGTGCCCCACTACAAGAACGCTGAGGCCTACATCGAAGAGCGGATGGCGGCCAGCTCGGCTTCCAAGGCCAGCAACAAAACCGGCTTCAACAACAACGCGGCGGCCTGAGCCATCCGCCTGACACACTGGCTCCACTCCCCTTCTCCCCGGACCTGCACACGCCGTGATCGGCTACATCTCCGACAATCTGCTGCTGCCGATCCTCGACTTCTTCTACGGATTGGTGCCGAGCTACGGCCTGGCGATCATTGCCCTCACCGTGGTGATCCGCCTGGCGCTGTTCCCCCTCAGTGCCGGCTCGATCCGCAGCGCTCGGCGCATGCGCATCGCCCAGCCGGTGATGCAGAAGCGCCAGGCCGAGATCAAGGCCAAGTACGCCAACAATCCCCAGAAGCAACAGGAGGAGCTGGGGACGCTGATGAAGGAGTTCGGCAGCCCGCTCTCGGGTTGCCTACCCCTGCTGGTGCAGATGCCCATCCTGTTCGCGCTGTTCGCCACGCTGCGCGGATCACCGTTCGCCGATGTGCCTTACACCCTCAACCTGAAGGTTCTGCCGGCTGAACAGATCGCCGCGGTTGAACCCAAGCCGTTCAACAGCCCGAGCCACTCGATCTTCGTGACCGCCACCAATCACGTGCCGGTGGTGGCCACCCTTGAGAAGGGCAACAAGCTCGGCGTGGGTGACATCGAAACCGTGAGCCTCCACACCAAAGACGGCTCGAGTTTCGCCTCGGTGCTCAGCGGCGTGGAGAACGGCAGCGCCTTCACACCCACCTGGAGCGTCACTAAGGGTGAAGGCCTGGCGAGCGTGGATCAGAACGGCACCATCCACGCCATCGCCCCCGGCGATGTGACCGTGGAAGCCAAAATCCCCGGCCTGGCAGCTCGCAGCGGCTTCCTGTTCATCAAGGCGCTCGGCCAGGTGGGCTTCTACACCGATGGCGCCATCAACTGGGATATCGCCATCCTGGTTGCCGCCTTCGGCGCCAGCCTGTTTGTGAGCCAAATCCTCTCTGGGATGGGGATGCCCGCCAATCCGCAGCAGGCCACGGCCAACAAGATCACGCCCGTGATGATCACCGGCATGTTCCTGTTCTTCCCGCTGCCCGCTGGCGTGCTGCTCTACATGGTGGTGGCCAACATCTTCCAGGCCACCCAAACCTTCCTGCTCACCCGCGAGGCCCTGCCCGACAACCTGCAGGCGATCCTCGATCAGCAGCTTGCGGCCGAAGCGAAAACGGTCACAGCCACCGTGAGTGGCAGCGAGCGCCTGCCCTTTGAGCCCAAGGGCAAGAAGTGAGCCAATGAGCGCAGCGCGACCCGCAGCGCAGCCCGTGGGGGATCCCCTGCAGCCTGTGCCGCTGCAGGAGTTGCGGCCCCTGGCCGAAGGGCGCAGCTGGCATGTGCATCAAACCCTCAGCGAGCTGGAGAGCCTCACACCCGTGCGGGGTGAACTCCGGGCCGTTCATCGCGGCAACATCCTTGAGGTCGGTGGCCACGCCAGCACGATCATCACCCTGCGCTGCGATCGCTGCCTTCAGCACTACAACCACCCCCTGAGCTTCGCGCACCATGAGGTGCTATGGCTGGGCGATCAGTCACGGCTTGAGGGCATCGCCGCTGCCACCCTGCTGGAGGGTGGCAGTGACGTGCTTGAGCTCGACCCCGACGCTCTCACCGAAAGCCTCGATCCCACCGGCAACTTCGACCCTGAGCATTGGCTGTTTGAGCAGCTCAGCTTGCAGCTGCCGCTGGTGAACCGCTGCGGCAGCGATTGCCCCGGCCCCGAGCTGCTGGGTGCTCCAGCCGAAGACGAACCGATCGATCCGCGCTGGGCGGCCCTGAAGAAGCTGCAGCCATGAGCCAGGTCTGGGCCGACCACCTCGATCTGCTGATCCGGGCGCGAACCCCCATCCTCTGGATTCGCAGCCAGGAGGAGGAGCGCATCGCCGCCCTGCTGGCCGCCGCAGGCAAGCGCCTCGGCAACCGAGCTCTGGCCCGTTGGGATTTCATCAGTGGCCTGCAGGGCTGGCCGGGCCGCGATGGCGAAGCAGCCCGCAATCCGCTCGCCGCGCTCGAGAGCTTGGCGGCCCTACCTGCGGAGCAGCCGGCGCTGCTGATGCTGCACGACTTCCACCGCTACTGCGAGGACGCCAGCATCTGCCGCAAGCTGCGCAACCTGGCCACCAGCCTGCGCCAGCAACCCCACACCTTGGTGATCACAGCCGCCGACTGGCAGCCGCCCCGCGATCTCGATGAATGCATCACCTTGCTGGATCTTCCCCTGCCGGATCAGCAGGAGATCGAGGCACTGCTGCGCAACATCGCTCAGGCCAGCGGCAAAACCCTGGATGTGTCAGTGCTCGAGCAGCTCAGCCACAGCTGCAGCGGCTTGAGCGAGCAGCGCATCCGCCAGGTGGCAGCCAGGGGGCTCGCCAGCCGCGGCGAGCTGGGGCTGGCTGACCTCGATGAAGTGCTCGAGGAAAAACGCCAGGCCATCGCCCGCAGCGAGCTACTCGAGTACTGCCCTACCGAAGCCACCCCCGCCGATATTGGCGGCCTGGACGCCCTGAAGCGTTGGCTGGAGCAGCGCCACATGGCCTTCAGCGATGACGCACGCCGCTACGGCCTGCCGCTCCCGCGTGGCGTGCTGCTGGTGGGCCCGCAAGGCACCGGCAAATCACTCACGGCCAAGGCGATCGCCCACAGCTGGGCGATGCCGCTATTGCGCCTCGATGTTGGCCGCCTGTTCGCCGGGCTGGTGGGCGCCTCCGAAGCACGCACCCGCGACATGATCCAGCGGGCCGAGGCCATGGCCCCCTGCGTGCTCTGGATCGATGAGATCGACAAGGGCTTCGGCGCCACCGGTGATGGCCGCAGTGATGGCGGCACCAGCCAGCGGGTGCTGGCCAGCCTGCTCACATGGATGGCGGAAAAGAGCAGCGCCGTGTTTGTGGTGGCCACCGCTAATGGGGTAGAGACACTCCCCCCAGAGCTGCTGCGCAAGGGCCGCTTCGATGAAATCTTCCTGCTCGACCTACCGGATGCAGCAGAGCGCAGCGCCATCCTCGATCTGCAGCTGAGGCGCCGCCGCCCCGATCACAGCTTGCCGCTGGAGGTGGTGGTCGACCGCACGGCAGGCTTCTCTGGCGCCGAGCTGGAGCAAGTGGTGATCGAGGCGATGCACCAGGCCTTCAGCGAGCAGCGCGAATTCGGCGAAAGCGATCTGATCAGCGCCGCCGCTCAGTTGGTGCCGCTCTCGCGCACCGCACGCGAACAACTGGAAGCGCTGCAGCAATGGGCCAGCAGCGGCCGCGCCAGGCCAGCCTCCACCCGTCAGCGCAGCTGACATTGCGCCGCGTAACGAAGACCAACGCCAGGTAAAGAACTCAGGCCTGGAGCGATTGCCGCCAGCAAGCTGCCCGCAATCGAGTCCAAGCCCATGGAGCAGCGCCCAGCCCTCACCACCCAACTGGCAGTTGCCTGCCTCGGCGCCGGCGTGATCACCAGCTTCGCCGTCGCCCAGGGCCAGAACCCGCTCACCGCGCTCAGCATCACCCTCTTCTCCGCCGTCGCAGCGGTCATGGTGGGGCAGGTGATCTAACCCGCAGGCATGCGCACCCTCTGCCCCGCCCTCGCCAACAAGACCTACTTCAACTACGGCGGGCAAGGGCCTCTGCCCACTCCTTCGCTGCAAGCGATCACCGCCAGCTGGCAGCGCATTCAGGAGATAGGGCCCTTCACCGGAGCGGTGTGGCCCTTCATCGAACGGGAAACCGCACGGGTGCGCCAAGCCTTGGCGGCGCTCTGTGGCGTGGGGCCTCACCGCTTGGCCCTCACGGAAAACGTAACCAGCGGCTGCGTACTGCCGCTCTGGGGCCTGCCCTGGTCCACTGGTGATCAGCTGCTGATCAGCGACTGCGAACACCCCGGCGTGGTGGCGGCTTGCCAGGAACTGGCGCGGCGCGAAGGGCTTGAGATCCGCTGGCTGCCGGTGCTGGAGCTCTGCAAAACCCATGGCCAAAGCACCTTGGCTGCAGCGGTGCTCACCTCGCTAGAGCAGGCGCTCACACCGCAAACACGGCTCGTAGCCCTCTCCCATCTGCTCTGGAACAGTGGCAGCGTGATGCCGATCACCGCTGTGGCCGAGCGACTTCAGCAGCAGCCCAGCCGGCCCTGGTTGCTGGTGGATGCAGCCCAATCGATGGGGGCGATCCCCGTAGAAGAGGCCGCTGCCGCCGCCGACATTTATGCCTTCACCGGCCACAAGTGGTGCTGCGGGCCGGAGGGTCTCGGCGGTGTGGCTCTCTCAGAGCGGCTGCTCGATCAGGCGCAACCCACCCTGATCGGTTGGCGCAGCCTGCGCCACGAGGCCTCCGCCGCCAGCAGCTTCCACAGCGATGCCCGCCGCTTTGAGGTGGCCACCTCTTGCGTGCCGCTCTGCAGCGGCCTGGCCACCTCGCTGGAGCTGCTATCGGCGGAGGGCACAGCAGCCCAACGGCTGGAGCGAATTCAGGCGGGCAGCCGCCGGCTCTGGCAGGGGCTGCAAACGATTGCGGGGGTGAGCACCCTGCTGCCGGAGCCGCCGCCGGCAGGGCTCGTGAGCTTCACGCTGGCGGGGCGCACCAGCAGCTCAGTGGTAGAGCACCTTGGCGAGCAGGGCCTCTGGATCCGCCGCTTGGATGATCCCGATTGCCTCCGGGCCTGCACCCACATCACCACCACCGAAGCGGAGATCGGAAAGCTGCTGGAAGCCCTGAGCGATCTCGCTTAACAGGGCCGCTCCCGCAGCGCTTTCTCTGCTTCTTCGCGGTCGTCGAAGTGGATCTTGGTGGTGCCGAGGATCTGATAATCCTCGTGGCCCTTGCCGGCGATCAGCACCAGATCATCCGGCTGAGCAGCCGCCACCACAGTTGCGATGGCCCGGCCCCGATCAGCCTCCACCTGCACCGCCACGCCCTCAGGAATGCCAGCGACCACATCGTTGAGGATCTGCTGAGGGTCTTCGGTGCGGGGGTTATCGGAGGTGACGACCACCTGATCCGCCAGGCGCGCGGCAATCGAACCCATCAGCGGTCGCTTGGTGCGATCGCGATCACCACCGCAGCCGAACACGCAGATCAACTGCCCCCGAGCAAACGGCCGGCACGCCTTCAGGGCACTTTCGAGGCCATCGGGTGTGTGGGCGTAATCCACCAGCACCGCTGGCAAGGAGCCTTCACAGCACTCCGCCCGGCCAACGCCCACCCGCTCCATGCGGCCCGGCACCCCACGGAAGCTGGTGAGGCCCTGCAGCAGGTTCGCCAGGGGCAGGCCCTGCTGGAGCAGCGCACCCACCGCCTGCAGCTGATTCATCAGGTTGAAGCGCCCCAGCAACGGCGACTGGAAACGCCCGCTCCCCATTGGGCTTACCAGCACGCCGCTCACACCTTCGGAGCTGAACTGCAGCTGCTCCATCCGCAGCTCCGTATCACTGCCCTCCTGCAGGGAGCTACGCCAGGCATGGTTGCCCAGCCGCTGGGCCAGCTTCTCGCCCCAGGGATCATCCACATTCACCACTGCTGTGGCCTGGCCTGGCTTCAGCTCGAGGAAGCCTGAACTGAACAGGCTGGCCTTGGCCTCGAAGTAGGCCTCCATCGACGGGTGGTAGTCGAGGTGGTCCTGGGTGAGGTTGGTGAACACCGCCCCCGCGAACCGGCAGCCACTCACGCGCTGTTGATCCAGGGCGTGGGAGCTCACCTCCATCGCTCCAACCTGGGAACCAGCCTCAACAGACTGAGCCAGCTGCCCCTGCAGCACATCGGCAAAAGCCGTGGTGTGTTGTGCGGTAACGCTGTGCCCCGGCCAGCGGTTCACCAACGTGCCAAACAGGGCGGAGGGCATGCCGCAATGGGCGGCGAGATGTTCGATCAGATGGGTGGTGGTGGTTTTGCCGTTGGTGCCGGTCACCCCGATCAGGTGCAGGCGCTGGCTGGGCTGCTGCCAGAACTCCGCCGCCAGCAGTCCGGCCCAGCGAGCAACGGGTTCGGTGACCACCAGCACCGGATCGTGATCGGCGGGAGGGCAGGCCTCCGCCGCAGCACGGCCGATCACTGCCAGCACCGCACCGGCTTGGAGCGCCTGGGGCCAGAACAGCCCGCCATCCACCTGCGCACCCGGCAATCCCACGAACACGGTGCCGGGGCCCACGCGCCGCGAGTCGCAGCTGACGCTGGTCACCTCACCGTTGGCCAAACCCGGCGGCACCGCCAGGCCAACCTGACGCAGCAGAGGGTGAAGCCGATCGGACATGGCGGCAGCGCTGATGCGCTTGTTTTAGGCGCAATCCAGGCATCCAACGTTGCCGCTGCAACCAGTCTTGTGAGCCTCAAGCAAGACTGAGGCAACCGCCGGCGTCAGGGCAGGCCCTGCTCCTGCAGCCAAGTGCCCAGCTGATGCGCTGACAGGCGCGGCGACAGGCGCGGCAACACCCGCTCCGCTGCCCCCTCACGCCGCAGCAGCACAGGCACTTCGAAGTCAAAACGCGCCTTTAGGGCTGGATCGGCATCCACATCGAGGCGCGTGTAGGCCAGGCCTAAAGCCAAAAGCTTCTCCTCGAGGCCGTCGCAGAGGCAGCAGCCCTCGCGGGTGATCAGCACCAACTCAGCCATCAGTCGGGCACCGGGTCGCAGCCGCAAGGGGTGAAGGGATGACAGCGCAGCAGCCTGCGCAAGGTGAGCCAGCTCCCACGCCAGGGGCCGTGACGCTCGATCGCTTCAAGGCCATAGGCGCTGCAACTGGGGATAAAGCGGCAGCGGGGCGGGCCCAGCAGCGGTGAGATGAACTGGCGGTAGATGCCGATCAAGGCCAGGAGCAACCGTTGCAGCAGCTGGTTCATGGACAGCGCGAGGGTGGAACCAGGGCCGAGCGATAGGATCGACCACTGGCGTGGCATCAGCCCGCTGGATGAGCTGCCTGCTTGCGGGATTCTCGCAAGAGCGCTCGCCAGCCTTCGGCTCTCAGCCTCGCCCGACTGCCCAACCATCACGGTTTTCTATGTCTCGCTACCGCGGCCCTCGTCTGAGGATCACGCGGCGCTTGGGAGACCTTCCCGGTCTCACCCGTAAGTCCGCCAAGCGGTC
>NZ_JBIPMN010000191.1:0-4501 GCF_044369115.1 Vulcanococcus sp. | reverse complement strand
CGACAACCTGGCCTTCTGCGCCGCCCGCCGCATCTGCGGCCTGCTGGAGGAGGAGGGTGATCGGGTGCACCTGGTGCACTCGCAGGATCCGGATGCCGCTCAGCGCATGGAGGCCTTCAAGGCCGGCGAGGCCGATTGGCTGGTGAGCATTGATATGTGCGCCGAAGGCTTCGATGCGCCGCGGCTGCGGGTGGTGGCTTACCTCACCACGGTGGTGACGCGGACCCGCTTCGTGCAGGGCATCACCCGGGCGGTGCGCATGGATGCCGAGCGTTCGGCCCTGGAGATGGTGCCCAGGCACCCCTCGTACGTGTTCGCACCGGCAGATCCACTGCTGATGCAGTATGCGCGCACCTGGTCGCTGAGCGAGCCCTACGTGCTCAAGCCCAAAACCGTGGAGGCCGAACCGGTCGCGAGCGGCGCCGGACGAGCACCAGTTCTACCCCTGCAGGCCCTCGAAGATGGCGCTGGCGCTGTGATCCGAATGCGCGGGCCACAGCTACCCAACTTCCGAGTGCAGCGGTAAATACATTCAATTGCAGCAAAAAGTGCGACGTTGTGCGAAAGCGCACCCAAATGGGGCCATCGGCCGACCAGCGTGGTGCGATCGCGGGACACCCATGAAAGGCTCCATCCAGCGTCGTCTCACCGTTGCCATCAACTGGTCGGCCGCCCGCATCGCAAGCCTCGACGACCGCGAGCGCTATGAAGACAGCTATGCGCTCACTGAGGAATTCAGGGAATGGATCCTCTGCGTGGATCAGCATCCCGAGCTGATGGCCGAGCAGGTGCTGATGGTTCCCGATTTCAACGAACTGAAGAAATCAAGCGACAGCAGCGAGAGCGACGGAATCCTCGAAATCTGAAGAAAACCTAAAGGGTTTTTCCTTGGGCGTCAAACACGCCTGGCGTCAGGCGAACGTCACGTCAGTTCATCTGCGCGCGAGTTCATCTGCACGTCAGTTCAACTGCTCGCCAATTCAAAGGGCACCCAGCACTCCTCCAGCACCGGAACCTCGGCGCTACGCTCTTAAGCGAAGTCGATCCGCTTAAGCCGTGACTGAAGCCACTGCCAGCGCCGCGACGGGCGCTTCCGTTGAGAACGTGGTGATCGTGGGCTCGGGCCCTGCCGGCTACACCGCGGCCATCTATGCCGCCCGCGCCAACCTGCGGCCGGTGGTGATCACAGGCTTCCAGGATGGCGGCATTCCCGGTGGTCAGCTGATGACCACCACCCACGTGGAGAACTTCCCCGGCTTCCCCGACGGCATCCTCGGCCCAGATCTGATGGATCGGCTGAAGGCTCAGGCCGTGCGTTGGGGCACCCGCCTGGTGGAGGCAGACGCCGACAACATCGACCTGTCGCAGCGCCCCTTCCGCATCCAGGCCGACGGCCAGACCATCGAGGCACAGTCGGTAATCCTGGCCACGGGCGCCAGCGCCAACCGCCTCGGCCTGCCCAGCGAAGAGCGCTTCTGGAATTCGGGCATCAGCGCCTGCGCCATCTGCGATGGCGCTACGCCGCAGTTCCGCAATGAGGAGTTGGCGGTGGTAGGTGGCGGCGACTCTGCCTGCGAGGAGGCGGTATACCTCACCAAATACGGCAGCCGCGTGCATCTGGTGGTGCGCTCTGGCCAGCTGCGGGCCAGCAAGGCCATGGCCGATCGGGTGCTGGCCAATCCGAACATCACCGTGCACTGGAACCGCCAGATCCGCGATTGCAGCGGCGGCGAGTGGCTTGAGGCCATCGAGCTGGTCGCCACTGATGGCAGCGGCGGCTCCGAACAGGTGCCCGTGCGAGGCCTCTTCTACGCCATTGGCCACACCCCCAACACCCGCCTGGTGCGAGGCCAGCTGGACGTAGATGGCCACGGCTACCTGGTGACCAAACCCGGCCGGCCCGAAACCAGCCTGGATGGCGTGTTTGCCGCCGGCGATGTGGCGGATGCGGAATGGCGTCAGGGCATTACTGCAGCCGGCAGCGGCTGCCAGGCAGCCCTGGCGGCTGAGCGCTGGCTCACCCATTACGACCTCGCTGTGACCGTGAGCCAAGACCCGGTGGATCCCGCCGAGGTGGGTGAAGTGCAGCGCACCGCCGTGAGCGATGAAGCCAACTTCGACCCCAATGCCCTGTGGCAGAAGGGCGGCTATGCCCTGCGCAAGCTGTATCACGACAGCGAAAAGCCCCTATTGGTCGTGTACACCTCCCCCACCTGTGGCCCCTGCCACGTGCTTAAACCGCAGCTCAAGCGCGTGCTCGACGAGCTCGGTGGCCGCGCTCAGGGCGTTGAAATCGACATCGAAGCCGATCAGGAGATTGCCCAGCAGGCGGGGGTGAGCGGCACCCCCACCGTGCAGCTGTTCTTCCAGAAGGAACTGAAGCAGCAGTTCCGCGGGGTGAAGCAACGCAGCGAGTTCAAGGCCGCCATCGAGCAGCTCCTCGGCACCGTTGTGGCTTGAAGGGTGGGGGGAGCTGCTGCTCAGCGTTCAGCCTCTGAGCGGAGACCTAGGCGGGAGTTCATGTTTCCTGCACTGTCCAGGTCGGGATATCCATGGATATCCCGACCTGGACAGCAGGCCAAACACGCAACTTTCAGCGGCACCCAGGTTCGCCAGAGCACCAACGCAAAAACCCCGGGACCAGATCTCGGGGCTACAGAAACGCTGAGCGACGAGTCATGCCGTTCAGCCAGAGAGCTGTTGAACAATGCGCTTGAACAGTGCGCTGAGTTGCCGATCAGCGGCGACGGGGGCCGCCGGGGCGGTTGCCACCGGGGCGAGGCCCGCCGGCAGCGGCATTGCGCTCGCGGTAGGTGATACGGCCGCGGCTGAGGTCGTAGGGGCTGATCTCCACCAGCACCTTGTCACCGGCGAGCAGCTTAATGCGGAACTTGGTGAGCTTTCCGGCAGCCCGGCAGAGGCATTGGTGGCCTGCGGGCTGCTCGAGGGTGACCAGGCTAGTTTGCGCCCTTAAACCGCTAGGGTCGGCGCTCACAAAGCCCAACCGAGCCAAGGTTTCGATGGTCCTGCCTCCTGTGTCGATGGATCTGGGCCTGCTGCTGATTTCGATTGGGGTGGTGAACCTGTGGCGCGCTCGCCAGGCCTCCTGAGCACGCTGCTGTTCCACAAGCCCTACGGGGTTCTGAGCCAGTTCACCCCGGAGCCGGGTAGCCGCTGGGGGTGCCTGGCAGAGCACATCCCCGTTCCCGATGTTTATGCCGCTGGCCGACTCGATGCCGACAGCGAAGGGTTGCTCTTGCTCACCGCCAACGGGCGTCTGCAGCAGCGACTCACCGATCCTGCCTGGGGCCACTGGCGCCGCTACTGGGTTCAGGTGGAAGGCATCGCCACCCCCGAGCAATTGCAGCAGCTCGCGCAGGGACTGGTGATTCAAGGGCAGCGCACCCTGCCAGCAAGGGCCAGCTCGATCGCCGACCCCTGCTTACTGCCCCGCAATCCCCCCATCCGCGAACGCAAGGAGATCCCCACCAGCTGGCTGGCGATCGAGCTGCGGGAAGGCCGCAACCGTCAGGTGCGGCGGATGACAGCCGCCGTGGGGCTACCCACCCTGAGATTGCTGCGGGTGGCCATCGATCTGATGGATGGCGAAGCCCCCCTAAGCCTCGAGGGCTTGGAGCCCGGTCAATGGCGCTCAGTGTCTCCGCAAGAAGAGCGCCGCCTTCAGGGACTGCTACGACGCTCACCCGGACGCGGAGGACGAGCGGGCGGCGGGAAATCCGGCCAGGGCAGGGGCGGCGGGTAAGGCGGCTTGGCTTCAGCCGAGCGCGTCCTTGAGTTCACGCACCACCTGCAGCTGCCCGTAGTAGTAGTTGGCGCGGGCGCGGCGTAAAAGCCTGACGGGCAGATGGAACTGGGCCAGACGATAGCAAGGGGTAACAACTTAGGGTAACAACTCCTCGAAGCCAATCCGGTGGCAGCTCAGCCAGGGCCATACCGAAGACCCGGGAAGAACGGCTGGTATGCACGGCTAGCAGTCCCGGACAAGACAAAGCGGTCCGGCTACCGGTACTCAGTCAGGAGCCTTGGGACCACGGACCTTACGGAGGCACGTAGACGCTTCCCAGGGGTGTACGCCGAGATGCAGGTGGAGTTTGGGCTGATCACAAAAACTCGAGCGGCGTTGAGGGTAGAGGCAGAGGAGTGGTTTGGCTCGGTGGAACAGGGCTACAACTCGATGCTGGAAGCCGTTGAAGAGCTGAGCGGCAAGGAAGTGGAGCAAGACGTGAGGACGGGCACCTGGAACCCCTCTTCAATGCAGCAGCAAATACAAAGGGCGATCAAAAACCGCGACGCACGGGAGATAGGTCCGACTTGGGAGGAGGCCCTTGAGGCGTGGAGGACTAGAAGGCAGCGAGCTAAGGGGGATCCCAGTCCATCCTCGGTCAGATCGATGGAGCTAGTGATTAAGGAGATGAGGACGCTTAACAAGGGAATAGAACCAGCAAACCTTAGTGAGGAAAAAGCCTGGAAATGGATCAGA
>NZ_JBIPMN010000299.1:0-4508 GCF_044369115.1 Vulcanococcus sp. | reverse complement strand
GCTGCTCGTGCCACCAGGGGGTGCTCACGGGCACGGGCTCCGGAGCGTGCCCCTCCACCAGCTCCTGAGCCAGCCGCAGCCAGGCCCGTTGCACCGCCTCCGGCCCAAAGGCCTGGTGCACATGCCGCTGGCCCTCAGCCCCCAAACCCCAGGCCCGCTGGGGGTTGCGCAACAGGGCGATGGCTTCAGCCGCCAGCTGCTGATCCGAGTTCACCAGCACCCCGGTGCGCTGGTCTTGCACCGTGTGGATCAGGGCATGGCGGCGCGGCGCCAACACGGGGATGCCACAGGCGCTGAATTCCGCCGCGGCCAGGCAAAAGGTTTCATCGCGGCCGCTGGGGTTCACCACCCCCACCGCCACCCGCTCCAGGGCCCGATAGCGCTCTAGGCCACAGCTGCCCTCAAACAGCACCCGATCCGCGTAGCCCCCCCGCTCCAGCAGCCGGCGGCAATGGCGCTCGTAGGGGGTGAGCACTGCCGAGGCCGCGCGGGTGCCGTAAAGATCCGCCCCGCCGAACACCCGCAGGCGCGCCTCGGGGCAAGCGCGGGCGATGGCGGCCCACTGGGCAGCCAGGCGATCAAACCCCTTGAAGGGGGTCAGGGCCCCCACATAGGCCAGATCCCTTGCGGCGGTGGCCCACTCCAGCGCACGGGGCAAGCACTGCGCAGGGGGCACCGCCACGGGGTTGGGCAGCACCACGGCCCGGCGGGCCAGGCGGCTGTGGCGGAAGGCATCCAACTGGGCGCCACTCACCAACAGCCAACGCCGCACGGCGGCTAGGTCCTCATAGCGGCCCTGCTGATCACAGCCCAGGTTGTGCAGCCAGGGGAGGAGCGGCACTGGCGAGTGCTCCAGGGCGTCCCAATCCGCCGCGTCGGCAAAGCCTGGGCGAAACACCAAACCCAAACAACCCCGAGCAGGCTCAATGGCCCCCGCCAGCCCGGGCACCAAGGCCACGCAGGCGGGATCGATCCCCTGAACCAGCTGGGGGGCCGTGAGCAACAACTGCGCCTGCAGCGGCGATCCCTGCAACAGCCGCACCACCGCCAGGAAGGCGTATTCCGTGCCGCCAATGCCGGGGTTGCCGCAGCTGGGGTCCGGCAGGGAACCGTGGCCGGCAATGCCCCGGTTGTCGAGGAAAAAGGCCAGCCGCATCAGCCCAGAATGGCAGGCCTTGCACGGGTGGCCATGGGGCGTTGGCGGTTAGCGGCTGCAGCTATAGCCCTGGCGCTGCTGGTGTGGCTTCCGCTAGGGGTGGCCGGCCTACCGCTCGACACCCCGGATGGCTTCCTGCATCTGGGCTGGAGCGTGGCCTGGGTGCGCCAGTTGCAGGCGGGCTGGCTGTGGCCCACCTGGAGTGATCTGCCCTGGGCGGGGGCCGGCAGCTTCGCCCTGCTGATCTATCCGCCGCTGTTTCGGGTGATCAGTGGCCTACCCATGCTGATCGGGGTACCGCCCGACCAGGCGATCGCCAGCGGCCTGCTGGTGATCCTGCTGGTGAATGCCCTCGGCGCAGCGGCCCTGGCCCAGGCCTGGTTGCGGCCAGGGGGGTGGCGCTGGCTGCTGCTACTCACCGCCGCTCTCAACCCCTATCTGTGGGTGAACCTCTACGTGCGCGGAGCCTGGCCGGAGGCCCTGGCCCAGGCGTTGCTGTGGTGGCTGGCGCTGGGGCTGCTGGGGCTCGAACGGAGGCTCCGCTGGGGTATTCCCCTGAGCACAGCAGCCCTCGCGGGCATCGTGCTCAGCAATTGGAATGGGGCCCTGCTCACCGGGCTGATCTGGGCGTTGGCGGGATTCGGGCTCTGGCGCCAAGGCCGGTGGCGAAGTTGGCTGCTGAGCAGTGGCCTGGCCCTGGGCCTCTCCAGCCCCTTCTGGCTACCGGCCCTGCTGGCCCTGGGGAGCGTGCGCCCGCCCATGCCGGCGGGGTTGTTCACCACGGAATTCTTCTTTGGCGGCGGCGGCGGGCCACGCACCTTCGCGGACCTGCTGTGGGTCCAGGGGCTCTGCCTGGCGCTGCTGCTGGCGCTGCGCGGGTTGGGCTGGGGCTGGCGGGGGTGGCGATACAACCCGCGCTCCAACCTGCTGGCCCCCTGGGGGTTGTGGATCGCGGTGCTGGGCCTGGCGTTGATGCTGCCGCATGCCCAAGGGGTCTACGACCTGCTCACACCCCTGCAGCGGATCCAATTCCCCTGGCGTTGGTTGGCCCCCGCCTGGCTCGGCGCCCTGCTGTGGTTGTGCAGCCCTGGGGCCCTCGAACCCCAACCCGCCCGGCGGCGCTGGGGCATCGCCGTGCTGGGCCTGGCGGCCATTGGGCTCTGGGGTGACAGCCTCGGACGCTTTTCCGCCAACTGGGTGGGGCACGCCCCCAGCCGCCTGGAGCAACGGGCCCTGCGCCGCCTACTGGCCTGTGATCCGCTGCGGCCTTGCCCCGATGGTGTTCAAGCCCTGCCGGCGCAGGGCGAACTGAGCAAACGGTTCGTGGCCCTGCCCGACGGGCGCATCGCCCTCAGTGGCGTACCCGATTACAGCCCTGCGGGAATTCCGGATGCGAGCTGGAACGCGCGGCTAGCAATCTTCTGGCTGCCCCGATGGCCCCAAAACACCTGGGCTCAGTTCCAAGGTGCTGGCCAGGTGGATCTTCTGCACAGGGGTCCGCAGGAACGCACGGTGCTGGTGCAAGCCAACCAACCCGGGCGCCTCAGGCTGATGCAGTGGGCCCACCCCAGTTGGCGCGTGCAGTGGCGTGCCGCGGCCCAGGGGAACAAACCGGCAGGCTCCTGGAGCGCACCGCTGGCGAAGGGCGGCCGCGATGCTCAGGGCTGGATCAGCGTGCCCTTAGAACCCGGACTGTGGCAGGTGGGCCTGACGTACGAGCGCCTGCACTGAGCGCCCGTACGATCCCGCCATGGCCTGCAGCTCTATCCGTCCAGCCAACCCCATGCTGAGTGCGGTGGTGCCGTTCCTCAACGAGGCCGCCACCCTGCCGAGGCTGATCAGCACCCTGGAGCAGGTGCTGGAGGAGATCGGACTCCCCTGGGAGCTCGTGCTGGTGGACGATGGAAGCCGCGACGACTCCCTAGCGGTGGCCAAACGGGAACTGCAGAGGCGCCCGCAGATCCGCGCCTCCCTACTGAGCCTGTCACGCAACTTCGGTAAGGAAGCGGCGCTCACAGCAGGCCTGGAGGCGGCTCAAGGGGATGTTGTGGTTCCCCTCGATGCCGACCTGCAGGATCCACCGGAACTCATTGCCCCAATGCTGGAGCAATGGCGCCAAGGGTTCGACGTGGTGTATGCCGTCCGCCGCCGCCGCGCTGGCGATAGCGCCACCAAACGGCTCACCGCCTTTGGCTTCTACAGGCTCATGGGCCGGCTGAGCAGCACAACAATTCCAGCGGACACGGGCGATTTCCGCCTAATGGATCGCTGTGTGGTGGAGGCCCTGGCAAGGTTGCCGGAGCGCACCCGATTTATGAAAGGGCTGTTCGCGTGGGTGGGCTTCCGACAAACAGCGATTCAGTACGACCGCGACGCCCGCCAAGGGGGCGCCAGCGGGTGGAACTACTGGAAGCTCTGGAACTTCGCTGTCGACGGGATCACCTCCTTCAGCCGGGTCCCCTTGCAGGTGCTGAGTGGCGGGGGGCTGCTGATCGCCGGAGTCGCGCTCCTCTACGGCGCCTGGATGGTGCTCCGCACCTTGCTCTTCGGGATCGATCTGCCGGGCTACGCCTCACTGATGACGGCGGTGCTGTTGCTGGGGGGTCTCCAGTTAATCGGCCTGGGGGTACTGGGGGAGTACCTAGGACGCGTGTTTGAGGAGGTGAAGCGGCGGCCCCTATACCTGGTTCGGGAACGATGGCAACAGGAACAACAATGATGGGTGGGACCATGAACAGAGCGCTGCTACTGAAGGGCCGAGCACCCATGAGGGGCAGGGGCTAGTCATGTGGTGGCGTGCGCCATGGCTGGAACAGCGGCGGGCACTCCTGAGCCTGGCGTTCTTCGATGCAATCGTCATCGTTGGGTCCTACAACATCCTGTTCTGGCTGCGCTTTGATCGATGGGCGGGGATCACAGGGGCAGTTGCAACGTTGGTGGCGCTGTGGCTCACACTCTCCTACTTGCTGGGGCGCTACTCATTAGGGAGCACAGACAAACAATTCTGGTCGATTGGTTGCGTTGTCGGCATCGTCACCGGTGTGACCATGCTCGCAGCTTGGCTGGGCCTAGCCAGGGATCCTCGAGCTCTACCCAACTTCGTACTGCCGTTGCTGGCATTGACAGCGACGTTCTCGGCGCTTGCCGAACGGGGAATCGAGCAACAAACACGCCGACCCAGGGAGTGGGCGCTGCTGCTGACAGGTGGTGAAAGTGACATCATTCAAAAAGAACTTAGATCGGTCGGAACAATCAACCGATTGCAGATCACGATCAGTTCACCTGGTCAGCGCAGGGAAGAAATCCTAGGCAGCTGCGAGCGCGCGAAAGGGATCGTGCTAGGAGAACAGCT
>NZ_JBIPMN010000190.1:0-4543 GCF_044369115.1 Vulcanococcus sp. | reverse complement strand
CTCCAGCACCTCCGGATCGCGCACCACCAAGCCTCGTTCCACGGGTAGATGCCCTTCGGCCAGGGCCGCGCTGTAGGCCTTGAGATCGCGCTCGTTCTGGGCGAACAGGTGGGGGAATTGGCTGATCGCCGTGGGCCCCACCCCCAGCAGTTCCAGCTCGCCCCCGGTGGTGTAGCCCTGGAAATTGCGGTGCAAGCGGCCGCTCCTGGCCGCGGCGGCCAGGCTGTCGCCAGCCAGGGCGTAGTGATCCATGCCGATGGCCTCGTAGCCGCCGGAACAGAGCAGGCGTTGCGCGTCTTCCAGCATCACGATCCGCTCCCGCTGGCTCGGTAGATCATCAGCCGCGATCTTGCGCTGCAGCGGCAGTTGCTCCGGCAGATAGGCAAACGAGAAGAGCGAGATGCGATCGGGGCGTAGCTCCTGCACCAGCTCCAGGGTTGTGCGGAAGCGATCGGGGGTCTGCAGGGGGAGGCCGCAGATCAGATCCACGTTCACGCTCGCGAAGTCTGCCTCCCGCAGCCAACCCATCACCCGCCGCAGCTGCTCGGCCGGCACCACCCGATTCACCGCCTTCTGCACCTCAGGGTCGGCATCTTGAATGCCGAAGCTGATGCGGTTGAAGCCCAGGGCACGCAGCTGCAGGGCCGCATCACGGCTGAGGAATTCGGGATTCACCTCAATCGAGGCCTCCAGATCCGGCTCCAGATCGAAATGGCGCTCGATCAGTTGCCAGAGCTGCCGTGTTTCGTCGGCATTGAGATAGTTGGGCGTGCCACCACCCCAATGCAGCTGGGCCAGGCGCCGCCGCTGTGGCATCGCCGCGCTGATCAGCTCCAGTTCCTTGGCCAAGGCCGCGAGATACGGCTCCACCACCTTCGAGCCCAGCTGCGTGGTGATGCGGTTGCAACCGCAATACCAGCAGGCATGGCGGCAGAAGGGCACATGCACATACAGCGACAACGGCGCCGTGGTGGGCTGAGCCAACTGCGTCCGCAGCTCCGCCTCCCCCACCGCCGGGGTGAAGGCTGCCGCCGTGGGGTAGCTGGTGTAACGGGGAACCGGCTTGTCGTATTTGAGCAGCAGCTCGATTGGGCTGAGGGTGGTGGTGGTGGCGGCAGCAGGCATGGCAGAGGTGGAGGGTGGGCGTGGGAATCAATGGCGCAGGCGGTTCAGCCCAGCTGGGCCAGCTCAGCCAGCAAGCGCTGGGTGGTGTGGAAGGCCAGAACGGCTTCCTCCAGCAGCTCCTCTTCTTCTTCAGCGGAGAGGTCCATCGCCTCGAAGCCGTCGTGAAGTTGATGCTTGAGGGTGGAGCGATCCTGGTCAAAGGCCCAGAAGTTCAGGGCCGGTCGCTCGTGGTTGCGCAGGATGGCGTTGGCCTGCTCCCCCAGTTGCTGGCCGCCGGAGAGGTCGCCGCCGTAGCGCACATACACATGTGCCATGAAGCGGTGGGGAGCCTGGCGGGCCAGCAGCCGGAGCTGCTCCAGCCAGATCGCAGCGGCCGCCGATGGGGGTGTGGCCTCCACTGTGGAGAGCGCGGCCAGGTCGTGTTGCAGTGCGGTGGTGCGCTCCAGCGCTGCCCAGGGAATCGAGCGGGCTCCAAGGGCGGAGGCCAGCTCTGGTCCTGCCTGCTCCAGCAGGGCGTAGGCCGGTGCCAGGGCGCGCATCAAGGCGGCCAACTGGCGGGGCGAAGCCTGGCCGTTGAGCAGGGCCCGGGAGAACACCATGCCCTCCGCCTGGTGATGGGCCTTGCCGATGCGGGCATGCAGCTTGCGCACCCGCGGGCCGAAGCCCTTGCGCAGCTGGGCGTCGGCGGGGCCGGCGTGGTCGGAGATCGAAGGCAGCTGAGCCGTGGAATCAAGCATGGATGCAACCGCGGCAGCGCGGCGCGAACTAAGGCAACGTTATAACGCTACTGTTGTTCCGCAGTTCTCTGGTTGCGATTTCGTTGCAGCCGCGCCGATGGCTCATCCCTTCGCCTCTCAGCCCTTCCAGTCGCGGCTTGATGTGCAGCTGTTGCTGGCCCCCAGTCGCCAGCTCAGCGGTGATGGTCAGTTGCGCGAATTGATGCAGGAACGCCGCCGCCATCTCGGCGATGGCAGCGGCGGCCTCTGGTATCTGTCGCCGGAGCGCTTGGCCGAGCTCCAGTTTTGCGGTTTGGAGCTCAGCGCGGGCAGCAACGAGGCTCTGGCGATTCGTGAACCGCGAGCGGCGGAGTGGTTGCAGTTGCGCTTCGGGGGGCAGTTGCAGCCCATCAGCCTGAGCAGCGCCTGGCTGATGGATGAGGCGCTGGAGCTTCCCGCTCCGGCGCCGTTGGCCAACGTCGGCTGAGCGTCGCTCAGACCATGGCCGCCGCGGCCCCGGCCAAAATCCGCCGGGCCGCAGGCGGCTCGAAACCAATCGTTTCCAGCGCCTGCTGGAAGAGCTCACTGAAGCTGGCCAGCAGCTCGATCGGATCCATGCCGATCGCCTGGAGGTCGGCGGCGAGGCTCTGCAGGATGCTGAGGGTGATCGGCAGAGCCCGCTTCGCGATCGCGGCAGCAGACGTTTCCACGGCGGCAAAACGCTCCCGCAGCCAGCGCTCGGCATAGCCGAGGTGTTCGCCTTCATCCGCGATCACAGCCGCGGTGATCGGTGCCGCATAGGCATCGGCCACGGGGAGATAGTGGCGGTAGGCCGCCACGGCGAAGCACTCCACCACCAGCCCCTGGATCACCAGGCAGCCGGCCAGATCGCCCGCGCGGTCGCGTTCCAGAAACAGGGCGTGCAGGGGCGCGAAGAGCTGCCGGGCTAGCCCCACATCGGGCTTCACCCCAAGATTGCGGCCGCAGCCCACGAAATCGCTGGCGTGGCGGCCCTCCATGGCCGCCAGCCTCTCCAGCTCCTGCTGGTCTTCCGGAATGGCCCTGGCGAGGAGGCGGAAGTGCCGGTCAGCCAGACCTTCTCCCACAACCACCATGCCGTTGATGCGGCTGTAGGCGCTGAGGTAGATGGAGCTTTTGAATTGTGGTGGCTGAAGGGATGATGTGTTGAGGACCATGCGTTAGAGCGGTAGGGGGTGATTGAGTGCTTGTCGGGCTGTTTCCCAAAGCTCTGATCTCGGCATCGAGCGACAGTCATCGAACCAGGGGCCGCCGAGCGTGTAGTGCAAGAGGCGAGCATCAGCAGGAACCTCCTGAACGCCAACCAGGACATTCCATTGCGGTGATAAAGCGCCGATCTCTTCAGTTGTGGTCCACTCGAACTGATGAAGTTCGAGTCCGCTAGCTGTGTTCACATAGTGCGGTGAAAGAGCTTTGCATCGTGCGCAGTTGAAGAGCATGACTGATGACCAGTTCTTACGGCGGTAAGGGCTCTGGGGCATGCCTTGGAACTTCCGGCCAGATGAGCAGTGGTGGTTGTGCTGAACAACCTGTACTGCGTAGCGCTCGTCGCGTAGATCCCAGAGCTCAGTAATATCCCCTTGGCAGAGCATGTCTGCGTCCATGAAAATTGCCCAACCCTGATAGCCACAGATCCATGGCACGAGGAATCTGCTGAAGGAGAATTCTGTGCTTTGCAGTGGATGCTTGGATCGGTGGTAGACGCCTTCAAGCTGTGTCAGTCTGACCTGCCCAATTTGTACGGGCTTGCTTGCACGAGCCTGGATTGAATCCGTCAGAACATTGACTGCGACGTCCTCTCTCGAGTCGAAGCCGATGAAGACTTTGATGGGATCAGATGGTTGCATCAGTTTGTCTGTAAATGTGGGGCCAGGCGGATCCGGCGCGCCAGGCCGAGGCGATGCAGCAGGCGGATGTGCTGCCAGGTGAGGTCGACCTCCCACCAGCGGAACCCCATCCGGGCGCTGCTGGGATAGGCGTGATGGTTGTTATGCCAACCCTCGCCGAAGGTGAGCAGCGCCACCCACCAGTTGTTGCGGGAGCCATCGCCGCTGGCATGGCTGACATAGCCCCATCGATGGGTGGCGGAATTCACCAGCCAGGTCACGTGGTACACGAGCACGAGCCGCAGCGGAATGCCCCACAGCACCAGGGGCCAGCCGCCTAGGGCGTAGAGCAGTGCCGCCAGCGGCAGCTGCAGTAGCAGAAAGTTGCGGTTCAGCCAGCGGTAGTAGGGCACCCGTTTCATGTCGGGCGTGAGCTGGTGCACGTAGCGCTGGGCCGGCACATCCCGCAGCATCCAGCCGAAGTGGCTCCACCAGAAACCGAGATGGCTGTTGTGGTGGTCGGCCGGATCGTCGGAATGGAGATGGTGGTGGCGGTGCAGCCCCACCCAATCGATCGGGCCGTGTTGGCAGCTGAGGGTGCCGCAGGTGGTGATCAGCGCCTCAAGCCAGCGGGGCACCGTGAAGGCGCCATGGGCCAGGAGGCGGTGGTAACCGAGCGTGCCCCCTACACAGGCGGTGAGCCAATAGAGCACCAACAGCGTGCCGATCGCCTCCCAGCTCCAGAAGCGGGGCAACAACGCCACCAGGGCGAGGGCGTGAATCATCACCATGAACACGGTGGTGCCCCAGCGGCGCCGCTGGCGGCGGGGGCTCACG
>NZ_JBIPMN010000280.1:0-4546 GCF_044369115.1 Vulcanococcus sp. | reverse complement strand
ATCAACCGCTTCAGCTCCGGCCAGCTGGGCCAGCCTGGCAGGGCCAGGCCCTGGCCCCAGAGCTGGCGCAACCAGCGCTGTTCATGCCACCAGGGGGTGCTCACCGCCACGGGCCTGGCCGGTTGCTGCTGCACCAACTCCTGGGCCAAATGCAGCCAGGCGGCCCGCACCACTGGCTCTGAAAATCGCTGCTGCACATACCACTGGCCCGCAGAGCCCAATCGCCAAGCACTCTCTGGATCCTGTAGCAGGGCCACCGCGGCAACAGCCAGCTGCTGGTCGCTGCGCACCAACACCCCCGTGCCCCGATCCTGCACGGTTTGGATCAAGGCGTTGCGGCGCGGCGCCAGCACCGGCACCCCGCAGGCACTGAATTCCGCCGCAGCAAGGCAAAAGGTTTCATCGCGGCCACTGGGGTTCACCACCCCCACCGCCACCTGATCGAAGGACCGATAACGCTCGAGGCCGCGGCTGCCCTCAAACTGCACACGCTCGGCAAAGCCTCCGCGCTGCAACAGCTCTCGGCAATGGTGCTCGTAGGGGGTGAGCGCTGAATCCCCGGCCCGCCCGCCGTAGAGATCGCCGCCCCCGAACACCCTCAGGCACGACCCAGGGCAGCGGCGGGCGATCTCAGGCCAAATAGCGGCCAGACGATCAAACCCCTTGAACGGCGTCAGGGCCCCCACGTAGGCCAGATCTGTTGCCACGCGGGCCTGTTCCAGGCTGCGGCCTTGCCCCTGGGCTGGTGGCACAGCCACCGGGTTGGGCAGCACCACCGCGCGCTGGGAGAGGCGGCTGTGGCGGAAAGCGTCGAGCTGGGCACCACTCACCAGCAGCCATCGCGCAACGGCCCCCAAGGCTTCGTAGCGGCCCTGCTGCTCACAGCCAAGGTTGTGCAACCAGGGCAGCAAAGGCACCGGCGAACGCTCCAGAGCAGCCCAATCGTCTGGAGCCGCAAAACCCGGCCGAAACACCAGCCCCAAGACGCTTGCGGCGGCAGCCCTGTCCAGGGCCTCCGCTAAGCCGCCCACGCATTGCACCGATGCAGCCGCAATGCCCTGCACCGCCTGGGGAGCCGTGAGCAAGAGCAGGGGGTCCAGCTCTGATCTCTGCAGCAGCCGCACCACGGCCAGGAAGGCGTATTCGGTGCCGCCGATGCCCGGATTGCCCAGGGATGGATCCGGCAGCGGGCCGCGCCCCGCAATGCCCCGGTTGTCGAGGTAATAAGCCAGGCGCATCGGGCCAGAATGGCAGGCCTTGCGGGGCCTGCATGCGGCGCTGGAGCTTGATCGGGGCAGCTGTGGCACTGGCCCTGCTGGTGTGGCTGCCCCTGGGGCTGGCGGGACTCCCCCTCGACACCCCCGATGGGTTCCTGCACCTGGGCTGGAGTGTGGCCTGGGTGCGGCAGCTGCAGGCGGGCTGGCTCTGGCCCACCTGGAGCGATCTGCCCTGGGCCGGAGCGGGCAGCTTTGCGCTGCTGATCTACCCGCCGCTGTTTCGGGTGATCAGCGGCCTGCCGATGCTGATCGGCGTACCGCCTGACCACGCCATCGCCGCTGGACTGCTGCTGATCCTGCTGCTCAATTCCATCGGCGCGGCGCTCCTGTCCATGGCCTGGCTAAGACCCGGAGGCTGGCGCTGGCTGTTGCTGATCAGCGCCGCCCTGAACCCCTACCTGTGGGTGAACATCTACGTGCGTGGGGCCTGGCCCGAAGCCCTGGCCCAGGCGCTGCTGTGGTGGCTGGCGCTGGGCCTTGTGGGCCTCGAACGCGGTCGCCGCTGGGGGCTCGCCGTGAGCACCGCGGCCCTGACGGGGGTGATCCTCAGCAACTGGAATGGGGCGCTGCTCACGGGCCTGGTCTGGCTGCTGGCGGGACTGGGGCTGTGGCGGGCTGGGCGCTGGCGGGGCTGGCTCTGGAGCGGTGGCCTGGCCCTGGGGATCACCGCCCCCTTCTGGGGGCCAGCCCTGCAGGCCCTCAGCACCGTGCGGCCGCCGATGCCCGCGGGCCTGTTCAGCACAGAATTTTTTTTTGGTGGCGGTGGAGGACCCCGCACCTTTGCCGATCTGCTGTGGGTGCAGGGGGTGGCGATCGCGGCATTGCTGCTGCTCCGCGGCTTTGGCTGGGGCTGGAGTTGGCGGCGCAGCGGCGGCGGGCTGCTGGCCCCGTGGGGCCTGGCGGTGGCAGTGGTCGGCCTGGCGCTGATGCTGCCGCCGGCGCAGCCCATCTATGACCTCCTCTCACCGCTGCAGCGGATTCAGTTCCCCTGGCGCTGGCTGGCTCCCACCTGGCTGGGGGCCTTGCTGTGGCTGTGCAGCCCCGGTGCATTGGCCAGCTTCGGGCTGCCAACGGGCCGGAGGCGCTGGGCCGCGGGCCTCATGGCCTTGGCGGCCACGGGCCTCTGGGCCGACGGCTTGGGCCGCTTTGCCGCCAACTGGGTAGGCCATGCACCAAGCCGGCAGGAACGACAGGCCCTGCGCCAGCTGCTGGCCTGCGACCCACTCACCCCCTGCCCGAGAGGGGTGCAGGCCCTGCCACGCCAGGGGGAGCTGAGCAAGCGTTTCCTAGCACTGCCCGACGGCCGCGTTGCCCTCAGCGGCGTGCCCGATTACAGCCCCGCTTGGGTGCCCGAAGGCAGCTGGATGCCGAGGCTGGCCATCTTCTGGGTGCCGAGGTGGCCGCAGCACCCCTGGGCGCAATACCAGGGGGTGGGCCAAGTGCAACTGATCAACCGCAGCCCACAGCAACGGCTGCTGGCGGTGCAGGCCCAGGGCCCGGGCCGGCTGCGAATCCTGCAGTGGGCCCATCCCAACTGGCAGGTGCGGGTGCGAAGGGAGGCGCCAGGGGCCGCCTGGGACGCACCCCTGCCCATGGGCGGGCGGGATGCCCAGGGCTGGATCTCGGTGCCCCTGCAACAGGGCCGCTGGCAGGTGGCCTTGGCGTACGGCCCAGCCAATTGAGCCTGCCTACGATCCGCACTATGCCAAACACCACGCCGCGTCCAGCCCAGCCGTTGCTGAGTGCGGTGGTGCCCTTTCTCAACGAAGCCGACAACCTGCCGCGGCTGATTGCGGCCTTAGAGCAAGTGCTGACCACCTTGGACTTGGCCTGGGAGCTGGTGCTGGTGGACGACGGCAGTCAGGACAGCAGCCTGGCGGTCGCGAAGGCGGAACTGCAACGGCGGCCACAACTGCAGGGGATCGTGATCAGCCTGTCGCGCAACTTCGGCAAAGAGGCAGCCCTCACGGCCGGGTTGGAGGCGGCCCAGGGGGATGTGGTGGTGCCCCTAGACGCCGATCTACAAGACCCACCGGAGCTGATCGGTCCAATGCTCGAGCAGTGGCGCCAGGGTTTTGACGTGGTGTACGCCGTACGACGCCGCAGGGCCGGAGACAGCCGAACCAAACGTCTCACCGCCTTTGGCTTCTATCGATTAATGGGCCGTCTGAGCAGCACCCCCATCCCGGCCGACACAGGCGACTTCCGCCTGATGGACCGGTCTGTGGTGGAAGCCCTGGGCCAACTGCCGGAACGCAGCCGCTTCATGAAGGGCCTGTTCGCCTGGGTGGGCTTCCGCCAAACCGCCATCGGCTACGAGCGCGACGCCCGAGCCAAGGGCAAGAGCGGTTGGAACTACTGGAAGCTTTGGAATTTCGCACTCGATGGCATTACCTCCTTCAGCCGGGTGCCCTTGCAGGTACTCAGCGGGGGCGGCCTACTAATCGCCTGCCTTGCCCTGTTCTACGGCATGTGGATGGTGTTACGTACGCTCTTATTCGGCATTGATCTGCCCGGGTATGCCTCGTTGATGACCGCCGTGCTCTTTCTCGGCGGGGTGCAGCTTTTGGGTTTAGGAGTGTTGGGGTAATACCTAGGGCGGGTGTTTGAAGAGGTGAAGCGTCGACCGCTGTATTTGGTGCGGGAGCGTTGGCAGCAAACGACCCATCGAATGGAGACTTGAGACCCTGATGTCAACACGCTTGCCCTGGCTGGAACAACGACGGGCGCTGATCGGGCAAGCCCTGCTTGATAGCGGCGTGATCATTGCGGTGTACAACCTGCTGTTCTGGCAACAGATAGGACGCTGGCCTGGAGTTAGCGGTGCCGTAGGAACATTGGTGTTGATCTGGACCACTTTTTCGTATCTACTCGGACGCTACTCGAACGGAAAAGAGAACAAGTCATTTGCGTCATTGACAATTGTGGCGCTCATCGTCACAGGACTGACCGTGGGAGCGGTGTGGCTTGGCGTAAAGGGCGATGCGCGGACATTGCCACAATTCCTTCTGCCTCTACTGATGATATCTGGCGCAATCTCAACCATGATCGCGAAAAGCATAAATCGCAAGACTAGACAAACAGATACATGGCTGATAATCGCAAGTAATGAAGAACTAAGAGTAGTTGAAGAAGAAGTACGTAGAAGCTCGTCTGAGCACTTATTAATTGTCAGCTGCAGCGAAGATGCCGAGATAGAGAAAAAACTTCAAAAATGCGACGAGGAGGTCGGAATCGCGATCAGTGAAGAGATTAAACTGGATGATAGA
>NZ_JBIPMN010000189.1:0-4563 GCF_044369115.1 Vulcanococcus sp. | reverse complement strand
GGAAGGCTGACCAGCGCCGCTCACCGGCGCAAGGCGATCGAGCTGATCAGCGAGGCGCATGCTGCTGGCGCAGGCTTGGTCAGCGCTTGCAGCGAGATCGGTATCTGCCTGCGCACACTCAAGCGATGGCGGAAGGCCTTGATCGGTGATGGCGATGGTCACGATCGCCGCAAAGGCAGCCCACGCCTGATCTCGCACAAGCTGAGCGAGGAGGAGCGCCAACGCATCCTGCTTACCTGCAACCAGGCGGAGTACGCCTCACTGCCACCAGGACAGATCGTGCCAGCTCTTGCCGATCAGGGGCTGTACATCGGCTCGGAGAGCAGCTTTTACCGGGTACTCCATGCCCATGGCCAGGTTCACCGTCGCGGTCGTGCAAGGCCACCACAGGAACCGCGCCCCGTTCCACGGCTCAGGGCCTCAGGAGCAAACCAGGTGTGGAGTTGGGACATCACCTATCTACCCACCACCGTGCGCGGGATCTGGCTTTACCTCTACCTGGTGATCGACGTCTGGAGCCGCAAGGTGGTGGCCTGGGATGTGGCTGAACGTGAGGATCCAGCCATTGCAGCGGATCTGGTGAGCAGGGCCTGCATGAGAGAGCGGATCAGCAAGGGCCGCAAGCAACCGCTGATCCTGCACGCCGATAACGGCAACGCCATGCGCGCAGCCACGCTGGAAAGCCGGTTGGAAGAACTGGGCGTGCTCAGGTCTTTCTCGAGACCAAGAGTGTCCAACGACAACCCCTACTCGGAATCGCTGTTCAGGACGGTGAAGTATCGGCCTGAATACCCCCGCAAGCCATTTGCCTCCAAAGACCAGGCCTGTCAGTGGGTGGCGGCGTTCGTCGACTGGTACAACCACCAACACCGCCACAGCGGCATCAAATTCGTGACGCCCCAGCAACGTCACGATGGCCAGGCCGTGGAGATCAGTCGCCACCGCGCTGTCGTCTACGAACGAGCCCGACAGCTCAATCCAAGGCGCTGGTCACGATCAACCAGGTGTTGGCGTCAACCGGAGGTGGTCTGGATCAATCAGCCGACGGATGAGCTCAATGAACCAGGGCCGCTACCTTTGGTGCAGGCCGCCTGAAAGGCAGCCCAGGAGTGACACCTTTCCTGAAAGTCACCTCTCCCTGCAAACGCCAGGTCTTCCTCCAGTTGTAGAGCGTGACCACGTGGACTCCCAGCTCTGCCGAGATCTGGGCCACGCTCTGCCGATGTGGCGGACTCATCCGCCTTCTCACATCAGCTTTGACCGCCTCGCTGTAGCGACGCATAGCTCTGCTCCATAAAGCCACCCTGGTGAAAATTGAGCGGAATGGAGAGGCGTCAACTTTGCTGGCAGAGGGGGGCTCCGGAGCAGAATTCAGGGCCGTGCATATCGCGCACCAGGCTTCTGGCAGCGGTCAACCTGATTGACGCGGCGACAACAACGATCAAGAAAGAACCGCTCAAGAGGCTGGCATCTTCTCGCTTTATCAGCAGCCTCTAAGGGTTACAGGAATTGGAAGCTAATTTATTCTGCATAGACCAGTCACATACGCTCTTTCATAAATGCAAGAATCTAAATGAGCAAGCCAATAGGCCATCGCTTTAATTGGAGCAGTCTTTGTTGGCACTGGGATCACTGTACTAGCTTCTTGCAACACCTGATCCCTGAGGTGGGTGGGAGGGCAGCACCGCAGCACCCAGCGCCATGGGGGAAAGGTCGTCGATATCGAAGAGGCCAAGCTGCGCCAACGCCTCCGGGAAATCGCCGCTGAGCACATCCGCTGGGGCCGGCGCATGGCTCACCGCCTGTTGCGGCGGGAGGGCTGGTGACGTGACCCCCTTTATCGGCCCAGGCTTATGAGAGTGGGTGGTCGTGATCATGCTGCAGCTCCTGGTTGAGCTGCCTCCAGGGGCGTACGCCCCTGGGGGGCCGAATGCGGCCTGAACGTGTTGTACTCCCAGCGCCAGCGATCAGCCAGGAGTTGAGCCTCGGGAGCTGTTGTGAACAGCTCGGTGTTGAGGAACTCATCACGGAACCGTCCGTTGAACGATTCGGCAAAGCCGTTCTCCCATAGGGATCCTGGCTCGATGTAGGCCGTGCTGGTGGTGTCGCTGGCCTCGCACCAATCGCGTAGGGCCTGGGCGATAAATTCCGGCCCATTGTCATACCGGATGAACGTCGGCGCCGGATAGACGCTGGTCAGCTCTTCCAGCACGGCCACCACGTCCTTGGCCTTGCAGCGCCGACCCACCCGGATGGCGAGGCAAAGGCGGCTGTGTTCGTCGATCACCGGTGTGGGCCATGGATTTCCAGTTCGATGCCACGGCCGACGGCCGCAGACTCAAGTTCCTCAACGTGATCGATGAGCACAGCCGCCTCTGCCTGGCGATCCGAGTCGGCAGGCGCTGCAAGGCCAAAGACGTGGTGGCGGTGCTGGAGGAGCTCACCACGGTGTACCCGGCACCGGCGTACATCCGCAGCGACAACGGTCCCGAGTTCATCGCCCACGCCCTCAAGCGCTGGGCAGAAAGCAAGACCACCGCAACGGTCTACATCCAGCCAGGATCACCGTGGCAGAACGGCTTTGCCGAGTCGTTCAACGGGCGGTTCCGCAGGGCCTATTAGAAGTCTGTCCTGGTAGGACTGGCTGGCCGCGCATCCACTCAGCGCCGCTAATCCATTCTCCCGCAGCTGGCTGGCTTTTTCAGCAGCCTCCTAATGGAGTAGCAGCTTTAAAGATGCAATGCGCCGCCTACGTAGTTGACACCGGGCAGTCGCCCACCGGGTGGGGGGGCGGGGGGGGTGACAGGGCTGCCTAAAAGTATGAATCAAGTCGTGGCCCCAGCCATCGTCACGCCTCCCAGCGTCAGCATTCCCTTGATGTCGTAGGCCAGCTCCCGCAGGCCCTGGCGAATCGAGCGGTAGCCGCCCCGCAGCAGCAGGTTCATCACGATGGTGCGCAGGAAGGCGAACACCGGAGCCCCGATGCGGTTCGCGTAGCGATGGGCGTCCTCACCCAGTTGAGCGTCGCGGGCCCAGTGCCACTCGTTCTCAATGCTCCAGCCCTGCCGGATCAGGCGCAGCAAGGCTTCTGGAGTGGTGCGCACGCTGGTGAGGAACAGGTGTCGCCGCACGCTGCGCTTGCCCTTGCGGGTCAGCGTGTCGGTGATTACCTCCACGATCCAGGCACTGCCCGGCCAGTTGGCCTTGATGTGCTCCGAGGCCTCTCTGGCCCGTAGCTCCCAGACGGTGTCGCGCCCATGGCGCTTCTCGTGATCCGTTGCCGTGAACGGGATGTGACGCTTTCCCTGGAACTGGCAGCCGACCTGGCGGTGAAGGGTCTTCTGGTTGGATTTCACGGTCAGGAGTACGTCGGCCCCCTGGGAGAGGCACCACCGAAAAACGACCGGGTGGTGTGGAGTGCATCCGCCTGGATCAGAACGCCGTCCAGATCCAAGCTGCACAGCAGCTCTTTGAGGGCGGCACGCTCACTGGATTCATGCGTGTCGTAGGCCTTCTGGGCCAGGGCGACGCCCAGAGCGCGGGCGTACACCGTGACCTGGGCGACAAAGCGGTGGTTGCCATCATCGGTCTCGATGGCTGAGCCCCGCAGGGTCTTGCCGTCACAGACCAACTGGTCCAGACCGTCAGCCCCGCCTGGGATCTGGCTGATCATCCAAGCTTGCAGCACCTGGCCAAATTCCTGGAGATGGGCCTTATTGAACAGGTAGAGGAAGGTGGCATCCGAGGGCCAGCGCTTGAACTCCAGGCCGAGCGCCTGATTCAACGCCTCACGGTGCCGCCTGGCGAACGCATCGAGATCTCGGGAACTGCGGCAGCCACTCAGGATCCCGAGCACGGCTACCAGCAGCAGGAACCATTGCGGGTAACGCACCCCACGCCGGTACCGACCATCGGGGATGGCCTTGAGGAAGCTGATCAGGTCATCCGGTGCGGGCTGATCAACTGCAGCAGAACGGGTTTCGGGCATGGGGGGCACTGAGACCCGCCGACCAAACCCAATGCTGACAGCAGCGCCAATGGCTATCGGGACAGACTTTTAGGCGGCCCTGAGGTCGCCCACCTGGGTGTGAGCACCCGCTCGCGATAGCCGTTGCGGTGGCCAAGGCGCTCCTCGCTGCACTCGGAGCGCTCAGCACCTAGCACGGCGGCGACCTCCAGCTCAATCAGCTGCTGCAGGCCATGGCGCACCAGTTCAGGGATCAGCTCTCCGGCTGTGCTATCGTCCGACAGGGGCGTCAGTGTAGAGGCACCACAATCAATCTTAGGCATGGTTCGTCTGATTGGGTAAGACTCAAACCAGGGTCACGGGCCTGCCCACTCCCTGCAACAACGGCCGCTGAGCCGGGTGCCTGAGCTGCGCGCGGGCCTGCCCGCCGCCATCTACGAGCAGGCGGCGTTTTGCTCCATGTGCGGACCCAAGCACTGCACGATGCAAACCAAGATCACCGATAAGGATATGGAGGGTCTGGAGCATGTGCTGGTAAAGCAGACTTCTCTCATGCAATAATCCAACCTATATCTCTTTGCACTACTAATGAAAAT
>NZ_JBIPMN010000046.1:0-15218 GCF_044369115.1 Vulcanococcus sp. | reverse complement strand
TGTGTTCCCGGGGCGCTGTCCGCCCCCAGCGGTGAGCGCCCCGGGAACACACCCCTGGCCACAACGCTCTGTGTGACATCCGCCACGCCACCGATGCAGCAGCGGAAGTGATTTCTACACTCCGGCCAGAGCTGTTGCCCCGTCTGTGCATCTGGATGTCGCCACGCTCCTGGCTGCCGCTGCAGACCAGGGCCGCAGCACAGCTTTCCCCTGGTTAAGTGCGTCGATCCTGTTCCCGATCGGCGCGGCGCTCTGCATCCCGTTTGTGCCCGACAACGGCGATGGCAAACAGGTGCGCTGGTTCGCCCTGGGCATCGCCTTGATCACATTCCTACTCACGGTGGGCGGGTATCTGAACGGCTACGACCCCAGCAACCCCGATCTGCAGCTGGTGGAGAAGGTGAGCTGGCTGCCCGACCTGGGTCTGGAATGGTCGGTGGGGGCCGACGGCATCTCGATGCCGCTGATCCTGCTCACCAGCTTCATCACAGCCCTGGCGGTGCTCGCGGCCTGGCCGGTGAGCTTTAAACCAAAGCTCTTCTATTTCCTGCTGCTGGCCATGGATGGTGGCCAGATCGCCGTGTTCGCCGTTCAGGACATGCTCCTGTTCTTCCTGGCCTGGGAGCTGGAACTGATTCCGGTGTATCTGCTACTTGCGATCTGGGGGGGTAAGAAGCGCCAATACGCCGCCACCAAATTCATCCTCTACACGGCAGGCAGCTCGCTGTTCATCCTGCTGGCAGGCCTGGCGATGGCCTTCTACGGCGGCGAGATCAGCTTCAACTACACGGATCTGATGGCCAAGGGCTTCTCCGTGAAGTTCCAGCTGCTCGCCTACGCCGGCCTGCTGATCGCCTTCGGGGTGAAGTTGCCGATCGTGCCGCTGCACACCTGGCTGCCGGATGCCCACGGCGAGGCCACCGCGCCGGTGCACATGCTGCTGGCGGGCATCCTGCTGAAGATGGGCGGCTATGCCCTGCTTCGCTTCAACTGCCAGATCCTGCCGGATGGCCACGCCGTGTTCGCGCCGCTGCTGGTGGTGCTCGGGGTGGTGAACATCATTTACGCGGCGCTCACCTCCTTCGCCCAGCGCAACCTCAAACGCAAGATCGCCTACAGCTCCATCAGCCACATGGGCTTTGTGCTGATCGGCATCGGCAGTTTCAGCGCCCTGGGATCCAGCGGAGCAATGCTGCAAATGATCAGCCATGGCCTGATCGGCGCCTCACTCTTCTTCCTGGTGGGTGCCACCTACGACCGCACCCACACCCTGCAGCTCGATGAGATGGGCGGCGTCGGCCAGAAGATGCGAAAGATGTTCGCCCTCTGGACCGTGTGCTCCCTGGCCTCCCTTGCTCTGCCTGGGATGAGCGGCTTCGTGAGCGAACTGATGGTGTTTGTGGGCTTCGCCACCGACGACGCCTATACCCTCCCCTTCCGCGTTGCGATCGACGGCTTGGCGGCCATCGGCGTGATCCTCACGCCGATCTACCTGCTCTCGATGCTGCGGGAGATCTTTTACGGCCAGGAGAAAGCCGAGCTGGTGGGGCACACCAACCTGGTGGATGCCGAGCCGCGCGAGATCTACATCATTGGCTGCCTGCTGGTGCCGATCATCGGGATCGGGCTTTACCCCCGCCTGATGACCGACAGCTACAAGGCCACCATGGAAGTGCTCGTGGCCAAAGACGAACGGGCGATGAAGGCGATGAATGCCCCCGCAGGCGCCGGCTTGATCCGTCAGGCGCCGCTGAGAGCTCCAGCGCTGGCCGGATAACAAAGCCTTCAGGCTGCCGAATGAACTGGTGCGGATCTCAAGGATCTACGTAATCTTCCAGCTCAACCCCCCGGTGCATCCCGACCGATGAAGCAGCTGAACTTTCTGCTGATCTTCAGCTTCGGCCTGGCCATGGTGATGTTCACCCTCGAGAACACCGCCCCCACAACGGTGCAGTTCCTCCCGGGTCTGAGCTCCACCTTGCCCCTGGCGGCGCTGTTGCTGTTGGTTGGTGGCATCGGTGCCACCGCCGCTTGGGTGTTCGCGGTGTGGACCGGCGTGGTGAAGCGGGTGGAGAGCCAGATCAATCCGGGTGAAACCGAAGCGCAACAGGTGCGCATCCGCGAGCTCGAAGAAGATGTGCAGCGCTACCGCGCCGCCGTGGATGCTCAGCTGGGGCTGCTGCCGGCAGCCGGCGAGAGCTCAGCCCAAAGCGAAGCCCCCTGAAGGCTGCTATGGCCTGGCTTTTCAGGCTTTGAGCCGATAGGGTCGGGTGAGTGCAAGCGGACCCGTGGCCACAGATGGCGCCAGGCTGGCGATCCGCCTGTTGCAAGACGCCGCCGAACGGGGCGACCTCGATCCCTGGGATGTCGATGTGATTGCCGTCGTTGATGGCTTTCTGGATCAGCTACGCCAGCGGATAGAAGTGCCCCGGCTGGTGGCGGCCATGGGCCGCGGCGGCAGCTACGAGCAGGACCTGGCCGAAACCAGCGAAGCCTTTCTGGCGGCCTCGATGCTGGTGAGCCTCAAAGCCGAAGTGCTGGAGGCGCAAACCTTCCCGCCAGAACACCTCACCGACGACGAGTTCAGCTACGACTTTGATGCCGAGGGTCAGGGCTGGTTGCTGAGTCCTGGCGTGGAACTGCCCAGACGGCCCGAGCGCCACCTGCTGCGCCGCCCGGTAGCGCCGCCGCCCCTGCAGCGGCCTGTGACGCTCGGTGAGCTGATCCGCCAACTGGAAGACATCGCCGAACGGCTGGAGCAGGAAGAGGGCCAGCGCAGTAAACGCCAACGGAGCAAGCGCTACAGCGATCGGGCCGTGATCGAGCAGGTAGCGGCCCTGGCGCACCGCGAGAAGCTGCCGGAAACCACCGCCGCCCTCAGTCAGTTCCTGCTGCATTGGCCCCAATCGCTGGAGTGGACGGGCTTTGAAGGGCTGGTGCAGGCCTGGGCTGCGGTAGCGCCGGAGGATCTCGACAGCGATCGGGTGGGGGTGTTCTGGGCGCTTCTGTTCCTCTGCTCCCAGGGGAAGGTGGAGCTAGCCCAGCAGGGCGGCCTGTTCGGGCCGCTGCAGCTCAAGCGGCTCCTGGATGAACGCGAGAGCGTGCAACTGCCGCTGCCTGCCGAGCTGGGGTCAGCTCGGGGGCCGGCTCGGGAGCCCCTTGCTGCCTAGAGGCCTTGCGTAGGGTGGGCCAACTCACCGAAAGCTGACAGCGCCGATGAAGGCGATGATCCTGGCGGCCGGCAAGGGGACGCGGGTGCGACCGATCACCCACATCGTCCCCAAACCGATGATTCCGATCCTGCAGAAACCCGTGATGGAGTTTCTGCTCGAGTTGCTGCGGGAACACGGCTTCACCGAAATCATGGTGAATGTCTCCCACCTGGCCGAGGAGATTGAGAACTACTTCCGCGATGGCCAGCGCTTCGGCGTTGAGATCGCCTACAGCTTTGAAGGCCGCATTGAAGATGGCCAACTGATCGGCGATGCGCTCGGCTCCGCCGGCGGTCTGAAAAAGATCCAGACCTTCCAGCGCTTCTTCGACGACACCTTCGTGGTGCTCTGCGGTGATGCCCTGATCGACCTCGACCTGAGCGAGGCGGTGCGCCGCCATAAGGCGAAAGGGGCAATGGCCAGCTTGATCACCAAGCGCGTGCCCCGCGATCAGGTGAGCAGCTACGGCGTGGTGGTGACCGATAACGACGGCCGGGTGCTGTCGTTCCAGGAGAAGCCAGCGGTGGATGAGGCCGCCAGCGACATGATCAACACCGGCATCTACATCTTCGAGCCCGAAGTGCTCGACTACGTGCCGGATGGCGTGCCGTTCGACATCGGCTCAGATCTCTTCCCGCGCCTGGTGGCCGACGATGCCGCCTTCTACGCCCTGCCGATGGAATTCGAATGGGTGGACATCGGCAAGGTGCCCGATTACTGGCAGGCGATCCGCAGCGTGCTGCAGGGCCAGGTGCGGCAGGTGCAAATCCCCGGCAAAGAGGTGCGCCCTGGCATCTATGCAGGCCTGAATGTGGCCGCCAATTGGGACAAGATCAACGTGGAAGGCCCCATCTACGTGGGCGGCATGAGCCGCATTGAAGATGGCGCCACCATCATCGGCCCGGCGATGATCGGCCCCAGCTGCCACATCTGCGAGGGCGCCACGATCGATAACTCGATCATCTTCGACTACTCGCGCATCGGCCCCGGCGTACGGCTGGTGGAGAAGTTGGTGTTCGGCCGCTACTGCGTCGACCGCAACGGCGATCACTTCGATCTGCAGGAAGCCGCGCTCGACTGGCTGATCACCGATGTGCGCCGCCAAGACCATGTGAGCCCCTCGCCGCAGCAGAAGGCGATGGCCGAACTGCTCGGCACCGATCTGGCGATCAGCAGCGCGAGCTGATTCCAGCGCGCTCCAGGATCAGGGGGATGCGCTCCTCGGCCTTCACCGCCATCAAGTGCACGCCTTGGGCGATTCCTGCGTAGGCAGCAACCTGCTCAGCCGCAATACTGATGCCCTCATCAGCGGGATTGGATGCAGCCGCAAGGCGATCGATGATTGCCTGCGGAATGTTGGCGCCCGGCACCACGCGGTTGATGAAGGCGGCGTTTTTGGCCGACTTGAGCAGAAACACCCCTGCCAGCACCGGCAGGCCGATCGGGCCGGTGATCTCTCCCACGAAGCGCTTTAAGCACTCCGGATCCATCACCATCTGGGTTTGCAGGAAGCGGGCACCAGCCTGATGCTTGCGGGCGATGCGGCTCTTCAGGCCGCTCCAGCTGGGGCTCTGGGGATCGGCTGCGGCCCCGGCAAACAGCGCCGTTGGGCCATCGGCCAAAGCGCCCCCGATCGGATCCTCTCCGCGATTGAACGCCTGCAGCTGCTGCAGCAAACGCACGGATTCGAGCTCATTCACCGGCCGAGCCCCGGGCTGATCGCCGGCGCGCACGGGATCGCCGGTGAGGCAGAGCACGTTGCGAATGCCCAGGGCGTGGGCACCCAGTAGATCGGCCTGAAGGCCGATGCGGTTGCGGTCGCGGCAGGCGAGCTGCCACACCGGCTCAATGCCGTGATCGAGAAGCAACCGGCACACCGCCAGGCTGCTCATCCGCATCACGGCGCGGCTTCCGTCGGTCACATTCACCGCGTGCACCGAGTCTTGGAGGGCAAGGGCATGGGCCAGGGTTTTGCTGGCATCACCACCGCGGGGTGGCATCACCTCCGCTGTGATGGCGAGTGAGCCGACCTCTAGTGCCTGTTGCAGCAGCAAAACACCCCTGATGAGATCGGGCCATCATCAACCACCGCCCTGAGCCAGCGGCCTGTTCAGCCCTGGACTGTCCGCCTAGGGGCACTCTCCCTAGAGTGAGCGCTCAGCCTTCAGGCGTGGATGGATCTCTCGGAGCGCGAACTGGAGATCATCGACCTGGTAGCCCAGGGGCTCACCAATCAGGAAATCGGCGAGCGGCTGATGATCAGCAAGCGCACAGTGGACAACCATGTGAGCAATGTGTTCACCAAAACCGGCGCCAAAAACCGAGTGGCCTTACTGAATTGGGCCATGGATCACGGCAAGATCTGCCGCGACGGCTTCAACTGCTGCAACCTGCCTCAAGAGGGCAGCGCCAACTGAGCTCCCGCCGCCTCGGCGGCGAACTCGTGCACGAGGGATTCCAGGCTGAAGCTTCCCTCCGCCAGGTCAAACAACTCGGCGTAGGCCAGGCAATCGGCGAGGTCACGGCCGCTGAAGCGCAACAACCCTTGTTGGTCGTAAAGCCCGAGCAAAGACCCCTGCCCAATCCTTAAGAGAATCCTAAGTCTGCTGCGTCGTCAGATTCAAGAGCCACGGCCGCTGCTCTGCCTGCGGCCAGAGCTGGAAGGGGCGCTGGGCCAACGACGCATTGCTGAAGCCACCGATTCCCGTGATCTCACGGCTGCACCAGGGTGGGATCTCCACCGCGGCCTGCTCGCTCTCCAGCTCCACCTCGGCGATCACCAGCGGTGCGTTGTCGCCGGAGAACACATCCAGAACCCAGTCGCCGCCCGGGAGGTCGAGCCCATAGCGCCGCTTCAGCACCTGCGCTGCGCTGCGCTCCAGCAGGACATCGGCATCCGGCGGCGGGATGGCGTATTCGAATTCGTGGCGCGCGATGCCGCTCGCGGGATATTTGAGCGTGAGCCAAGCGGCATCGATGCCGTCGCTGCGCACGCGCAGGGTGAGGCCATCAGCAGAGCCCGCCAAATAGCCCTGCTGCAGGTTGCGGCTCCAGCGCACATGCGGCCGCCAGCCCTCCCCAGCCACCAGAAAGCGCCGCTCAATCTCAAGGGCCATGAAACTCCGGCGTGAAGGGGGCGATACCGCTCAATTGGGGGAAGGTTCGGAAGCGGTGAGGCTCCCGGCCCAGTGCAGTTTGCGGCTGAGGGTGCGGTAGTAGGAGGGGTTTTGCTCCAGCAGCACCATCAAGGCGTGGTGCGGGGAACGGCGCACATCGCAGCGATCGCCGGGCTCAAGCACGGTGGCGAAGGCACCATCGTTCCAGAGACGCACGCGCCGGCTGGCTTCGCCCAGGGGCCACACCGCCAGCTGCGCCCGTGGCGGCACCACCACCGGGCGGCTGGAGAGGCTCATCGGACAGATCGGATTGACCACGATCGCCTCCACACCGGGATGCAGGATCGGACCACCGGCGGCCATCGAATAGCCGGTGGAGCCTGTGGCGGTGGAGATGATCAGGCCATCGCCGCGGTACTGATCCACCACCTCACCATCGATCTCCAGCTCCAGCACACAAGTGGGCGACACCTCATCGAGGCCAGGCCGGAAGTAGAAGTCGTTGAGCGCGGCGTAGACCGCGTCGCTGCGATCGGTGCGGGCCTCGAGCATCATGCGGCGCTCCAGGGCGAAGCGGTCGTCGCGCAGGCGGTGCCAGAGGTCGCTCTCGCCATCCGGTCCATGGCCCTGGCTGAGCAGCTTGCGCTCATGGGTGAGGAAGCCGAAATGGCCGCCCACGTTGAAGCACAGGATCGGAACCCCTAGGGGCGCGAGGTGGCGTGCGGCGCCGAGCACGGTGCCATCGCCACCCAGCACTACCGCCAGATCCGGCGGACCACCCTCATCGGCCAGCAGGCCAGGAAAGGGGTTGGCAGTAGCACCGCTCATCGCCACCGCCACCTTCACACCCTGCTCCCGCAGGGTTTCGGCACTACGGCGAGCCTGGCGCAGGGCTGCCTGGCTGGCGGCGCGATGAATCAACCAAACGTTCTCGAGGCGCATGGCAGGTGAGCAGTGCCCCCAGCCTGGCTACCAACGCAGCAGGTTGAAGCGCTCCATGTCGACCGTCTCACGGTTGCGGTAAAGCGAGAGCAAGATCGCCAGGCCCACAGCGGCTTCTGCGGCCGCCACGGTGATCACGAAGATGGTGAACACCTGGCCGCGGATCAGCTGACCATCGAGATAGCTGGAGAAGGCCATCAGATTGATGTTCACGGCATTGAGCATCAGCTCGATGCTCATCAGCACGCGCACAGCGTTGCGGCTGTTGATCAAGCCCCACACGCCTGTGCAGAACAGGATGGCAGCCAGAGCGAGATAAGCCTGGAGGGGGACGGTGGTGGGCAGCTCGAGGTTCATCAGTTGCTCTTCTCCAGCAGCAAAGGGGTGCGGGACTTTTCGATCAGGCCCTGATCAGCGGGCTGGCCAGTGGCGATGTCAGCAGTCATCACATCGCGGCGGGCCAGCACAATCGCACCGATCATCGCCATGAGCAGCAGCACAGAGGCCAGCTCAAAGGGCAGCAGGTAATCGCTGAACAGGTGTTCACCGATGCGGATTGTGGCTTCTTCACCCACCGGCTCAGGACCAGGGGTGGCCCAGGGAGTGGTGAAGGCCACGCGCAACAGCAGCGCGAACAAGCCAGCGCACACGGCACCGGACAGCAGACGACGCACGGCCAGACCGGGGATGGCGACCAGATCTTCCTTCTTGTTCACGAGCATGATCGCGAACAGGATCAGGACGTTCACCGCGCCCACGTACACCAGCACCTGAGCGGCGGCCACGAAGCTGGCATTGAGCAGCAGGTAAAGACCCGCCACTGAGAGGAAGACGCCGCCCAACAAGAAGGCGGAATACACGATGTTGGGCAGCAGCACCACGCCCAGAGCGCCAATGGCCACCACGGCCGAGAGCACCGTGAAGCAGATCAGCTGAGTGGAGGAGGCGATGGTCATCAGGCGTTCTCCTCGCCGGCGACAGGGGCAGTCTGGCCCGTGGCCGACTCAGGCTTGGGCAGCGACTCGAGCACCTGGGCAGGCAGCTGACCAGCGCGCGGGCGCTTGGGATCCACACCATGGGGATCAAGCTCGCCCTTGGGCAGATAAGCCAGCTCGCGCAGGGGGATCACGGCCGGATCGCTGGTGACGCTGGTGGGCAGACGCCCCAGGGCGACGTTGTCGTAGTTGAGGCTGTGGCGATCGAAGGCGGCCAGCTCGTACTCCTCGGTCATCGAGAGGCAGTTGGTGGGGCAGTACTCCACGCAATTGCCGCAGAAGATGCACACCCCGAAATCGATCGAGTAATTGCGCAGCTCCTTCTTCTTGGTGGCTTTGTTCATCACCCAATCCACCACCGGCAGGTTGATCGGGCAGACGCGCACACACACCTCACAGGCGATGCACTTATCGAATTCGTAGTGGATGCGGCCCCTGTAGCGCTCCGAGGGAATCAGCTTCTCGTAGGGGTACTGCACCGTGATCGGTCGCCGGCGCAAGTGGTCGAACGTGACCGACAAGCCCTGGGTCAGGTAGTTCGCTGCACCCACCGCGTCGCGGGTGTAGTCACCGACTTTCTTGAGGAACCCGAACATGAAGGGGTGAGCAGGGGCGAAAACGCCGGCACCATGATGGCCCGGCCAAACGGGGGTAGGGGCTCAGCCGCCGAAGAAGGCGGGGAAGGCGAGCTTGAGGCCGGCGGTGACGAGCAGGTTCACCAGGGCGATGGGCAACAGGAACTTCCAGCCGAGATCGAGCAGTTGGTCGATGCGCACCCGGGGCACGGTCCAGCGCAGCAGGATCGCGAAGAACACGAGCAGGTAGGCCTTGAGCACGGTCATCACGATGCCGGTGGTGGCGGTGATCACCTGCACCAGCGGGGCATCGATCGGCTGACCGGTGAGGTTCACGATCCATTCCACCGGCAGGGGGAAGCCCCAGCCACCCAGGTAAAGCACCGACACCAGCAGGGCCGAGAGCACCAGGTTGATGTAACTGCCCAGATAGAAGAGGGCGAACTTCATACCGGAGTACTCGGTCTGGTAACCGGCCACCAGCTCCTCTTCAGCCTCGGGAAGGTCGAACGGCAGGCGTTCGCACTCCGCCAGGGCGCAGATCCAGAAAATGACAAAACCAACGGGCTGGCGCCAGATGTTCCAGCTGAGGATGCCGGCACCGGTCTGCTGGTCAACGATGTCGACCGTGCTGAGCGAGTTGCTCATCATCACCACCGCCAACACCGCCAGTGCCAGGGGGATCTCGTAAGAGATCGACTGAGCCGCCGCGCGCAGGCCGCCCAGAAGGGAGTACTTGTTGTTGGAGGCGTAGCCAGCCATCAGCAGGCCGATCGGCTGGATGCTGCTCAGGGAGATCCAGAGAAAGATCCCAACGCCCACATTGCTGATCAGCAAGTTCTGGCCGAACGGCACCACCAGCCAGCTGAGAATCACCGGCACCAGCACCAGCACCGGGCCAAGGGTGAACAGCAATCCATCGGCGCGGGCCGGGATGATGTCTTCCTTGAACAGCAGCTTCAGGCCATCGGCGAGGGGCTGCAGGATGCCAAGGGCACCGGCGTATTCGGGGCCGATGCGCTGCTGCACAGCGGCGGAGATCTTGCGCTCCAGCCACACGTTCACCAGCACGCCCACCACGGCGGCCACCAGCACCAGGAGCATCGGCAGCGGCAGCCACAGCAGGTGTGCCGCCCCCGGCGACAAACCCAGACCCTGCAACAGGTCGGTGAAGCTGGCCTCCAGGTCGAGGCCGGCGCTCACGACGGCGGGATTGGCAAACACCATGGGTGGCCTGTGGATGGGGGCAACTTAAGCGGCCGCAGCCGCAGTCGGGTCAGCGGGCTTCCAGCGGTGCCCAGCCGCGACCGGTGGAGCCGGTGTAGATCTGCGTGGGGCGGTAGATGCGGTTGGCACCGAGCTGCTCTTTCCAGTGGGCCAGCCAGCCAGCGGTGCGGGCGATGGCAAAGATCGGGGTAAACAGATCCACCGGGATGCCGAGCTTGCGGTACACGAGCCCTGAATAAAAGTCCACGTTGGGGTAGATGCCCTTGGGGCCAAGCCGCACGGCGGCAACCTCCTCGAGCTTGCGGGCCAGGTCGTAGAGGGGGTCGTGACCGAACTGATCAAAGAGCTGCTCCGCCAGCTTCTGGAGGATCACCGCCCGTGGATCCTTCACCTTGTATTCACGGTGGCCAAAGCCCATGATCTTGCGCTTCTCGGCGATAGCCCGATCCAGCCAGGGCTCCACCTGGTCGGCAGTGCCGATGCTGTCGAGCATCTCGAGCACGTCTTCGTTGGCACCGCCATGCAGCGGGCCGGCGAGGGTGCCCACCGCTGAAGCCACCACCGCATAGGGATCGGTGAGGGTGCTGGCCGTCACCCGGGCGCTGAAGGTGCTGGCGTTGAGGCTGTGCTCGGCGTGCAGGATCAGGCAAGCATCAAAGATGCGGGCCGCCAGCGGGTCGGGCTCCCGCTCCGTGAGCATGTAGAGGAAATTGGCCGCGTAGGGCAGATCGTCGCGGGGCTGGATCGGATCCTGGCCTTTGCGGATCAGCTGGAACGCCGCCACCATCGTGGGGATCTTGGCGATCAGGCGCACCACCGCCGAGACGATGTACTCCGGGTTGTCGAGGGCGCGGCGCGAATAGAACAGCCCGAGCGATGCGGCACTGCTCTGCAGCGCATCCATTGGGTGCCCCTGGGAGGGGAAGCACTTCATCATGTCGCGGATGCGGAAACTCACCCGCCGGTGCATCTGCACCTCGTGCTCAAACTCACGCAGCTGAGCTGAGGTGGGCAGCTCACCCCAGATCAGCAGGTAGGTGGTTTCAAGGAAGGTGCTGTGCTGCGCCAGCTCCTCCACGCTGTAGCCGCGATAGGTGAGCCGGCCCCGCTGGCCGTCGATGTCGCACACCGACGACTGCGTGGCCGGCACACCCTCTAAACCAGGGCGATAGGGCGGAGCTTCAGCCCTCAAACCAGCCTCAGCCGGTGCTGCACTCACCATGGCGGCATCCACCCAAACCGTTTCGGCAACCTAAGGCGGCTGAGCGTCGCACTTCAGTGCCATCAGCCACCGGATGGCGGCATCTGGCGCCGGCCCAGCAAAACCCGAGGTGGCAGGAGCAGCTCCAAACGGGCGCTACCCAGCAGGCCTGCCTGGGGTGGTTTGGGCCACTGCAACAGCGCGGCACCAGCCTTCTTGAGCTGCAGTGCCTCGGGGGCCATCGCCATCGGAACCCCGATCAACAGGGCCGCGAGGGTGCTGAGGTCGGGTTCGTGGCCCACGAGCGCCAAGCGGCGCCAGGAGGGCCGCGGCGACACAGGCCCCAGCCAACGCTCCAGCAGCGGCAGGGGATCGGCCAGGGGCGCGAGGGCTGCTGCCAGCTCCAACTCCGGCGCCAGGCCCGCTTGCACGGCCAGCTCGGCGGTCTGGCGGGCCCGCACCAGCGGGCTGCTCAGCACCAGGTCACAACCGAGATCCAACTCCACCAGCTGACGCAACTGGGCCATGGTGCGCTCCCGGCCTTCGGGGGTCAGCGCCCGCTGGGGGTCGTCCATACCCTCGGCGCGCTCCTCGGCGATGCCGTGGCGCAGCAGCAGCAGCTCACGTTTGCGCGGGGCCATCGATCAACCCTTGAACTGCAAAAGCCCCCGCAGCCTCAGGGCACGGGCCGGCGGGTCGTCGCTCTCCAGGCTGAGGGCTGCTCCATCCACCAAGGGGGTGAGGGAGCTGCTCGAGAGGGCGCTGACCAAGCGCCAGGGCTGCCAGCCAGCCAGCAACTGCTGGGCAGTCGCGCCATCCATGGCCCATTGCACGGGGGCCTTGGGCGTGCCCAGGTTCTCCAGCTGCTCGAGCCGCTCTGCCGGAGCGTGGCGGCCCTCATCCTGTTGATTGAGCAGGCTGAGGCCCTGCCCCCACCAGGCCCAGTTGGCCTGCAGGGAGCGGGCGCCGGCCAACTGGGCCTGCAGCTGATCGGGATTGCCCTTCACGGGCTTGGCTTGGAGCTTCGTCCAGGCCTGCACGGTCAAACCTCGGCTCTGCAGCGGTGAGCTGCTGTAGCCCTCGGCCGCCAGGGCCGCATCGAGCTCCTCCAGCGGCGGCTGCTGCGCCGTGGTTCCCAGCAGCCAGGCCTCGCCCGACTGGGCCCAGAGCAACGGCCCCTGATCGGCTGAGGCCACCAGGGCTGGCAGCGCGGCGGGCAGACGCTCCAGGGCGCTACGCAGCACTGGGCCCAACAGCTGCGCCCAGGGATCGGGATCGGTGGTTTCCAGCAGGCGAGCCGGCTCACTCACCACAGCCAGGCTGCTGGCAGGCACCTGCAACTGCTGGGCCAGGGCAGCCGGTGGAGCGGACAGAGGCGGCAGGGGCTCTCGCAGTTGGGTGAGGGCATCGAGTTGCAACCCGCGGCCCGAAGGGCTCAGCGCTGCCACCAGCTCCACCGCAGCCCCGGGATCTGCACCATCCACCACCGGCAGTCCCAACCACCGCTCCATCGCCTGGGGGCGGGCCGTGAGCAGCGCCACGCCATGCCCCAGCCGCGCCACGGCCTGCTGCAACTGCAGGCTCGCAGCCTGATTCAGCTCATCGATCTGCGATACATCGAGGGCCTGCTCCAGCACGCCGCGGCCCGAGGCGATCAGCACCAACTCGTCGTTGATCAGAGCGGTGGCGAGGGGCTGCGGGTCCTGCCCCAGCAACGCCCCGCGGCCGCTGATCAAGCCCATACCGCGGTAGCTGCTGATCTGCAGATCGGTGCCAGCCAAGCTGCGGCTCTGCCAGAAGCGCTGCAGGAAGCGGCGGGCACCTTCGCTATCGCGGCTGAGCAGTGCAAGCACCCATCCCGGCTGCTCCGGCGCCCCGGGCGGGGTGAGCAGAGCAAAGCTGCTCTCACGGCCCAACCAAGGGGCGAGTTCGCTGGCGTAATCCAAGCCAGCGGCGGCAAACGCACCATCCCGCAGGCGATCAGCGGCGGCGGCGGCCTGACGCCGTTGGCGCGGTGCCGCCACTGCCCGGGCGTAGGCCGCAGGCTGCTCGGGTGTGAGCAGCCAATGCAGGCTGAGCGGTGCCGTACGGGGCACAAAGCGGGCCGCCAAGGGCAGCTCCAACCGATGGTTCTGCAAACCAAGCGGACTGCGTTGCCAGAGCACCGACCAACCCGCTGCTCCCAGACTCAGCAACGCGAGAGCGGCCGCCAACACTGCCGCCAGGAAGGGGCGGGCCTTCATCCGTTGCCTGCAGGACTGGCCTCATCTTTATGCATGGCGGCAGTGTTTGGCACCCCGACAGGCCTAGCTTCTGGCGATGAGTACCCCCACACCGCTCCGCGCCCAAGATCTGCTGCATCGGCTCCTGGCCGGCGAGCCTCTGCAGCTGGTGGATGTGCGTGAGCCGATGGAGCTGGAGCTGGCACGGCTGAGCCAACCGGTGATTCACCTGCCGCTGAGCGAATCAGAGCGTTGGATCGGGTCCCTACGGGAGGTGCTGGATCCTGATCAAGATGTGGTTGTGCTGTGCCATGCGGGCGTGCGCAGCTGGCAATTCGGCTGCTGGCTGATGGAAGCCCAGGGGTTTCCCCGGGTGTGGAACCTGCACGGCGGCATCGACGCCTGGAGCGTGGAGGCCGACCCGAGCGTGCCGCGCTACTGAGCGCCTGAAACGGACACCACAACCAGACTCCTGAAACCCTGAAACAACGACAGCGCTCCTACGATCCGCGCACGTCTGCAGCAGCCGTCGTTCCCGTGCAGCCATTGCCCCGCCGGCAAGAGCAAGTGCTGCAGGCAACCGTGCGCCACTACGTGGACACCACCGAACCGGTGGGGAGCAAAACCCTGGTGCAACGCTTCGGCCTGGAGGCCAGCCCCGCCACGATTCGCTCAGCGATGGGGGCCCTGGAGCAGCGCGGCCTGCTCACCCAGCCCCACACCTCAGCCGGCCGAATCCCGAGCCCCCTGGGCTACCGGCACTACGTGAATTGCCTGTTGCCTGCACCGGGAGCGGCCGTGAGCCAGCTGCAGCGTGAGCTGATGGGGCTGAGCCTGCAATGGGCTGCCTTCGACGACCTGCTGCTGCACCTGGCCCGCCGGCTGGCGGATCTCACCGGGCTGCTGAGCCTGATCACCCGGCCGCAGCAGGGCACCCCAGCCCTGCAGGCGATGCGGCTGGTGCCCTGCGGCGACCGGCTGCTGGTGTTCCTGGTGGAGGACGCCGCTGCCGCCGCCAGCCTCAATCTGCGCCTACCAGCCGCCGCCGCCGCCGAACTGGGGCCGCTGGAGCGCTGGCTGTGCGAGCAGCTCAGCCGCGGACAACTCGACTGGAGCGGCCTCCCGCCGCAGCTGCAACGCAGCGGTGCCCTGGTGCGCCAGGGACTCAGCAGTCATGCCCAGGCCCGCAGCGGTGCCAGTTCTGGTGCGGTGGCCATGGGGCTGGGCGGCCTGCTGCGCCAGCCGGAATTCGAGCGCAGCGACAGCCTGCGGCCGCTGCTGCAACTGGTGGAAGAAGCCCCCCAGGAGCTGCTCGAGAGCGAACAAGCCCAGCACCCAGAACGACTGGGCGTCTGGATCGGAAGCGAACACCCCAACCCTGCGTTACACCACTGCGCCGTGGTGCAGGCGCCCTACAGAACCGGCAGTGGCGCCCAGGGCCAGGTGGCCCTGGTGGGACCCATGCGGATGGCCTACTCCACCGCTCGCGCGGCCGTACAGGCGGTGGCCTCCAGCCTGGAGCGGCTGCTGAGCTGAGCCTCAGCCGCCAAGGGCGCTGCCGAGCTTGTCGGCCACGGTGTTCACGTCTTTGTCGCCGCGACCGGAGAGATTGAGCACCACCTCAGTGCCCGGGGCGAGGGTGGGGCAGAGCTTGTCGAGCCAGGCGAAGGCGTGGGCCGTTTCCAGGGCGGGGATGATCCCCTCCAAACGGCAGAGGAGCTGCAACGC
>NZ_JBIPMN010000044.1:0-15561 GCF_044369115.1 Vulcanococcus sp. | reverse complement strand
CCTTCGTGAATCCCGAGGGCTGATCTCCTGGCATCCGCGGCGTTCCATCCCGGCGACCTGGTCGGTGTTCAGGAATCCCGCGGAGCTCAGCTCGCGGTTGTTGAAGCGATCCAAGGCAGCAAAGCTCGCCTGCGGATTGGCTTCGACGCCAAACAATCACTGTTGCCCCAGCGTCAGCTAGAGCTGATTTGCCCCCTGCCCTCTGGTGCCGATGCACCGCAGCGCCTGGGGGCCTCGCCTTGGAATCTCAGGCCGGAATCCATCCAACAAGACTGTCTCAGTCGTCGCGCATGGGGCGAAGCCTGGCTGCTGCTGCTGGATTCAGGTGAGACAGTTGCGCTGCGCGAGTTTGCTGATCTCGTATGCGGTGGCACCGAGCCCGCGCAGCTCGCGGTTTCCTGGCTTGAGCTGGTGGGTCCGCAGCTCTGGTTTCGCTTTAAGCAGGGGGAGATCCAGCCCCGCAGCGCTGCCGATCTAAAGCCGCTGCGGCGCGACCGGCGCCTCAAGCAGCTGGCTGAGCAACGCGAGCAGCAGTGGCAACAGCTGCTGCGCGGCCGTCAGCCGCTGCAGACCGAAGCCCTATCGCCTGAGCAGCAACGGCGGCTGGAGGTGCTCAAGCAGCTGGCGGCCGGTGCGCTGGAGCTCGAGCAGCTGGATCCAGCCCTGCGCCAGAGCCTTACGGCCCTGCATCTCGGCCACGACCGCGGCGATCTGCGCCATCTGCTGGTGGATCTGGGCCAATGGGACCGGCACCACCTGGTGTCGATGGGTGGCACCACCTGGAGCCTGGGCTTCAGCGCTGAGCTGGAGGCGGAAGCTAAGCGTCTGGTAGCGCTGAATTCACAGGAGCTGCCTGGTGATGCAGACCGGCTCGATCTCACGTGCCAGCGCTGCGTCACCATCGACGACGACGACACCCGCGACATCGACGACGGCCTGGCGCTTGAGCGCCGCCCTGATGGCTCCCTGCTGCTCTGGATCCACGTGGCGGATCCGGGCCGCCTGGTTGAGCCGGAGTCGCTGCTGGATCTGGAGGCTCGTCGTCGCGGCAGCAGCCTCTACCTGGCCAGCGGCAACCTGCCGATGTTCCCTTTAGAGCTCACCACGGGGCCCTTCAGCCTGCGCGCCGGCGTTCGCAGTGCGGCTTGGAGCACCTGGGTTGATCTCGACGCTGAGGGTGATATTGCCGACTACGGCATCGTGCGCAGCTGGGTTAAGCCCACCTTCCGGCTGAGCTACAGCGATGCCGATGATCTGATCGATCTGGCGCCGCCCGAAGAGCCCGATCTGGCTGATTTGGATCAGCTGCTCAACCGCCGGCGTGAGTGGCGCGTTGGTAGGGGCGCACTGTTGATGGATCTGCCGGAAGGGCGCATCCGCAGCCGGGACGGCGAGCCTGTGCTGGAGGTGAGTGAGCCGAGCCCATCACGGGCAATGGTGGCTGAAGCCATGATCCTTGCCGGTGCGATCGCGGCTCGTTTTGCGGTGGAGCACAACCTGGCCCTGCCCTTCCGCAGTCAGCTGCCGGCCGAGCTGCCCCCGCAGGCAGAGCTCGAGCAACTGCCGGATGGCGCCGTGCGTTTCGCTGCGATCAAGCGCTGCCTTGGTCGGGGTTTGATGGGAACCCGGGCCGCTCCACATTTCAGTCTGGGACTGCCGGCCTACGCCCAGGCCACTTCACCGATTCGCCGCTATGGCGATCTGGTGGTGCAACGGCAGATTCAGGCCCAGCTCAGCGGCGGCACACCACTCAGCGAAGACGGCCTCCAGGAGTTGCTGAACAGCTTCGATGGAGCTGTTCGCGAGGGTATCGGCATTTCCCGCGAAGACCAGCGCCATTGGCAACAGGTGTGGTTTGAAGCCCACAAGAGCGGCCAATGGCATGCTGAATTCCTGCGGTGGCTCCGCCCCCAGGACCGCCTGGGCCTGGTTCGCATCGACGAACTGGCGATGGACCTGGCGGCTGACTGTCCACAGAACGCCCAGCCCGGAGAAGCGCTGCTGCTGCGGGTGCAGCAGGTGGATTCCCTGCGAGATCAGCTGAGGCTGGTGGCCTCAGCCAGCTAGGCGCGACACCCTTAGCCAGGGCCCCCAGGGGTTCGCGTTGGCGATCAGCTTCACCGCCTTGCAGCCCTCCAGCTGGTTCAGCCAGTGGTGCATCGATGGCTCGAGCGTGATCAGGGGCCACACCATACCGCTGTTGGTGATGAAGCTGAACCCGCCGTTGGCTTCCGCCTGAATCGTGCCCGACCACAACTGTTCGAGCCGGCTCGCCGGGAGCATGTCCTGAGTCGTTGAGCCATCAGAAGCCAGACCATGCGCGAACTGTTGTGGGTTTGTCAGCACAGCCTCTTGCCGCTGACGCCACTGGGGGTGATGCCAGGGTGTATCCCACAACGGAGCCACAGCCGACGGGGCCAGGGGATCTGCGATCAAGGCATTCTGAACTTCCCGCACGGGTAGCTGAGCGGGGGGCAGGCCCACACGCACAGCCAGCGCCGCTGCCGCTCCTGCCGCCTGCCCCACGTTCAGGATCAGGGGCTGCAGGCGCGTGGCACCGTTTGCCATGTGGCTGGTGCTGAAGGCCTTATCGGCAGCCAAGAGGTTGTCGATGGCTTCACTCACCAGGGCGCCATAGGGGATGCAGAAGGGCGTACCTGTCCAGCGGCCACCCCAGCGGCAGCTTTTCGGCGCCAGGGGCCAGTCAGGCCCGGGGTAGTGGTGGTCGTTGGCGTAGTTGCCCACCGCGATCGACTGCAGCTCAACGGCGTCATTCAGCGGCAGGGGGGCAACGGAGGTCGCGCTGGCTTGCGGTAGTAAGTCCTGCTCAATCAGCGTCTGGCGACCGATCAGGCGCCGGCCTTCGCGCCAGTAGGGCATGGCGGCAAGCCAGGGGGCTGGGCTGCCTGCCTCCGCTGGAAAGGCGTCGCCGAGCTGCAGCCAGCCCCCGCTGGCCTCTTGCAGCGCCTCGGCAAAGCGCAGGCTCTGGGCTTGCATTTCGCCGTAGAGCTCTGCTTCCTGGCTCGCTGTCCCGCTGAAGCCCCGCTCCAACCCCTCATGCCAATCGTTGCCGTGCAGCGGCCAATTCAGCATCACCAGCCCGCCGGGTAAGCGCCCGTAGGCGAGGGTGCGCTCAAGCCCGAAGGCTTCACAGGCCTGCTCAAACGGCTGAGGCAGCGGTGGTTTCCCAGCCGGATCGATGCCTTTCGTGGGTTCGGTCGCGAGCCGATCGCTCTGCAGCTGCCCCATCACCACCCATGTGGGTGATTGCAGGGGCTGCTCGCGGAAGAAGGCTTCGCTCTCCAACCGCTGTTGGGTCGGTGCACTTGGTTCACCCCACTGCTCCTGTGGCTCCCAACCCAGCCGGAACGGCGCCTGCGCCAGGGGCAAGAGATCGCCGCGGTCGCTTCCATCAATCACCACCTGACAGCGCACGCGCCGCTGCTCGCCAGCGACCTCCATGCGCAGTGCGGTGATCAGTGATCCCTGCCGCTCGACCTCCAAGAGGCTGCAGCGAGGCCACCAGACCAGTTTTGATTCGGCCTTGACCCAGTCCTGCAGGATCGCTTCGGCGGTGCTGGGTCGGTAGCCGAAACAGCTCACCCAGTTGTGATCGAGCCCCTCGGGTTCACGGCGCTCCAGTTCCCGCAGGAAGGCACCCCACAGCCCCGTCTGCCAAGGCGTGAGCTCATTGCCATCCGGGCAGCACACTCCGGCGGCGCTCACCATCCCCCCCAACCAGCTCCCGGGCGTCAGCAGCAGCGTGGTGGCGCCAGCGCGGGCGGCCTGAATCGCTGCTGCAATGCCACCCGTACCGCCGCCCCACACCAGCACATCCACCGCGTCGATCGCTGGGGTCATCGGCTTCGCGAGCGCAACTGCAAAGAGCCTCGCAGGACTGCGCTGAAACCCACGGCCCTGCTCCGTAGGATCCGCTCGATGACTTACACCCTCACCACCCCGCTCTACTACGTCAACGACAAGCCGCACCTGGGCAGCGCCTACACCACGCTGGCGTGTGATGCCCTGGCTCGGTTTCAGCGGCTCAAGGGTGAGCAGGTGCTGTTCATCACCGGCTGCGATGAGCACGGGCAGAAGATCCAACGAACAGCGGAAGCCGCTGGGCTTAGCCCCCAGGCCCACTGCGATGGCGTGAGCGCGCAATACCGGGAGCTCTGGGACCGCTGGCAGATCACCAACAACCGCCTGATCCGCACCACCGATCCGCGCCACCGCCAGATCGTGGAGCAGTTCTTCTCCAGGGTGGAAGCCAGCGGCGATATCGTGGAAGGCCGCCAGCAGGGCTGGTACTGCGTTGCCTGTGAGGAATTCAAAGACGATCCCCACGAAGCTCAGGACCCTGAATGCCCCACCCACAAGCGGCCGCTGGAGTGGCGGGATGAAGTCAATTTGTTTTTCCGGCTCTCGCGCTATCAGGAGCAGATCGAGGCGTTGATCGCCCACCCGGGTTTTGTCCAGCCCGCCAGCCGCCGCAACGAGGTGGAGAACTTCGTGAAGCAGGGGCTGCGTGATTTCTCGATTTCACGCGTGAACCTGCCCTGGGGCATCCCCGTGCCCGGCCATGAGGGCCACACCTTTTATGTGTGGTTTGACGCGCTGCTCGGTTACATCACAGCCCTGCTCGAAGAGGGCGACCTTCCCGATCTCGAAACGGCCCTGAGCCGGGGCTGGCCTGCCTCCGTGCATGTGATCGGCAAGGACATCCTGCGCTTCCACGCCGTGTACTGGCCGGCGATGCTGCTTTCAGCCGGGTTGCCGCTTCCGGCGAAGGTGTTTGGCCACGGCTTCCTCACCCGCGAGGGCCAGAAGATGGGCAAATCCCTGGGCAACGTGCTCGATCCGGCGGAGCTGCTCGAGCGGTGCGGGCGGGATGCGGTGCGTTGGTATCTGCTGCGCGATATCCCTTTCGGCGACGACGGCGATTTTCAGAAGCAGCGCTTCAGCGATCTGGTGAACAACGACCTGGCGAACACCATCGGCAACATGCTCAACCGCACCAGCTCGATGGCGCGCCGCTGGTTTGAGAACGCCGTGCCCGCAGCCTCAGCGGCCATGGGCAGCGATCATCCACTCGCCCTGGCCGCCGCCCAGGCCCGCACGGTGGTGCTGCAAGGCCTGGAGGAGCTGGAGTTCCGCAGTGCCGCAGAAGCCTCCCTGCAGTTGGCCATTGCCGCTAACGGCTTCCTCAACGAGCAGGCCCCCTGGAGCCGGATGAAGCAGGACGGCACGCGCGATCAGGTGGCGGATGACCTTTACGCCGTTCTCGAAGCCGCTCGGATCACGGCCCTGCTGATGGCACCGCTTCTACCGGATCTCAGCGCGCGCATGCTGCTGCAGCTCGGCCAGAGCATCCCGGATTCCTCGGCCACCGCTCAGCCCGATGGCGCCTGGCTGTCTCAACTGGAGTGGGGCGGGCTGCAGAGTGGGGCGCCGCTGCCAGAGCCTTCGCCGGTGATGGCCCGCCTTGAACTGAGCGAGCCCCTTTGATCCGATTGCCGTGAAACGTCTCGCTGGGGTTGCGATCGCCCTGATGCTTAGCGGCTGCGTCAGCAGCAAGCCGAAGGTGCCGCCGCCCTCCGAGCCATTTGTGTTCAAGTCGCTGGACCTCGAACAGCAGGATGCCAAGGGGCGGCCCGCCTGGAACCTGAAGAGTCCGGAAGCCCGCTACGACATCACCCGTCAGGTGGCCCAGGCTCGCCAACCGCGTGGCACGGTGTTCAAACACGGCAAGGCCAACATTCGCATCAGCGCCACCAGCGCCACCGTGATTGGCGATGGACAGGCCATCCAGCTGGAAGGTGCTGTTGAGATCACCCTGCTGGGCAACAACCCTGTGCGGATTACGGGAGAACAGGCCCGCTGGATTCCGAGCCAGTCGCTGATGCTGATCGATCGCAAGCCGGCAGCGCTGGATCGTCAGTCGCGCATCACCGCGCAGTTGGCCACGTACTACCTCGAACGTGACCTGATCGAGCTGCGCGGCTCCCCAGTGCTCGAGCAGTGGGATCCCAAGGCCAAGGCCAATGCCAATGCCAGTGCCAAGCCCGCCCCCTTGCGCGTGCAAACGGCCCAGGTGGACTGGAAGCCTGAGCAGGGTGATCTCAAGGCTCCACAGCAGGTGCGCGGCCTACGCCGCGACAAGGATGGCCAGCTCAACCTCACCGCCTCTGCGCTCAACGGAAACCTGCGGGATGGGTTTGTTGATCTGATCGCTCCGGTGCAGGTGCGTGATCCCAAGCGCAAGGGTTGGCTCAATGCGCAGCAGACCCGCTGGTTGATCAACGACCAACAACTGAGCAGCGATCAACCCTTCCAGGGGGCTTTCAACAAGCTGCAGGGAGAGGGGCAGCAGTTCAAGGTGAATCTCGCCACCAGCACCGTGTTCATTCCTGCTGGCTGCAACCTGCGTCAGCCTTCAGAGCACCTCACAGCCCACTTTTGCGAATGGAACTGGCCCACAGGCCTTTTCCAGGCCCAAGGGGACGTTGTGCTGCGCCGCCAGGCTTACAAGCAGATCACCCGCTCCAGCGAGTTGCGGGGCTCGATCGGCAAAGACGGCACCGCTGTGTTCAGTTCTCCAGGAGCCAAGGTGAACTCCCAGTTCACGCTCCCGCCGGCTCAGAAGGTGGCCAAACAGCAGGGTCGTTCAGCTCCTGCAGTGCGCTTCTGAGCTTGAGGCTCCAGCCCTCCAGCCAGGTTTCATCGCTGCGGCTGAAACAGCGCGGAGACCATCCTGCAAGCAGCAGCACGCCCTGATCGCCAATCGGCTGAACGATCACCGCCGGAATGCCACTTGGTAGCCCCTGAAATTCATCACGCCCTGGGTACAGCTTGAGGTTCACCAGACCAATTGCCTTGCCGGTGTTCCAGGCCCGCTGGCAGATCGCTCCCGGGGCAAAACCGCCGACGCCCAGCACACCACGCTCGAGCAACGTGCGCCCCTGCCAGTACAGCAGCACCGTGGCAGCCGGTGTGGCTGTGAGCAACATCTGGCTGCCCCAGGCCAGCTCCTGGCGCAACGGTTCGGGCAGAACGTCTGCAAGACGCAAGCCCTGCTCACCCTCGAGCTCGACGCGCTCCGGTGCAACGGGAACGGCACGCGTCCAGAGGATCGACACCAGCATCAAGCCCACCGCCAAGAAGCTGGCCAGCACTCCCGCCCGCTCCAGCGCCGGGGTGAGTTGTGGCGCCGTGAGCTGATTCACCACACACAAGGCGAGGCCGGCCACACCGGCGCTGAGACAGAGGCGGGCGGCAAGGCCCATCGCAGCGAAAGAGGCAAAGATGGTCGTCGCACCCTCTCACAACTGGTGACAAAGGAATTGGCAGGCCTGTGGCATTAGCGCTCGAATACAGCCACTGCCCGCGGATCGGCACCAGCCATGGCCAACCTCAGCGCTTCCCCCATCAGCACCGCAGCGGAAGCGTTTGCCGCGATCGCCCTGGCGGCCGTGGCCTGTGATGGCGAGCTGGCCAGCCTGGAAGCCAGGAGCCTGCGCCAACAGCTCGAATTTCGCGAGCCCTACTGCCAGCTCAGTGATCTGGCGATGGGGGAGCTGCTCGATCGCCTGCTGCAGCTGCTCCGTAAGCAGGGATGGGAAGCCCTCGTGAGCAACGCGGCTCCCTTGCTGCCCCCCGAAGCCGCCGAAACCGCTCTCGCCGTGGCGGCTGCTCTCACCCAAGCTGACCACGTGGAATCCACAGCCGAGCAAACCTTCCTGGCAACCCTTAGTCAGGCTTTGGCTGTGGAGAGCGAGCGTGCCCGCGTGATTGTTGATGTGGTGGCCATCCTCAACCGCGACAGCCTGGCGGGCTGACGGCAGACTGTGTCGAACCATCCGACTGCATCCGTGGGGCACGTGATTCGCGCGCGTCTGTCGGCAGTACTGCTGAGTGCAGCGCTGCTGTTTGCCTGCCTTGCCCTTCCAGCGGCGGCTGGGGCTACCGGTGCGGCCGACTTTCCAGGGCAGCCTCCGGCCAGCCACGTGATCGATCAGGCCGATCTGCTCAGCCGCGCTGCAGACACCGAACTGGATCGCCGCCTGCAGGAGTTCGGCGGTGACCACATCGATGCCCGCCTGGTCACCCTGCGCCGCCTCGATTACGGGCTGAGCCTCGATGCCCTGGGTGAGCAGCTGATGGAGCGCTGGAGCGCCGATGAACCGGATCGCTCCCTGCTCTTGCTGTTGATCGAATCGCAGAACAACAGCGCCGCCGTGGTGGCCTCCCCCGATCTCGAGGGTCAGTTGCCCGGCGAACTGCTCTCGAGCACAGCGATCAGCACGATGGGGCTGCCCCTACGTGAGGGTGCCCGCTACCGCCAGGCCAGCGTTGATGCCCTGGATCGTCTGGCTGTGGTGCTCAATGGCGGCGAAGATCCCGGCCCGCCGCAACTGGCGGAGCGCATGCCGATCGAAACCAACATCCCCACCCGTGAGGAAACCCAGTCGAGCAATGCCTTCCTGTGGGTTGTCGTGTTGCTCGTGGTTGGCACACTGGTGCCGATGATCACCTGGTGGGTCTTCTCCCGCTGAAGCAGCTATGGGGTTGACCGATTGGATGGGCGCGTTTGACCGCGCCACCACCAGCGATCTGAGTCTGAATCTGGAGCGGGCCTACGAGGCTGCGTTGCTGATTCAGAGCCTGGAGCTCGAGTACTACAACGACCGCCCTGTTCGCCCAGAGTTGCAGCTGAGCATTCCCAAGCAGGCCCAGGCGCAGATGTTGCGCCGCTTCCGGGCTGCGCTTGAGGTGTGCCAGGAGAACCTGCCCACCCTGCAGAACCGCCGCGGCGAGCTCGACAGTCAGGAGCTGCGACAGCTGCAGCTGATCCAATCGGTGGCGTCGCGCTATCAGCGCCGCAGTGGCTCCACCAGCCTGTCGCGCGCGCCTGAGTTGCTGCCTCGCAGCCTGCTGGGCGTATTCGATGGGGTGCGCCGGCAGCTGGATCCCGAGGCTGAAACGGCTTTGTTGGAGGGCTTTCGCCGCCGGCGCAGCTCCACGCTGGTGTCGCTGCGGATCTTCCTGCTGATGATCCTGGTGCCATTGATCGTGCAACAAACCAGCCGCACGCTGGTGATCTCACCGCTGCTGGATCGTTTCGCACCGGACATTCCCTTCCTCAGCTACACGAAGCCGCACCTGCAGGAAAAGGCGGTGAACAAGCTGCGCATCTACCAGCAGGAACTCGAATTTGAAGCCTTGTTGGAAGGCAAAGCTCCTCCTTCACCCGAGGAGATCCAAACGGCCCTGATGGCTCGCGCCAATCAGCTCAAACAGGACGCGGATGACGAGAGCCTGGAAGCCACCAAAAACGTGCTGGCCGACCTGGCAGCCCTGGTGGGCTTCACGCTGGTGTGTGTGCTCGGCCGGCGCGATCTGCAGGTGCTGCGGGGATTCCTCGATGAAGCCGTGTATGGCCTTAGCGATAGCGCGAAAGCCTTCGCGATCATCCTGTTCACCGACATCTTTGTGGGCTTCCACAGTCCTGAAGGCTGGACGGTGCTGCTCGATGGCATCGCCCACCACTTGGGTCTGCCGGCGGAGGAGAACTTCATCCTCTTGTTCATCGCCACCTTCCCGGTGGTGCTGGCCACGATCTTCAAGTACTGGATCTTCCGCTACCTCAACCGCGTCTCTCCCTCTGCCGTTGCCACCCTGCGCGGCATGGATGGTGGTTGAGCAAGCCTCAGTTCAACTGCCACCTCGCGGTCTGATCCTGATCAGCGGACCCAGCCGCGGGGGCAAGAGCAGCTGGGCCGAGCACTTGGCCCAGGGATGGGCCGGCCCCGTGGACTACCTGGCCACAGGACCGGCATCAGGCAGCGATCCCAGTTGGTCTGAGCGGGTGCAGGCGCATCAGTGCAGGCGGCCGGATCACTGGCGCTGCCGCGAGGTGGGAGGCCAGTTGGTGGACGATCTGCGCGCCACTGCCCCTGGCACCACACCCGTTTTGCTGTTGATCGATTCGCTGGGCACTTGGGTGGCCTGGCATCTCGAGGACACAACGCTGCAGTGGCACAACCGATGTGAGCAGCTGGTGGAGGCCCTCGCCCAGCAAGAAGGCCCTGTGCTGTTGGTTGTTGAAGAAACGGGCTGGGGCGTCGTGCCCCCCACGGCCATTGGCGGTTTGTTCCGCGATCGACTCGGAGCCCTCCAGCAAACCCTGATGCAGCACTGCCACACTGCCTGGCTGGTGGTGGCGGGGCAAGCGCTCAATCTGAGTGTGCTGGGTCACCCCGTACCGCCGAGCGACTGATGCCCCGCCTGGTGCTGTTTCAGCCTGAAATCCCGCCCAACACCGGCAATGTGGCGCGCACCTGCGCGGCCACCCGCACGGAGTTGCATTTGATTGAGCCCCTCGGCTTTGAAATCAGCGACCGCACGCTCAAGCGCGCAGGCCTGGATTATTGGCCATGGGTGGATCTGCACCGGCATGCCGATTGGATGACCTTCCGCGAGCAGCAACAACGCCGAGGTGGTCGGTTGCTGGCTCTGAGCCGCCACGGGAGCGAGCCTTATACCAAGCTGCGCTATCGAGCCGACGACTGGTTGCTGTTCGGCCGAGAAACCAGCGGCTTGCCGGCTGAGTTGGTGGCCCAGGCGGATGCCTGCCTTGCGATTCCTATGCCTGGAGCGATTGAGCACGGCGGCGGCGTGCGCAGCTTGAACCTCGCTACCGCCGCGGGGGTGGTGCTGTTCGAGGCGATCCGTCAGCTGGAGCTGACGCGTGGGGGATCAGCCTGATTCGCCCAGATCGGCTGGTAGCACGGGCTTTTTTCATTTGGTCAACCAAAAGAGTGACCACGAATACTTGCAGCGCTGTGTTCAAGCCGTTACTGTCAGCGCGGTTCGCGGATGCTGGCTTCTCCGCTGAGCTTTGACCTCTGGCCAATCGTGCATGAAGCCTTATCAATTCTTATTCACGACACTGGTGAGTACAAGCGCGATCGGCGCCGTAGCCACTGTTGCCGGCCCCTCGATCGCCGATTCGCGTCCGCCATATCCCACTCCCCTGTCCTCCTCCGCTACCCATGAGCAGTTGATCGCAGCACTGCCCACCACCGATCGCCTCTGGGTGAAGGTGCGCAGCGCTATCTCGATCGAAGAACTCGCAGATAAGCTGGCTCAAGACGAGAGCAAGCTCGCCAGGCTCAACGACGTCAATGAAGACCATTCCTTTCGTAGCGGCGACTGGCTTGTCCTCCCCAGCCAGAGCAGCAAAAAGGTCAAGCAGCTCGCCGCCATTGATACCAGTGAGCTGCGCCGTTCCCCACCGCTAGCCGCACCGCCCGAGCCGCAAGAGCCCGCTCGCGTCAGGCTGGGCGACAACCTGGCAAAGATCGCAACCCGCTACAACCTCAGCATTGCGGAGCTGCTACGCCTGAACCCGGGACTGCAAGCCGCTCGCCTGGTGGCTGGCACGCAGATTCGGGTGGCAAACTCCACGCCTGGACGAAGCCGGATGATTCTGGGCTTGAAGCCCACTGCTTCAGGCGGTCTGAGCTGGCCCGACCAGCCCGATTTCGGCTTCGGCAATGATCCTGGCGCTGAACCGGCCGATACCGGCTGGATCTGGCCTACCAAGGGCATCTTCACGTCCGGCTATGGCTGGCGTTGGGGCCGCATGCACAAGGGCATCGATGTGGCCAACAACGTGGGCACTCCGATCGTTGCTGCCCGCAGCGGAGAAGTGGTGGTGGCTGGTTGGGATGACGGCGGCTACGGCTACTTGGTGGAGCTTCGCCACCCCGATGGATCCCGCAGCCGCTACGCCCACAACAGCCGCATCCTGGTGCGCGTTGGCCAAGTGGTGAGCCAAGGCACCGTCATCTCTCAGATGGGCAGCACCGGCCGCAGCACCGGCCCTCACCTGCACTTTGAAATCCTCCCCCCCGGTCGCGGTGCTGTGAATCCGCTTCAGTTCTTACCGGCGCGGGCCTGAACTCCCGGCGCCACAAGGATCCAGGCAGACGATCCTCTACAATCCAACCACCGCGGCTCGGTAGCTCAGCTGGTTAGAGCGTGGGATTCATAACCCCAAGGTCGGGAGTTCAAGTCTCCCCCGAGCCACTTTGAGCGAGAAGCTCTGTGCCCTGCTTCGGCGGGGCTTTTTTGTTGTCTGGTCCGGTCCCAGAGGCTCAGAAACTGAGCCTCAAACGATCACCTTGAAGTCGTTTGAGGCAGGGGTTGTTGTGTAACAACTCCCCGCATCCATCTCGTTGGAGTGATGTTCGCACTCCGGTCTCAGCGAGAGGATGCATGGCAGATCTACTCAAGAGAGCTCATCTCCACGCGTGCATAGCTCGCAACTCGATACAGGGCTCTGAGAGATCCATCCCCACGCACGAGTGATGTTGAGGTCGCTCTTGCTAGCGACAGGAGCTCAGGGGTGCTTGAGGCCACCACACTCCTGCCATGAGCTCAACAATTGAGCCAGTTCGGCCTTCATCGCCAACAACTCGGCAAGCCGCTGATCGATCGATTGGATGCGGGTCTCAATGCTGCTTTTGAGAGCGTTGCAGTTGCAGTGACCTTGTCGCCGCACCTCGAGGATCCGTTTGAGCTCAGGCAGAGGCACGTCCATCGTCCGTAAGGCACGGATCAGGCCCAATTCCGCCACCACAGCGGGAGCGAACAGCCGATAGCCCCCCTCAGAGCGGCAAACAGCGTGAATCAATCCTTCATCGCTGTAGAAGCGCACCGTTTTCACAGGCAAACCGCTCGCCTGCGCGACCTGACCAATCCGTAGAGCCGGAGCCTCCACGCACAACCCTCCAGACACGGGAATCTGCGCTCAGCCTAAGGAGAGATGGAGGGTGACGATTTCACGACATAAAGACTCCGCTAGCTCCATCAGACTGGAGGGTTGGGCTAACTTGCAGAAAAGTTGTTCTCAACATGTCCTTGCTGCAGGCCCCTGTCGTCAGGAGGCTTCCTCAGCTGTTCAGCATGATCGCGGTCGCCACGGGCATTCAGTTCATTGGAGCGGCACAGGCCAACCCCGGTGGCGTGCCTGCCCTGTACGCCACCAAGGCAGAAGCCGAGGCCGCCGCGAAGAAGCACTTCAACTGCACCGGGGCCCACCAGATGGGCAACCAATGGATGCCCTGCACCACCCATGGGCAATCCTCTAGCACCACCCAGCACAAACACTGAGAGCAATCATGGCCAGCTGCGGTGAACCGCCGAAACTGATTGCAGTCGGCATTGCCCCCTTGGGGATCGTGTCGATCGGTGTCGTGCCCATGGGTGTGGTCAGTATCGGCGTGGTGCCGATGGGGGTGCTCAGCCTTGGCGTTGTGGGCATGGGTGTGGTGAATGCCTGTGTGGTGGGAATGGGCGTGGTGGTGGCTGGCCTCAATGCCATGGGGGTCTGGACGATGAGTCCTGGCAGCGGGCATCAGCACCACAGCAGCGGCGCTGCCCAAGAGCAATTGATGGCTTATCCCAGCAAGCAGGTGGCGCTGGAGAAAGCACACGCACTGGGCTGCGAGGGCGTGCATGCCATGGGCGATCTGTGGATGCCCTGCTCAGACCATCCCAGTCATCCCTCTACACACCAACACTGAAACCATGAACGCCTTGCGTTGCTGCAGCCTGGCACTGATTGCCGTCTTGCTAACCACAACGTCATCCGTCTTCGCCTGCAAAAAACATCAAGACCCCCAACAATCAAACACGCAGGAAGGATCAACAAAGCCCCAGAATTCGCCTCAGCCAAACCCGCGTTGATACTGGCGACTAAAACCTTCCCTCACCAGAAAGAACCGGCTGACAGGCAAGAAGCCACCCAAACAACATCACAATCCTTATCCGAAGCGTAAGCGCCATTGAGATCCCACGCCCAGAGCATCCCAGTCATCCTTCCAACCACCAACACTGATTCCATGAACCTCCTACGCAGCCTCAGCCTGGCACTGGTTGTCACATTGCTGGCCTCAACAGGTTCCGTCCTGGCCTGTGGCGGCGGCGGTTCAGGCAGCTACCGCAAGCCCGCACGCCCCGGCCAACAGCACCACACCACTTCGACACCCGCTGCCCAACCAGGATCGCCAGCTCCCCAGAACGCCCCGCAGTAGGGGCGTCTGAGAGCTGCCGAACGCCTGGTTTTCCGGCGAGCTTCCGATCAGAATCGGAAGCTCGTCTTTACCAGTCCGCCGAACTGGCTGAAGCTCTCACCCGCTGGTGTGGCTTCACCCAAGGGCCGGCTCAGATAGATCAAAGCCGGCGTGACCGTGATGTTGTCGGTCACCTGGAACTTGTACCACCATTCCCACACATAGTTGCCGTCGTTGGGTGTAACGCCACCGGTGAGCGCTGTGGCAAACACGGGCTGGGCCACCGCGAAGCCGAAATCGTTCCCTTTCTGGAAGACATCGGTCCACTGCAGACCCACCATCCACGACTGACTGGTGCTCAGACTGCCTGCCGGCTGTGCAACGCTGTAGCTGGTACTGTTGATGCCCCAGCCAATGCTCACTGAAGGCCACCAACCACTGTCCAAGGGCTGCCAGTAGGCGCTCAGACCAAGGGCATTGGTTTTGGCGTTGATGTTGTGATCAATCGCACTGTGGGTAAACGGCGTTGTGCCAGGAACGAACTGGGTTTCAGGCTGCACATAACTCCAGATGGCTGCCAGACCCCACTGCTCCTGCTGATAGGCGAGCTGCACACTGCCAGTGGCACCGGAAAACTTGTTCCCAAGTCCACCACCACCATCTTCAGCGGGAACCGACGGATTACCCGACTGGCCATTCGAAGCCACATAGTTGGCGCTGATGCTGAAACCGCCGCTCTGCCACCAGGCACCCGCGCCAGGGCCAAGGTTCTTGCTGTAGGCGGCGGGGGCGCCATTCACCGTCATCACGTTGAGGATGGTGTCAGCTGGATACACGCTCGGCCAGAGAGCGAGCATGTCTTCCTGACCAACACGACCACCCAGGGTGAAGGTGAACTGGCCAACAGGGAATTGATAGAAGAGCTTGTCAATAGCCACGATATTGGGGCCTGCATCTTCTTCAAAGGCGATTTCCAGCTCTGAGAGGGCAAGTGCATGGGGATCACCGCCAAACACGCTGCTCCCGAAGTTGCCGGCGCGCAGATTAGTGCGCAGCAAATCCTTGCCGGTGAAGCTGGTGTCGAAGGTGAGCTGCACGTCGTAGTTGAACGTGGCGGCATTCGGAAGGGGCACCGGTGTCCGCGATTTGCCAGTGATGGAATTGGGCGCACGGTTCACGGTGTTGGCCCCCGTGTTGATGGCTGAACCGCTGAAGGCGTTCGCACCCACCACAAACGTGGCCAAACCCGAAAGCTTGCTGGTGGTGGAGAACTGGGTGGCTTCCAGCTCAGCAACCTTGGCCTCGAGGCCATCCACACGGCCTTTGAGCACGGCGAGTTCCTTTTCGAACTCCTTCATCAGGCGCTTGAGCTCGTCGGTCACTTCGGTGATCCGATCGAGGCAGGCGTTCAGCAGGGCGGCCGCTTCAAAGCGGGTCATCGCACGGCTGCCGCGGTAGGTGCCGTTGGGGTAGCCGGCCA
>NZ_JBIPMN010000188.1:0-4596 GCF_044369115.1 Vulcanococcus sp. | reverse complement strand
ATTGTTGGGATCGTGTTGGCCGTTGGTGGCGCACTCCTCTATTTCATGAGGAGTTTTAAGCCCGCCCTGGCCCGCGATTACGACGTGTTTTTCGCCGCCGTGGGCTTGCTCTGCGGCGGCATTTTGTTTTTCCAGGGCTGGCGACTCGATCCGATCCTGCAGTTCGGCCAATTTCTGCTGGCCGGTACCACGGTGTTCTTCGCCTACGAAAGCGTGCGCCTGCGCGGCGTAACCACCGAGCAGGCGCGGCGTTCCTCCTTCTTCGACGACGACGAACCGCAGCCCAAACCCCGCATGGGTGGCGGCCGCGACTACCGAGACGATGTGGATCGCTTCGATGAACCGCAGCCGCTGCGTCGCAGGATTCGTTCGCGCGAAGAGGGCTACGGCGATCGAGACCGAGACGAGGAAGATCTCTACCGCCCCCGCCGGGCTCCTGCCCGTGCAGCCATACCCGAGCGAGCAGCCTCCCGTGATGAATGGGATCGCGATAACCGTGGCGAGCGCCGCTATCGCGCGGGTAGCGCTCCGGCTGACACCGCCTCGCGCGACTTCGGCGCCCGCCGTCAGGACCGCGACGAAACCCGCCGCGGCACCCGGCCAGCAGCCAGCAGCGAGCCGATGCCCCGCTCCAGCCGCCGGCCGGGCTCGAGCGAGCGACCGATCAATCCATCCCCGGACAAGCCCCAGGGAACGCCTTATCGGGCCCCCAGTGGCAGCCCTGCCGCCGCTTCCAGCACCGCCAGCGATGCCGGCGTGAGCGATGCCGAATTCCGCCCTGTCCCCCCCTCCAGCCGCAACAACGGCCCCACCAGCTCCGCTCCGCGCGACAACAGCTCCCGTTTCGACGACTGATCCTTGGAGGCAGCTGGCCACTGCCGCAGCACTCTCCCTGGGCTTGAGCGGCTGCAGCCTTACACCGTTCAACCGCCAACCTGCCGCCCCCACGGGCATGGGAGTTGAATCGCGCCAGCAGCCGGCCCTCAGCGGCGACGGGCGCCTGCTGGCCAGCCTCGTGGATCGGGGTGGACGCACCACCGTCATCCTTCAGGAGAGACGCTCAGGCCGCGTGCTGCCCTTGCGGCAGCTGCGCAATCGTCAGCCCCACAGCTCACCATCGCTGAGCTGGAATGGTCGCTATCTGGCCCTGTTGGTGCAGCAGGGTGGCCGGCGCCAGGCGGTGATTGAAGATCGGGCCACCGGCCAACAGCACCCGTTGTTCCTTCCGCCCGCACAGGAGCCGCAGCAGTTGAGCCTGGCGCCCGACGGCCAAAGCATCGCCCTCGAGCTGATCAACGGCGGCAGCCGGCGCCTGCAGGTGTTCAGCCTCGCGGGCATGCTCGAGCCGGACCTGGCTCCGGGCCTTCGCGAAAGCGGCGGCGGCCCCCAAGTGCAGCCATGAGCAAACGAGCCCCCTTCGGTGTTGGTCTCTGGTTTGGTGTGCTCGCCGTTTTGATGGCGGGCTGCCAAACGGGCCTGCACCCGGTTCAGCAGCTGAACCAGCCCCTGAGCGGCCTGGGGGATAGCCAGAGCCCGTCACTCAACAGCGAATGGTTGGCGCTGATCAGCAGCCGCGCGGGTAGCCGGGCACAGGTGCAGCTGATCGATCGACGCCGCAATGCCCCTGTTCCCCTATCAGGCCTCAATCGGCCCGACAGCCTGCCGATCAGCGTGGCGGTGGATCAACGGGGCGAGCGCCTCGCCCTGGTGCGGCAACGGGATGATCGCAGCGAGCTGGTGATCCACCGCCGGTCGCTGCAGGCCTCCCAGACAGTGCCGATCGAGCCTGCCGGCGTGCCGCAACGGGTGAGCCTCAGCGCCGATGGCCGGGTGCTGGCGGTGGAGGTGAGCCGCGCAGGCTTATGGCAGGTGGATCTGCTGGAGTTGCCCTGAAGCGAGCCTGGGCCTTCAGCCCACGAAACCGGCCCAGCGCAGGAACGTGTCGCCGCTGATCGCCTCCACCAGCAGCACCGCAGCAAAGCCCACCATGGCGAAACGGCCATTCACCCGTTCGGCATAGCCGCTCCAGCCAAAGGCGGGAACGTCGTTGGTGGTGGCGCTGGTGGCGGGAGCTTCGGGGGTGCTGGTCATCGCGAAATCAGACGCCGGAGTTGAAGGTATAGCTGGCGGCGGGCATCAGCTTCCAGCCGCCCTGGCCATCGAGCTCAAGCACCAGGTTGTGGAAGCTCTTGAGGGTGGGGCGGTGGCCCACGCTCACAAACGCCATCTCGCGCTGGGCCAGCAGCCCATAGAGGTGCTGCTCGGTACTGACATCCAGGGCGCTGGTGGCCTCATCGAGCACCACGAAGCGCGGTGAGTTGAGCAGCAGACGGGCAAAAGCCAGGCGCTGCTGCTCACCCAGAGAGAGCAGCCGCGGCCAGTCCTGTTTGATGTCGAATTCGGGGTAGCGCTGCACCAGAGCGCCAAGGCGCACCTCCTCGAGCACGCTGCGCAGGTGCTCATCGCTGAAGCGCTGCGGATCCTGGGGATAGCAGAGCTGCTCCCTCAGGCTGCCCAGAATCATGTAGGGCTTCTGAGGGATGAACAGCAGCTCCGAAAGAGGCGGGCGCTCCACCTCACCGGCACTGGGGGGCCAAAGTCCGCTCACCAAGCGCAGGAAGGACGTTTTACCGCAGCCGCTCGGGCCCACCACCAGCACCCGCTGGCTGGGGGCCACCTCCAGGCTGAGGTCGTGAATCAAACGGCGATCGCTGCCCGGCGGCACCAGATCCACATGCCGCACCAACAGAGACCGGGCTTCTCGCGACGACTCCTCCGCCAGCAGTTCGCGCTGGGCCTCGGAGCGGTTGATCGCTTCCACCTTGCCCTGGAAGCCCTCCAAGCGACTGATGGAGGCCGAAAAAGCTGCCAGGCGATCAATGTTGTTCACGATGTAGCTCACCGAAAACAACACCTGAGAGAAGGCGATACTGGCCTGGCCGAACACACCAAAATCAACCTCTTTAGCGAAGTAGATCGGTGCGATCACCAGCCAAGGCAGGAAGCGCGAGAAATAGTCGTAGGAGCGCTGAATCACACTAATCAGCGCTTCCCACACGATCAACTTGTCGTAATTGCGGATCGCTCCATCCAGGCGTCGTACCGCCTCGCGCGACTCCTGCTGCTCACCGCGATAGAAGGCGATCGACTCAGCGTTATCACGGATATGCACCAGGCCGTAGCGGAAGTCGGCCTCCAGGCGCAGCTGGTCGTAGTTCAGCGCCACCAGCTTGCGGCTTGCGAACACGATCACGGCCGTACCACCCACCGAATACACCAGCAACCACAGAGCGAGCTTGGTGCTGATCGTCCAGAGCACCACGATGAAGCTCACAAACGTGAGCAGCGCAGAAACAATCTCCACCGTCACGCTCAAACTGGTACCGGTGAAGCTGGCTGTGTCCTGAGAGATCCGCTGGTCGGGGTTATCGATCTCCTCGGCGGTTTCGTCGTTGGGATTGAGAACGTAATAGGCGCGATTCTTCAGATAACGGTTGAGCAGGCGGCCGCTCAACCACTCGCGCCAGAGCAGGCCGAGCTTGGGAATGAGATAACTCTGGAGGGCACGAATCGGCAGAGCCAGAACCAGGCAGAAGGCATAGATCGCCACCACCTGCCAAAACTCATCGGCCTTGTAGGCCACCAAGGTGTTATCAACATTGCGGGCGATATAACTAATGCCCACGTTGATGCCGTTGATCACCAGAATCAACAGCGTGATCCCCCCCATCAACAACCAGGGCAGCCAGCGCCCTTGGCGCAGCTTGCTGCGCAGCGCACCGAACGCAATCAGGCCCGCCACAAACAACACCATCACCACCGGCCCCGCGGGGCTGGCCCAGATGGCACTCACCTGTTGCGGCACGCCGGGCAGGAAGCGCGCCTGCAACTCCGGAATCAGGGCACCGCTGGCCCCAACCACAGCCGTGAGCAACAGCAGGGTGCTGCCCACCACCACGGTGAGCAGCGCAACGATCAGCAGCAGGAATTGCCAGCCACTGGTGTCTTCCACCGGCAGGAAGTAGGGCTGGGCGAGGCGCCGCAGCTTGCCGAGCTGACTGCGGAAGGCCTGCAGAGGGTTCATGACGGCGTTCAGATCAGCCCATTCTCGCCGGCTGGGCCTCAGCCCGGCGGCCAGGCCAGCGGACGGCCACCGATCACGTGCACGTGCAGATGGAACACGGTCTGACCGGCCTCCACGCCGCTGTTGATCACGGTGCGGAAGCTGCTCAACCCCTCTTGCCGAGCCACCTTGGCCGCCGCCAGCAGCAGATGGCCCAGAAGCTGCTCGTGCTGATCGCCCGCCTCCGCCAGGTTCACCACAGGCTCCCGCGGGATCACCAGGATGTGCACCGGTGCCTGGGGCGCCACATCGCGGAAGGCCAGGCAGTGCTCATCGGCATACACCTGATCGCAGGGGATCTCACCCCGCAGGATGCGGCCGAAGATCGTGTCGTTCGGGGGAGAAGCAGCGGAATCGGCCATCAGATGAAACAGCGGTGGCACTTCACCACTGCAGGTTTGCGTGAGCCCGATGTTGGCACGATGCAGCGGAGCCGCCCTGGTGGGGCTTGAGGCCCGGGCTGTGGCCGTGGA
>NZ_JBIPMN010000186.1:0-4648 GCF_044369115.1 Vulcanococcus sp. | reverse complement strand
TCAGCTTGAGGCCGACAGTGAGCATGAGCTGCGGCTGGCGGTCGGGCGGGTGGGGCTGTTCGGGCTGCGGCCCGCTGAGCTTGCAGTGCTGCAGGTGGGTGAGGACGGCAAGGGCCGTGTGGGCCAGGTGAAGCGCAACACCACCAACATGGGCGCCAAGGGCAAATCACCACGGCGGCTGCTGCCCCTCGACATTGCGGGCCGCGAGGGCGAGGGTGATCGGTTGCTGCAGCTCTACGGCAGCGGGCTGGTGAAGCTGCCCAAGTCGATCCGCAACCAGATCGCGGCAGTGGAAGTGAAGGACCGGTTCCAGGACGTAGGCCGCGAGTTTGCCCAACTGCTGCGGCGCTACGGGCCGTGGCGGGCGCTCGTGGCCCGCTGCCCAGGGCTCACCCCCTATTCACTGCGCCATGGGTATGCCTGGCGGGCCCACTGCTGCAGCGCCAACCCGATGCACCCACGCAACGCAGCGGCCCTGATGGGGCACAACGTCGCCACCCACCTCAAGCACTACGGGCAATGGACTGATGAGGCCAGCCTGGAGGCGGCGGTGGAGCGGTTTAACCAGGGTGTACTTACGGGGACCTAAGTAGTCAGAAGTACCCCTAGAGCACTTATGGCAACCAGCAAACAAATAATCATGCTTTATTAATCGCAATTTGGCGCCCTTGTTCCTGCAGTTGTTTTCAGGAATCAAGGGATGAGCAGGGATAACCAGAGAGGCCACAAAATAAATCTTTCATCCAAATACTGGTCAGGTCATCACACGCACCAAACATGACCGTACCCGGCGAAAAAAATTACTGGATCGCTGATTGCTATAGCGATTCGGTAGAGGACATGATCTGGGCAAGGATTGACCAGATGGAGCATCGACTAGACCAAGCCCTGCCAGCAAGAATCAATTTGCTCGATGCCCCCGATCAGGAGGAAGCCCAGCTAGCGCTATTGATTGCGGCGAGATACTGCATTCGGGAAGCGCTCAAAAGTGAGGTCAGCAAAAAAGCACTTGAGGTGTTCAGCCCATCCCAATTAAGGGCTGGCTTTGTGTGCGACCGAGGTCCTCATGAACTTGAAGTATCAATTAACAAAGCAGCACTTCTCCAAGAACAGAGGGATGCCCTAGCGCTTTACGAAGAAAAACTTGCGAAATCCGGACTGTCGCAAGGAGAGCTTTTGGAGGTCGTAAAATGAGCACACCTCAGCAGTGGCTCCGCACCCCCATGGCAGCGATGGCCCTGGGCTGCAGCCAGAACCACCTCAAGCGCTGCCGCGATACCCACGGCGGGTTCCTGGTAGGCGGCGAGCACTACATCCTCGGCACCAGTCACAGCGCTTCAATCCTGTGGAACGTGGATGCAATCCGCGCCGCCTTCCATCACCGGGGCATGACCCGCGTACGCGGTGAAGCGGCCCTCAAACAAGCCGTGGGGGCATAAAAATGACCCCCACAATTTGCGGAGGCCAGGGGCATGGTGATGCTCTGAGCCTAGCTGACTCACTGCTATACCTGCAGGGGGTTGTATCTGGCAAAACAACTGCGGCAACAGGGCTACGGCAACAGCTCAGGGGCCAGCATGCGCCAGAACCAGCGCCATGGCGGCACCAACTGGGCAGGCTCCAGCGCCTTGAGCAGGATCTGGCCCTGCTGCCGGTGGGCTGGGGTGCCGATCGCAAGGGCCCCATGCTCAGCGGCTGGCAGCATCACCCAGGCTTCACCGTCGCGCAGCTGCAGGCTCACCGCACCATGCGTTCTGTGGGCGCCCGGACCGGGCTGCTCACTGGCCCGCTGCTGTGCTTTGACTTTGATGGCGCCACCTCGCTGGAGCTGGGCCTGGACCCCGCCATGGTGGGCAGCTGGCAGGTGCATCGCACCACCGACGCCAACCGGCTGAAGGTGCTGTTCCGGCCCACGCTGGAGCAGCTCAGCCAACTGCCCGGCGGCGCTGAGTTCCAGGGCAAGACCATCACGGCATCCAAGACCGACACCAGCAAGGGCGAGGCCCTGGAGGTGTTCTTTGATGGCGGGCGCCAGGTGATCGTGCTGGGTGAGCACCCCAGCAGCGGCGGCCACTACTACTGGCCCGAGGGTACGGGCCCCGAGGGGCTGACGGCACCACCGGCTCACTGGTGGGCGCATGCGCTGCAGGTGGCCGCAGAGTGCAGCTCGCGGCTCAGCTCTGGCAGCAAGCCCAGTTCACGGCGGCATGGCACCCGACGGCTGGATCCCTGCCCGATCTGCGGGCGGCATGGGTCGCTCTGGTGTGAGCAGACCCGCGACGGGTTGATCCTCTGCATGCCCGGCGTGAACTTCAGCGCTGAGCAGCGCCATGGGCCGCTGAGCATCGGCCAGGTGATCGACGGCTGGGCGCTGGTGAAGCGCACCCCGATCAGCGAGGGCGACGTGCTCACCTTCCGCGCCCACAGGCCAAGGGGGTGTGGTCGTGGCTGAGCGCATCCCAACAGAGGAGGAAATCCAATCGCTGCAGTTCAAAGCTGAGGAGCTAATCCGTGGCGACATACCAGCGGCGCACCGGCTGATTTATCTGCGCGAGGCCGCGGAAGCCACAGACCTCACGATCAGAGATAGCGAGCTGAAGCGCCTGCTGGTGGAGGCCAGGCGTTCAACGCTGGGCACCTTCGAGGCGATCACTGATCGCCCGCTGAGCCTGGCACCAACGCCATGGCTATGGGATGGGCTGGTGATGCCGGAAGCGTTCAACCTGCTGCTGGCCCTACCCAAGGTGGGCAAGACCTCGCTGGTGCTGGAGGCGATCGGCACATGGGCTCATGGCAGCCCTGGGTTCCTAGGGCAACGGTTCCATGGCCCATGTCCACCTGTGCTGATCGTGGGCACCGATCAACCCGAGAACGATTGGGCGCGGATGCTCAAGTCGGCCCGGCTGCTGGGGCCCGATGGCAGGTTGGCGCTACCGCCGATCGTGGGCCTGTTCACTGCAGGAAACCCGCTCTATCTGGATGAGGAGGGCATTGAACGGATCGCTGAATCAGCCGAGGAGCACCCTGGGCTGGTAGTGGTGGTGGACAGCTACCACGCCTGCTGCCGGACGCTGGGGGTAAGCGAGAACGACGCGGAGATGGCCGATCCAGTGCTGGCGCTGCTGGAGGCGATCGCACCGCACCGGGGCACCCTGCTGGTAGTGCACCACGCCAACAAGGCCGGCGCTAACGGATCTGCAGCAGTTGCCAGCAGAGGCACCTCAGCTCTCCCCGCTGCCGCATCCCAGATCATCCAACTGCACCGGATGGCGCAAGCCAACCCGGCAGCAGCACCAGACAAACGGATCGTGCTGAAGACCGAGGGCAGGGGTGGTGCGCCGCTGCAGCTGCTGATAGAGCGCACGGATCAGGGCTGGCACCTCCATGGCGATGCCGAGGAGGTGATGGAAGCGCAACGGCTCCTAGAGGTGGAGGCAAAGCTGCAGGACCGTCAAGCGGAGGCGCTGGAGGCAGTCCGCGATCAGTACGAACAGGATCAGCAACCCATGGACGCAGCAACTCTGGCGCAACGTCTCCACCTTGGAGGCGATGCCGTGCGCAAAGCACGAGAAACCCTGGATCAGCTCACCCGCCGTGGGCTGCTGGTGGTGGAGCATCAAACCACCAGCACCGGCCGCCGCAAGCTGTACCGGCCCAGGGGGGGTGTGTCTCCCAGCCCCTCCCAACCCTCCCAACCCTCCCAGGCTGTGCTGGTGGAATCCATCCCCCGAATAACAACAGGAGATGGGAGGGATAAGAGTGTTGAGAGGGATGTACGAACACACCCCCTCCCCACCGGCAGCGGGTGGGATGCTGCAGGCGATGGCGATGATCCGCACTGGGGGCCGCGCCAATGAGTGGCCACCCCCTACCTAGTCAGCAGCCAGTCAAACTGCTCAATCTCGTTGTGGCAACTGAGCGCAGCGGCCCATGGCGGCCCACAGATGCGCCAATCTCAGCGCCGCCGTCGTTTGCTGGCACAAGCCCACCGCAGCAGCAGCCGGTGCATCTCATCCGCGCTCGGCTCGTCGGGCGGTTGCTGTTGCCATCGCTGCTGGCAGTCACGCAGCCACTGCAGCCATAAGGCAGCCTGCCGAGGGGTGGTGCCAGGCGCCCAGCCATCAGCCACATGCTGCAGCAGCTCTGTGTCCGCGTCATCTAGGCAGGCGGCAACAACTGCTGCCTGGTGTTCCAACGCCAGCAGCGCGTCGTTCAGCTCCACCGCTTCACCATCGGGCGGTGTTGCTGCTGCTGTTCAGCGCCAAGGCCAAGCAACTCGCGCAGCTCGCGGGCGGTGCCAACAACAGCAGACGGATGCTGCGATGCCAGTGCCTGCGCCATGGCGGTCTGCAGGCAATGGACAAGCTGCGCCACTAGTTGCGGGCGGCTGATGTCGGTTTCGTCGATGTCGGCCTGAATCTGCTTGTAAGCCATGGCAACGACGCGCCTCGCTTGCCTACGGCAAATGCCCTGCGATTCGGACAGCTCGGACGTGAGCGACGGACCTGAGCGGCCTTTAAGTGTTTGCAGAAAAACCCTGTCGCCGAGGGCGTTTTTCTCGGCCAAAAGCTGATTTCTTGTTGATTTCAACCCTCAGCGCAGCTCAGACGGCTGGATGAGGCCCTTTTGGGCTGTTTCTGAGGGTTTT
>NZ_JBIPMN010000042.1:0-15740 GCF_044369115.1 Vulcanococcus sp. | reverse complement strand
CTCAAGGCCGACGCGATGGTGTTCGTGGAGGCGGTTGACACCGCCGAAGGCGGCGCCCTGCTGCTGCGCCCGGTTGAGGAATACCGCATCCCCGATGAGGCCCACCTGCCTGAGCTGGGTAGCGTCACCCAGAAAAACGGGCCCAGCCTTGGCCTCAAGGCCACCCAGCGCCTTGCCTTCAAGGACGGCGAGCTGATCAAGAGCGTGGAGGGCGTGGAGCTGCTCAAGACGCAGCTGATCCTCGAAACCCACGACACCACCCCCCAGATGACGGTGGATGTGGAGTCGGTGCCCGACAAGCGTGCCAAGACGATTGATCGTCTGCAGCTGGTGATCCTTGAGAGCCTGCTGGTGCGTCGCGACACCCTGTCGGATGCCAGCCATGGCTCCACCCACACCGAGCTCTCCGTCAACGACGGCGATGCGGTGAAGGCTGGTGATGTGGTGGCCACCACCCAGATCCTCTGCAAGGAAGACGGCGTGCTGGCCCTGCCCGAGCTCATCGATGGTGAGCCGATCCGTCGTCTGATCGTGGAGCGCGCTTCCGACACACGCACCATCGACCTGGGTTCTGCCAAGCCCGAGGTGGCCGTGGGGCAACGCCTGGTGGATGGCGAGCTGCTGGCCAAGGGCGTGGAAGCTCCCTGCTGCGGTCAGGTGGAGGCCGTGAGCGGCAACAGCGTCACCATTCGCATGGGTCGCCCCTACATGGTGTCGCCCGATTCGGTGCTGCACGTGCGCGACGGCGAACTGGTGCAGCGCGGCGACTCCCTGGCCCTGCTGGTGTTTGAACGCCAGAAGACCGGTGACATCGTGCAGGGTCTGCCTCGTATTGAGGAGCTGCTCGAAGCCCGTCGCCCGCGGGAATCGGCTGTGCTCTGCCGCAAGGCCGGCACCGTGGAGATCAAGCAGGGCGAAGACGATGACTCCATCGCCGTCACCGTGATCGAAGGCGACGACGCCATCACTGAGTACCCGATCCTGCTCGGCCGCAACGTGATGGTGAGCGATAGCCAGCAGGTCACTGCCGGTGAACTACTCACCGACGGCCCGATCAACCCCCACGAACTGCTCGAGTGCTTCTTCGAAGATCTGCGTAGCCGCAAGCCCACCCTTGAGGCGGCCATGGAGGCGATCTCCAAGCTGCAGTTCCGCCTGGTGCAGGAAGTGCAGAACGTCTACAAGTCGCAGGGTGTCACCATCGATGACAAGCACATCGAAGTGATCGTGCGCCAGATGACCAGCAAGGTGCGCATCGAGGACGCGGGTGACACCACCCTGTTGCCCGGTGAGCTGATCGAGCTGCGGCAGGTGGAGCAGGTGAACAGCGCCATGGCGATCACCGGTGGTGCTCCCGCCGAGTTCACCCCGGTGCTGCTGGGCATCACCAAGGCCTCCCTCAACACCGACAGCTTCATCTCGGCAGCCTCCTTCCAGGAGACCACCCGCGTGCTCACCGAAGCGGCCATCGAAGGCAAGAGCGACTGGCTGCGCGGTCTCAAGGAGAACGTGATCATCGGTCGCCTGATCCCGGCCGGTACCGGCTTCAGTGGCTTTGAAGAGGAGCTGCGCGCGGAAGCGGGTCCCCATCCCGACATCCTCGATGAGGATGCGATGAACTACCGCCGCATGCAGAACCTCCGCCCCGATTACACGGTGGAGATGCCTGCAGCGCCTGCCCCCGGCAGCGCCGGTGCCCTGCTCGATGATCCCTCCGATGAGGATCTGGAAGCCACCCGCAGCCGCCATGGCATCGAGGCCTCGGCCAGCACCATGGCCGCCTTCACCCGCCCGACGGTGGAAGAAGGTCTGGAAGAGGAGCTGATCGCTGATCCCGCTGCCCTCGAGGGTCTGCAGGAAGAAGGTCTGCTCACCGACGACTGATGACTGATCGTTCCGATGGGTCGATCTGATCCATCGGTTGCCTCACCAGCTCACTCCATCCCGGCCATGATTCAGCCCACGCTCGAGCCCCAGCGGCGTCTCCCCCGCTACGGCTTTCACACCCACACCGAGCGGCTGAATGGCCGGATGGCGATGCTGGGCTTCATCGCCCTGCTGGTGGTGGAAGCGCAGCTCGGCCATGGCCTCCTGGTTTGGTGAGCCAGCCCCTGCTCGGATTGGGGCAGAAGGCACTTGAGGCCTGGGCCCAAGAGCATGGAGAGGCCGCCTTTCGCGGCCGGCAACTGCACGATTGGCTCTACGCCAAAGGTGCACGCCAGCTGGCGGATGTGTCGGTGCTTCCCAAGGGGTTTCGCGAGCGGATGGCGGCCCAGCCGCCGGAAGCTGCCTTCGATTGGATGGGCCGCTCCAGGGAGCTGCACCGCAGCGTGGCGCGTGACGGCACCACCAAGCTGCTGCTCGGTACCCACGACGGTCTGAGCATCGAAACCGTGGGCATTCCGGCGGAAGGCCGGCTCACGGTGTGTGTGAGCTCCCAGGTGGGCTGCCCGATGGCCTGCCGGTTTTGCGCCACTGGTAAGGGCGGCTTGCAGCGCTCGCTTGCCGTGCACGAGATCGTGGATCAGGTGCTGAGCGTGCGCGAGGTGATGGAGCAGCGCCCCAGCCACGTTGTGTTCATGGGCATGGGCGAGCCGCTGCTCAATCTCGAGGCGGTGCTGGCGGCGATCGACTGCCTCTGCACCGATCTGGGCATGGCCCAGCGCCAGATCACCGTGAGCACCGTGGGTGTGCCGCGCACCCTGCCGCGCCTGGCTGAGCTGGCCCTGGAGCGGTTGGGCCGAGCGCAGTTCACCCTGGCGGTGAGCCTGCATGCTCCCGATCAGCGTCTGCGCGAGGAGTTGATCCCCACGGCCCACGCCTATCCCATTGAGGAGCTGCTGGAGGATTGCCGCCGCTATGTGGCGCTCACCGGCCGGCGGGTGAGCTTTGAGTACATCCTGCTTGGCGGGCTCAACGACCAGCCGCGGCACGCTACGGCTCTGGCCCAGCTGCTGCGAGGGTTCCAGAGCCACGTGAATCTGATTCCTTACAACCCGATTGCCGAAGAGGAGTTCCAGCGCCCAACCCCCGCTGCGGTGGATGGCTTCCGCCGGGCTTTGCAAGATCGGCATGTGGCCGTGAGCGTGCGCGCCAGCCGCGGGCTCGATGCCGATGCCGCCTGCGGTCAGTTGCGCCGCCGCCTCGAAGGCAGCCTGGAGCCGGTGCTGGCCCGTTAGGTGGGATCGCGGCTGGGGTCGAAGGCCCCCCGTGCTTCCTGTTCGCCCCAGGGGGCTATGCGCCAGAGGAGCAGGAACGCCGGTGCCGCCGCCGCCACGGTGAACAGAAAAAAACCAGGCCAGCCGGCCCGCTCTGCCACCACGCCGGCCGGGGCCGCCAGGATCGAGCGGCTCAAGGCATAAATCCCAGACAGCAGGGCGTACTGGGTGGCTGAGAAGCGCGGGTTGCACAGGCTCATCAGCAAGGCCACGAATACGGCACCCACCATTCCGCCGCTGATGTTCTCGAGGCTCACCGCGGTGATCAGGCCGCTCACGCCGCCGCCGAAGCGGGCCAGGCCCCAGTAGCTCAGGTTGCCGATCACACCGGTGATGGCAAACAGCCAGAGCGAGCGGTTCATGCCCAACCAGGCGAACAGGCTGCCGCCGATCACGGTGCCCAGCATCGTGGCGCCGATCGCCCAGCCCCCCTGCACCAGCCCGATATCGGCTTCGCTGAACCCTTGCAGCTTGAGGAAGGGGATGGCCATCGCATTGAGCAGCCCATCCGGCCAGCGGTAGAGCAACACGAGCAGCAGCAGCTGCCAGGTGCGGTTGGGGCCTGCGCGATGCATAAACTCCCGCGCAGGCCCGAGCACCGCTTGCCGCAGGCTGGTGACGGCGTGCTCCACCGGCGGCAGCTTCGGGGCACTGAGCGTGAACGGCACCATCGCGGCCACCAGGGCAGCGGCACTGACAAACGCGGCGGGCCAGCCGAAGCGATCCGCCAGCAAGAATCCGCCGGCTCCCACGCTGAGCATGGCGGCGCGATACCCGAGGGCCGCCGCCGCTGCACCGGGGCCCCGCTCGACTTCCGGAAGGAGATCGGTGCGGTAGGCATCCACAGCGATGTCTTGGGTGGCGCTGCAGATCGCCAGTACCAGAGCCACCAGGCCGACGGCAGTGAGTTGGGTGGGATCGCTGCTCGGCCGCAACAGGGCCATGGATGCAATCACAGCCACCAGCAGCAGTTGCATCAGCAGGAGCCAGCCCCGCCGCCGATCTGGCCATGGGATCGGCCAGCGATCCAACAGTGGCGCCCAGAACAACTTGAGGGTGTACGGCAGTTCTGCCAGGGGGATTAGGCCGATCAGTGTGAGGGGGACCCCGCTGGCGGCGAGCCACCCCTGGAGCAGCCGGCTGCCCACCATCAGAGGTGCGCCGCTGGCAACCCCTTCAGCACTCACGGCGATCAGCCGCCGGAGGGTGCCGCCGGAGGGGGGCAGCGCTGGATCCGACGCACCCATGCGGCGTTCTGCAGATTGGCGGCACCTTAGGGGTGGCTTTCGGCGAGGAGAATGACTGCACATCGGCATTGATCTGTGCAGTTCCTGCGTTCCACCCTTTTGCCTGCAGCGATCGTGCTGCTCTTTGGCCTGGCTCTGTTTGCGGTGAGTGCGCGCATCTGGCTGCCGGGCGACATGCTCGCTCCGGCCCCTATCAGCTGACGCGCTCACTCTGCAGATCACGACGGGCCCGGCCCTTACGATCCCCGGCATGACAGGTCCGTTTCCCGAGTTTTCCCAGAGTCCGGCGGATTTAGCGCTGGATCCGGAACTGCTCGCGCGGGAACTGGCTGAAGAGCTGTTAGGCGATCCGCTCGATGAACTCGACGATCCCGCCGTTGCGCTGGCGGATGTGGCGGCGGAATGTGATCTCGGCCTGGAACTGCTGCGCGGCGGCCATGAAGAACGCATGCAGGGTCTGCGCATCTTTTGTGAACATCGCGACCCCCGTGCCCCGGCTCTGCTGGTGCCGTTGCTGGAGGCCAGCTGCCCAATCCTGCGCATGAGCGCGGTGTATGCCCTGGGCCGCAACCCCGATCTTCAGGCGGTGACCCCGCTGCTGGCCCTGCTCCAGAACGACAGCAACGGTTACGTACGCAAGGCGGTGGCCTGGAGCTTGAGCAGCTACCCGGATGCGCCGGTGATGAACCCCCTGATCCGCGCGCTGCAAACCGATATCGCGGCCGTGCGCCTCTGGGCGGCCAGCTCCCTGGCCGATGCCGGTTCCACCGGGTTGGCCAAAGCCGATCAGGCGGCGGGTCAGCTGCTGCAGGCCCTGCGCATCGATAGCGAGGCGGCGGTGCGCAGCAACAGCGCCTGGTCGCTCGGGCGCCTCTATGGCGATCTGGTGGAGCCACGCCAGCTGGAGGTGGTGGAGTCGCTCCTGGGTGCCATGCTCCACGACGCGGATCTGGCGGTGCGGGATGAAGCTCGCCTGGCGCTGGAGCAGCTCGAAGATCCGCTGGTGCTGGAGCGGTTGCACACTCTGGTGAATGAGGGACTGTTGAGCTGAGCCCCGCTTCTGTCGCACGGGGCCGTCAGCTCTTGGGCAACGCGGCTAGCATCCCCAGACCCACGCCCCTGTCCGGGAATGGCTCAACAAACCATCCGCTTTCGGATCCGACCTGACGGCCGGGTTGAAGAGCTGGTGGAAGGCATCACGGGCAGTGGTTGCGAGCAGCTCACCGAGCGGATCGAGGCCCGGCTAGGCAGCGTTCAGCAGCGCCAGGCCACCTCAGAGGCTTTCCAGGCTTCCACTGCCGCGGTGACGCCCGAGCAGACCCAGACCCTTTCTTCGCCGGTCTCCTGATGTCGCACTTCAGCACCGTTAAAACGGAATTGCGTGATCGCGCAGCCCTGATCGACGCTTTGCGCGACCTGGGCCACGATCCAAGCGAAGGTGAACGGCCGGTGCGCGGCTATCGCGGTCAGACTGTGCAAGCGGATCTGGCGGTGCTGGGTGAAGACGGCGGTGACATCGGTTTCCGTTGGAGCCAAGCCAGTGGCAGCTACGAGCTGGTGACCGACCTTGACCTCTGGCGTCAGCCCATTCCGGTGGAGCGTTTCCTCGCCAAGCTCACCCAGCGCTACGCCCTGCGCAGCATCCTTGCGGCCTCCAGCGCTGAAGGCTTTCAGGTGAGCGAGCAGCGCCAGGCTGTCGATGGCTCCATTGAACTGGTGGTTACCCGCTGGGAGTGAGCGTCGATCCTGCGGTTGCCTTCGCAGCCGCTGCAGCGCCGGCGGTCGTTGTTTCAGGACGCGAGCCTGTGCTTGGCGGCGCCTTGCGCCAGAAGGCTGTGTGGGTGGATGAAGCGGTGTGCATCGGCTGCCGCTACTGCACCCATGTGGCTGCCAACACCTTCCTGGTGGAGGAAGACTGGGGTCGCTCCCGCGCCATCCGCCAGGACGGCGACAGCACAGAGCGGATCCAGGAAGCCATCGACACCTGCCCTGTGGATTGCATTCATTGGGTGAGTTATGAGGAGTTGCCGGCCCTCGAGGAGCAGACCCGCCATCAGGAATTGCAGCCGCTGGGCCTGCCGACACCATCGCGGCCGCGGCGCACCCTGCCCCGCGCTCAAGGCTGATGCTGCCGGTTCGCCGCTTCGGCCGCACGGAGCTGCCGATGCCCGTGCTCTCCCTGGGGGGGATGCGCTTTCAGCAGAGCTGGAACGATCTTCCCACCGATCAGATCAGCACTGAGAGCCAGGCCAACCTGCGCGCCACTCTGGAGGCGGCGGTGGCCGCGGGATTTCGGCACGTGGAAACCGCGCGGCACTACGGCAGCTCTGAGCGTCAGCTGGGCGGGTTGCTGCCCCAGGTGCCCGACCCCGGCCGCATCCTGCAAACCAAGGTGCCGCCGCAGGCCGATCCCGCGGCCTTTGAAGCCGAACTGCGCCTGAGCTTTGAGCGGCTGGGGGTGCAGCGGGTGGATTTGCTGGCCATCCATGGTCTCAACCTGCCGGAGCATCTCGAGCAGACGCTGCGGCCTGGGGGCTGTTTGGAGGTGGTGCGGCGCTGGCAGGCGGAGGGCCGCGTGGGTTCGGTGGGCTTCTCCACCCATGGCCCGCTGCCGCTGATCGTGGAGGCGATCAACAGCGGCGCATTTGATTATGTGAACCTCCATTGGTATTTCATCCGCCAGGACAATCGCCCGGCAATTGAGGCGGCAATCGCCCAGGACATGGGCGTTTTCGTGATCAGCCCCACCGATAAAGGTGGCCATTTGCACACGCCATCACCGCTGCTGCGTGAGCTGTGTACCCCGCTGCATCCGATCGTGTTCAACGATCTCTTTTGCCTCAGCGCTCCAGGCATTCACACCATCAGCGTGGGTGCGGCGCGGCCGGAGGATCTGGCGTTGCATCTGCAGGCGGTGCAGCTGCTCCCCCAGGCAGCGCAGCTGTTGTCCCCGATCGTGGCCCGGCTGGAGCAGGTGCGCCGCGAGGTGCTGGGCGAGGCCTGGCTGGCCAGCTGGCAGCAGGGTTTGCCCGCCTGGCAGGACACCCCGGGGCAGATCAACCTGCCCACCCTGCTGTGGTTGCACAACTTGCTGGAGGCCTGGGGGCTGGAGGGTTATGCCAAAGCCCGCTATGGGTTGCTGGGGGCTGGTAGCCATTGGTTCCCCGGCGCCAACGCCGATGCCCTCGATCACAGCGTGAGCGAAGCCGAGCTGAAGCAGGTGCTTGCCGCCAGCCCCTGGGTGGATCAGATCCCGCAGTTGCTCAGGAATCTGCGACGTCGGGTGGGCGGCACGGCGACGCGCCGGCTGATGGCCAGCTGAATCCGGCTCAAGCCGCTCCGCTGCTCTGGCCGAGGGGGAATTTGCTGGGGATGCCCACGGCGCGGGGGTAGCCCTTGGGGCAAGGGGCGTTGGCGGCAACGAACAGGGCGGTGCGCTGGCCACGCCCGGCGGGCAGCTCCCGTTGTTCGTTGCCCAAGATGTCAGCCCGCAGCAGCTGCAGGGCGCGCTCCAGGTCGCCTTGGTCGTTCGCCGTCCACTGGCCGCGGTAGAGCAGGGCCTGGCCGCCAGGCTTCAGCAGGGGCACCAGGTATTCCGCCACCACAGGTGCGGCCGCCACGGCGCGCGCCATGGCCAGATCGAACTGGCCGCGGCATTGGCCATGGCGGCCGGTGAGTTCGACCCGCTCGCAACGCAGGTGCACCCGATCCGCCAATCCCAGGGCCGCGGCCATCGCCTGCACGGCCTGGGTTTTGCGTCCCACCGAATCCACCAGGGTGAGCTGTGCCTGCGGCAGGGCAATCGCCACCGCCAGCCCCGGGAAGCCTCCGCCGGTGCCCACATCGATGCAGCGGAGCGGCGCCTGGGCTTGTTCACTGAGCAGCTGCCGCAACGGCCAGAGGCTGTCGAACACCTGGGCGATCCAGAAGTCATCGCCCTCCACCAGGCGGGTGAGGTTCACGCGGCTGTTCCAGCTGCGCAGTTCCTCCTGCAGTTGCAGCAGCTGCTGCAACTGCTCGGGGCTCGGCTGCCAGCCCAGCTCCTGCCAGAGGGCGGTGTCGGGTGTGGCAGCGGGCATCCCCTCGGGCGGCGTTGTCTCCTGCTCTCTAGGATCCCCCACACCCGGTGCCCGGCTGGTGGCAGCTGCCAATCACTACGAGCTGCTGCAGATCGCCCAGGATGCGTCGCCGCAGGAGCTGCGCCAGGCCTTTCGCCGGCTGAGCAAGCGCTACCACCCCGACACCACTGAGCTGCCGGCAGGGCAAGCCGAGGAGGCATTCCGCCAGCTGCAGCTGGCCTATCTCACCCTGAGCGATCCTGAGCGGCGTCGGGTTTACGACCACAGCCTCGTCAAGCCCGCACCCCCTCCCGTTCGGCCGGTGCGCCTGGCCGTGCCCCAACCGGCGCCGGTGCGGCGGGCGCTGTCCGGCGGTGAATGGTTCGCTCTGTTGCTGCTGGGGCTGGCGGTGGTGTTCAGCCTGGTGCTGGGGGTGGGCTTGGCCTGGGCCCGTGGCACCGAGTTGTTGCGGGAGCCCAGCTGGTGGCCGGGCGGCGAGCAGACTGCTCAGACTTTGCCCTTCACTGCTGCGGATGTCGTCCCTGCCGCCCCCTCAGGCGCCGCTGTACAACCATCCGCTGCCGGCACTTGAGCAGTGGCTGAGGGATCTGGGCGCCGTGCAGCACGGGCCCCATTCCTGCATCTGGGATTTGGAGCTTGGGGGCTGGAACGCTCAGATCGAGCTGGAGGTGGAGGAGCTGAGCATCCGCTGGAACGCCTCTGAGGCACCGGTGGAGCGCCACTTCCCCTATGGCTTCAGCCGAGCCGATGTGGAAGCGGCAATTCTCGCTGGACCCTGACGCTCTCCTGACAGGAGCGCTGATCGCCGCCAGCATGGGAAAACGATCGCGGGGACTGATGGACAGCACCTCCCACCGCCAGCCGCAGGTGTCGAACCGCTTCCTGCAGCCCGAGCAGCTCGCCCCACCCCAGGCCGGCCGCGCCTGGAGCCTCACAGAGGTGTTTGCCGAAGGGCAGTGGCAGAGCTTGCGGGTGCAGCTTGAAGCGCGAGGCTGGAATGCGATGCAGATCGAGCAGATCCACGATCAATTACGGCAGGGCTGGCCCCTGGCGCTGGCTGAAAACAATGTGGCGGTGCTCAGCGGTCACTGCCCGATCAAGGCGCGCCGCATGCACTGATGCGATCCTGTGAGCCTCAGAGCTTGCGTTTGCACACTTCGCTGCGCTCTTCTCCCTGGGTGGAGAAGGGGCCGCAGCTGAACCAGCGCACCATTGAGATCTCGATGTCGGTGAACAGCACGAGGATGCCGGTGCAAAGAGCCGCGACGGCTGCGCTGATTGCAACGTGAGAGCCTTTCATGCACCGGGGCATGTCATGCCTGGAGCTTATGGGATAGCTCCAGCTCCTGCCATTGCTCACGCAGGCTCTTGGGGTTGATCGCCTCTAGGGGCGACAGGCAGCCAAGCATCGGCACGCCCCCCAGCTGCTCGAGGGTGATCAGGTTGTTGGGATGGGCCGGGCCATTGAGCAGCACCCCCACCACCGGGATCTGCCGCTGGCGCAGCGCCTCAAGGGATAGCAGTGTGTGGTTGAGGGTGCCCAGGCCACTGCGCGCCACCAGCAGCACCGGGAGCTGCCAGCGCTGGATCTGCTCAATCTGCAGCAGATCGAGGCGAAGGGGCACCAGCAAGCCACCCGCGGTTTCCACCACCAGTGGCCCTTCGTGGGGCGGCAGCTGCAGCCGCTCGGGATCCAGCGGAGGGCCGGGCTGCTCAGGATCACCGCTCTCCAGGGCACTGGCCCAGTGGGGTGAAACCGGCGCCGCCAGCCGGTAGGACTCCGGGATGATCCGTTCAGCCGGAAGGTCCAGCCAGCGCTGCACCCGGTCGCGATCGCCTTCGCCGTCCTCGAGGCCGCATTGCACCGGCTTCCAGTAGTGGGCCCCGAGGCCCTGCACCAGCAGGGCGCTCGCCACGGTTTTGCCTACCTCGGTGTCGGTGCCGCACACCACCAGGCGGTTGGTCATCGTTTTTGCCCCACCAAAACCAGCACCTCCCACACGATGGCGTGCTCCGGGCCGGGCCAGTGGTGGATCAGCCGCCGCAGCGCACCGGGCTGCTGGCGGGCAGCGGGGCTGGCCTGGGCGCCGATGGCTTTGATCTGATGCAGAAAGGCCCTGGCGCCTTGGTTGGGGCGGCTGAAGCGCAGCAGCTGGCTCTGGTGCAGCTGCAGAGCCCCGGCGGCGCGCTCCTGTAGCTCGAGAGCATCCGGCAAGGGCAGGGCTGTGCAGGGCACGCCAGCGGCGTCGGCTGCCTGGTGCCAGATGCGGAAGCTGCTGCGGCAGGGCACCGCCAGTAATAGAGCTCCGCCGGGCCGGAGGGCCTCGCACCAGTGGTGCAGCTTCTGCTCGGGCTTCTCCAGCCACTGCAGCGCAAAGCTGGAGGCCAGTAGCCCCGCACCCTTCAGCTCCTCTGGCAGGCCCTGGTTGAGGTTCCACAGGCGTTGCAGCCCGTGCTCCGGCGGCTGCTCTTGCTCCATTAGCGACCCACAGGCATCCAGGCGCAGCAGCGAGGGCCCGCCCAGCTCGGCTTCGATGGCGCGGGCGAGCAGGCCGCTGCCGGCGCCGAGATCGGCGCGCGGCCCGGGGGGCAGATGGCTGGCCAGAGGGCGTGCCAGGCCTGCCAGCCTGGTGGCCACGGCGGCCTGAAGGCTGGCGCTGCGCTGGTAGGTGCTGGCTCCGAGGCTGAAACAGCGCTCGACCTTGGCGCTGAAGGGCGGCTCAGGGCTGTTCATCGGCGATCCAATCCAGCACCCGTGCCGCCAGCGCGGGATCGAGCAGGCAGTGGCCAGCCGGTTCAAGGCTCCACACCTGGGCCTGGGGAAGCTGCTCGCGCAGGGCGGCGCGGCTGGCAAGGTGCACGATTTGGTCGTCGGCCGCTTCCACGATCAAGGCCCTGGCCCCTTCTGGGTAACCAGGCGGAAGCCCCGCCCTGTGCTCAAGTAGCTCCAGATCCTGCAACAAGCGTTCGCGCCCGTTGGCCGTGATGCCGTGCTCCAGCGGCCCCAGCGGCAGGGCTGAAGGCGGGAAGGGTGCTGCCGCTTCCCGCAAGAAATCCCGCAGCAACGCGGTGGTGTCGCCGCTTGTGATCCGCTCGCCCATGGCTTGGAGGGCCGCGCGGATGCTGCGCCCCTGCCGCCCGGGTGGGACAAACGCCGTGAAGCTGGCCAGCCAAACCGCCGTTGTGGCCTCCTGCCACACTTCAGCCGGCAGCAGATGAGGGCCCATCGAATGGCCGATCACCACGCGCTGCTGGGCCTGGGCATTCCAGCTGGGTTGCTCGGGCGGCAGGTTGCCGTAGCCGCGTTCTGCGGTGCTGAAGCACCAGCCGCGGGCGGCGGCAAGCTCGGCCCAGGGCTGCCAGGCACCGCTGTCGCCCGCCCAACCATGCAAGGCGATCAGCTGGGTGGTGAAAGCCCCCTGGCTCATGGCGATCCCAACGCGCTGATCAGTAACTCCAGGGTGCCCAGCGGCAGATCGTGGCGCAGCACCAGCCGTAGCCGGGCCGTGCCCGCCGGCACGGTGGGGGGGCGGATCGCCACGCTGAGCAGTCCGGCTCGCTCCAGTTGCTGCTGCAGCGCCAGGGCGTCTTGGTTATCCCCCACCAGCAGCGGCAGGATCGGTCCTTGCCCGGGTGGCCGCGGCCACCCCGCCGCCGCCAACCGGTTGCGCCAGCGCTCGGCGCGATCCAGCAGTTGGCTGGCGCACTCAGGCTTCTCTTGGATCCTCGCCAGGGCCGCAAGAGCTGCTGCGGCTAGGGGTGGAGCCAGGGCTGTTGTGTAGCGGTAAGGGCCGGAGTGCTGCAGGAGCCATTCCCCCACCAGCCCATCGCCCGCCAGAAAGGCGCCGCCGCTGCCAAAGGCTTTGCCGAAGGTGCCGCTGATCAGGCTCACGCCTGCCAGGCCGTAGCCAAGGCCGCGGCCGCCGGGGCCCAGCACACCCAGGGCATGGGCTTCATCCAGCAGCAGGGCGGCTTCGTAGCGCTGGCACAGCGCACTGAGCCGGGCGGCATCGGGGGAGGTGCCCTCCATTGAGAACAGGCTTTCGCTGATCACCAGCAGCCGGCGTTGGGGTTGATCGCGGCGGGTCTGCTGCAGGCGATGTTCCAGCGCGTCGAGCTGGTTGTTGGCGAAGCGCTGCAACCGCGCGCCGCTGGCGCGAACGCCTACCAGCAACGAGTGATGGATTAGCCGATCGGCTAACACCAGGGTGTGGCGATCGGCCAGGGCCTGAACCGCCGCCAGGTTGGCCTGAAAGCCGCTGGGGAAGAGCAACACCCGCTCGCGATCCAGCCAGACCGCCAGGGCTTGTTCGAGCTGCTCATGCACGCTGCGCCCACCGCTCACCAGGCGCGACGCACCGGCACCGACGCCTTCGCGCTGCATGGCCAGGCTGGCGGCCTCCACCAGGGCAGGGTGCGCGGCCAGGCCTAGGTAATCGTTGCTGGCCAGATCCAGCAGGGGCGGGCTGCCTGGGGCTGTGCCCTGCAGACCAGCGTCGCCGGAGGGCCGCCAGCTGCGCGGCATGCGGCGCCGGTCGGCGGGGAGTTGCTCGAGATCGTCCGCCAGAGGCACACGCCAGGACATCTCTGAGCCGGTGGCGTGAGCCTGGGCCAAGCCCGCTGCTGCGCTGTGTGCGCTCAGTCTGCCGCTGTGCTGGTGCCCATAGGATCTGCTAATGGCAAGCAACACCCAGGCCTCTGACGCCGCGGCGTCCCCCGGCGCCGGATCTGGGGTTGTTCCGCCACTCGAGACCCTCTTCCCCTTCCCGCTCGATGGCTTCCAGCTGGAGGCGATCGATGCCCTCAATCAGGGCCATTCGGTGGTGGTGAGTGCCCCCACCGGCTCGGGCAAAACCCTGGTGGGCGAATACGCGATTCATCGCGCCCTGGCTCACGGGCGCAAGGTGTTTTACACAACCCCGCTCAAGGCGCTCTCCAACCAAAAACTGCGCGATTTCCGCGAGCAGTTCGGCTCCGAGCGGGTGGGCTTGATGACCGGTGATCTCACGGTGAACCGTGAGGCTTCGGTGGTGGTGATGACCACCGAGATCTTCCGCAACATGCTCTACGCGGAAGCCGATCAGGGCGACGACCCGCTCGAAGATGTTGAAGCGGTGGTACTCGATGAGTGCCACTACATGAACGACTCCCAGCGCGGCACCGTGTGGGAGGAATCGATCATTCACTGCCCGCCGGTGGTGCAGCTGGTGGCGCTGTCGGCCACGGTGGCCAACGCCGGACAGCTCACCGACTGGATCGAGCGGGTGCATGGCCCCACCCAGCTGGTGATGAGCGACTTCCGGCCCGTGCCGCTCGCCTTCAGCTTCTGCAGTGCCAAAGGGCTGCATCCGCTGCTCAACGATGAGGGCACCGACCTGCACCCCAATTGCAAGGTGTGGCGCGCCCCGAAGGGCAACAAGCGCAAAGGTCCGAAAACCCCGAAGCCGCCCCAGCCGGAAGCGCCGCCCCTGGGGTTTGTGGTGGCTCAGATGGCCGAGCGGGAGATGCTCCCGGCGATCTACTTCATCTTCAGTCGCCGCGGCTGCGATAAGGCGGTGCGGGATCTGGGCAAGGTGTGCCTGGTGACGCCGGAGGAGCAGGCCCGCATCGCCGCTCGCCTCGAGGCGTTCATGGCGGCCACCCCGGAAGCTGTTCGCGATGGCGGCCACGACGAGGCCCTGCTGCGGGGCATCGCCGCCCACCACGCCGGGGTGCTGCCCGCCTGGAAGGAGCTGATCGAGGAGCTGTTCCAGCAGGGGTTGGTGAAGGTGGTGTTCGCCACCGAAACCTTGGCGGCGGGCATCAACATGCCGGCCCGCAGCACCGTGATCTCAGCGCTCTCCAAGCGCACGGAGCGGGGGCATCGGCCCCTGATGGGCAGTGAGTTTCTGCAGATGGCTGGCCGGGCCGGCCGCCGCGGCCTCGATACCCAGGGCTATGTGGTGACGGTGCAGAGCCGCTTTGAAGGGGTGCGTGAAGCGGGGCAGCTGGCTACGGCTCCCGCCGATCCGCTGGTGAGCCAGTTCACCCCCAGCTACGGCATGGTGCTCAACCTGCTGCAGCGCTACGACCTCACCAAGGCGCGTGAGCTGGTGGAACGCAGCTTTGGGCGCTATCTGGCCACGCTCGATCTGGCTGACGACGAAGCGCGGATCGCCGAACTGCGTGCGCAGCTCAGCCATCTCAGTGAAGAGGCGGTGGAGGTGGCCTGGGACGACTTCGAGGACTACGAGAAGCAGCGCGGCCGGCTGCGGGAGGAGCGGCGGCTGCTTCGGATCCTGCAGCAGCAGGCCGAGGAAACCCTCGCCCATGAACTCACCCTGGCGCTCCGCTTCGCCAGTGAAGGCGCCTTGGTGAGCCTGAAGGCGCCGGTGTTGCGGGGGCGGGTCACGCCGGCGGTGATCGTGGAGAAGGTGGAGGGCCCGGGCCAGTTCCCGCTGCTGCTCTGCCTCACCGACGAGAACGTGTGGGTGTTGGTGCCCTGCACGGCGGTGGTGAGCCTGCACGCCGAGCTCAGCTGCCTGCAGGTGAAGGAGATTGCGGCGCCGGAGTTGCACCGCGCTGGTGAGCTGCGCCACGGCGATCAGGCCAGCGGCGGCTTGGCCCTGGCCGTAGCTCACATGGCCCGTCGCCACGACATGACCACCCCGCAGTACGACCTGGCCGGTGAGGTGCAGGCCCAGGCCCATCTGGTGCGGGAGTTGGAGCTGGCGCTCGAGCTGCATCCAGCCCACCGCGCCGGCGATCGCAAGAAGCTGCGCAAGCAGCGCTTCCGGATTGAGGAGCTGGAGGCGGAGATCGAGGAGCGGCAGCGCCTCCTGCATTTCCGCGCCAACCGCCATTGGGACACCGTCCTGGCGTTGATCGAGATCCTGCGCCATTTCGGCTGCCTGGCCGGCGAGGAGGGGCTGGAGCCCACCGAGATCGGCCGCACCGTGGGGGCGCTGCGGGGCGACAACGAGCTCTGGTTGGGGCTGGCGCTGATGAGCGGCCACCTCGATGAGCTGGCGCCTGCCGATCTGGCGGCGGTGTTTGAGGCGATCTCCACCGAGGTGAACCGCCCGGATCTGTGGAGTGGCTTCCCCCCCTCGCCGGCCTCAGAGGAGGCCCTCCACGATCTACGCGGCATCCGGCGTGAGCTGCAGCGCCAGCAGGAGCGGGCCTCGGTGGTGATGCCCTTGTGGTTCGAGCCGGAG
>NZ_JBIPMN010000185.1:0-4660 GCF_044369115.1 Vulcanococcus sp. | reverse complement strand
AACGCGAGCATCACGCCGCCGGTGATGCCGGAGATCGCCGCCGGCAGGATCACGTGCACGATGGCGCCCCAGCGGGTGGTGCCCACGCCGTAGGCCGCCTGCCGCAGGGCCAGCGGCACCTGTTGGAGTGAGTCGCGCGAAATGGCCGTGATGATCGGCAGGATCATCACCACCAGGATCAACACCGCCGGAGCCATGCCAGGGCCGAGCGGCGTGGTGGAGAAAAAGGGAAGCCAGCCAAGCCATTGATGCAGGCTCGTGAGCCCAGGCCTAAGGAACGGCTCCATCACAAAGATGCCCCAGAGGCCCAGCACCACCGAGGGAATCGCCGCCAGCAGCTCCACCATCAAGCCCAGAACCTGACGAACCGGCAGGGGGATGAAGTTCTCGGTGAGAAAGATGGCGGTGCCCACGCCCAGCGGCACGGCGATCGCCAAGGCCAGCAGGGAACTCACCAGCGTTCCGTAGATGGCGGTGAAGGCTCCGTAGTGCTCCCCGATCGGGTCCCAGTCGGAGGTGGTGAGGAAACCAAGCCCGAAGCGGGCGATGGCTTCTCTGGCCCCGCCGAGCACGGTGAAGAGGATGCCGATGAGCACCAGCCCCACCACGGAGGCCAGTGCCACCGCCAGCTTCTGGAATCCCCGATCAATCAGCAGTTCCCAGGGGGGACGCCGCCGCTGCGAGAAGAGTTCGGGGCGCGCACCCGCTGCCATGGGGATCTTTACCTGGCCCAAATCTAAAGCTCTGGCGCAGGGCCGTTAGCGTGAGGGCTTAGGCAACAATCCCTGGGGCGCAGTCAGTCACTTGGCACGGATCGTTGGCATCGACCTGGGCACTACCAATTCGGTGGTGGCGGTGCTCGAGGGTGGGCGCCCTCAGGTGATTGCCAGTGCCGAGGGCGGCCGCACCACCCCATCTGTTGTTGGCTTCAGCAAGGACGCTGAACTGCTGGTGGGGCAACTGGCCCGCCGCCAGCTGGTTCTCAACCCCCGCAACACCTTCGCCAATCTGAAGCGGTTTGTGGGGCGCCAGTGGGAGGAGCTGGAGGACAGCAGCCTCTCTGTTCCCTACACCGTGCGGGCCAACGACCAGGGCAATGTGCGGGTGGTTTGCCCGGCCACCGAGCGGGAATACGCGCCGGAAGAGCTGGTGGCCAGCATCCTGCGCAAGCTCGTGGATGACGCCAGCACGTATCTGGGCGAGCCGGTGGAAGCGGCGGTGATCACGGTGCCGGCTTACTTCAACGACGCCCAGCGTCAGGCCACCCGAGATGCGGGCCGTTTGGCGGGGATCAGCGTGGAGCGGATCCTGAACGAACCCACAGCCGCTGCCTTGGCCTACGGCTTTGATCGCAGCACCGTGAAGCGCGTGCTCGTGTTCGACCTGGGCGGTGGCACCTTCGATGTGTCAGTGCTGCGCATCGCCCAGGGGGTGTTCGATGTGAAGGCCACCAGCGGCGATACCCAGCTGGGTGGCAATGATTGGGACCGGCGCATCGTGGATTGGCTGGCCGATCAGTTCCAGAGCGCGCACAGCATCGATCTGCGCCGCGATCGCCAGGCTCTGCAACGGCTCACGGAAGCGGCGGAAAAGGCCAAGATCGAGCTCAGCGGCGTGCAGAGCACGCCGATTTCCCTGCCGTTCATTGCCACGGGCGAAGCAGGGCCTCTGCATATCGAAACCACGCTGGAGCGGCGCACCTTCGAGGGCCTCTGCCCCGATCTGCTCGATCGGTTGTTGCGGCCCGTGCAGCGAGCTCTCCGCGATTCAGGTCTGGCGGCTGAAGACATCGACGATGTGGTGCTGGTGGGCGGCTCCACCCGCATGCCGATGGTGCAGGAGATGGTGCGCACCCTGATTCCATTGGAGCCTTGCCAGTCGGTGAACCCCGATGAGGTGGTCGCGATCGGTGCGGCCGTGCAGGCCGGGATCCTCACCGGCGAGCTGCGCGATTTGATGCTGAACGACGTCACACCGCTTTCTCTCGGTCTGGAAACGATCGGTGGGGTGATGAAGGTGCTGATCCCGCGCAACACCTCGATCCCGGTGCGCAAGAGCGATGTGTTCAGCACATCGGAAGCTAACCAGAGCTCCGTGGAGATCCACGTGCTCCAGGGTGAGCGCCAGATGGCCGAAGGCAACAAGAGCCTGGGCCGCTTCCGCCTCTCCGGGATTCCGCCGGCCCCGCGGGGTGTGCCTCAGGTGCAGGTGTCGTTCGATATTGATGCCAACGGCTTGCTCCAGGTTTCAGCCACTGATCGCACAACGGGCCGCCAGCAGAGCGTGAGCATTCAAGGCGGTTCCAATCTCAGTGAGGATGAGATCAAGACCCTGATTGAAGAGGCCGAGCAGAAGGCCAGTGAAGATCGGCGCCGCAAGGCCGAGATCGACCGGCGCAACCGGGCCCAAACCCTTGTGGCTCAGGCCGAACGTCGCTTGCGCGATGCCGCCCTGGAGTTGGGGCCTTATGGAGCGGAGCGTCAGCAACGCGCTGTGGAGATTGCCGTCCGCGACGTGCAGGATCAGCTGGCGTCGGGAGATCTGGGTGATCTGGATCTGGCGGTGAGCCAGTTGCAGGAGGCCCTCTACGGGCTCAACCGCCGCCTAGCGAGCGAACGCAAGCAAGACAGCAACCCTCTCCAGGGTCTGAAAAACACCCTGGGTTCGCTCAAAGACGAACTGTTTGCCGACGACGATTGGGATGACTGGGATTCCCGCGGCCGAGGCCGCGATCCCTGGGCCGAGCCCTCCTGGAGTGCTGCTCGCAGCGGCTGGGGTGCCGACGACTGGAGCCGGCCGGCCCCAGCCCCACGCCTTGATGGTCCGCCCTTTCGCTATTCCGATCAGGATCGCCTCAGCCAGGAGCGGTATCAGGGAGATCCCTACCGAGAGTCCAGTGCTGGCGACGATCGTTTTGGCGCTGGACGCTTCAGACCAGAGCGCGATCCCCAGGAGCGTTTTGAGCCCTCCTTCGCAGACGATCGCGACCAGCGATCACGCCGCGCACCCCAAGAGCGTTACGCGGACAACAGCTACCGGGATGACCGCTATTCGGATGATGACGACGGGGAGGAGCGCGATTGGGATTCCGATCGCCTGATTGCTCCAGCGGCGCCGCGCCGCAGCGCCAGGCCCGCCCCATTTGAGGGTGATCCCTGGGCTGAGGACTGAGCCCGGTGACCAGTGCTCCCTCTCGCTCGGCTGTGAATCACTGGGCTGTGCTGGGGCTTGAGCCCGGCGCGGATTCCCAGGCGCTCAAACGTGCCTTTCGCCAGCAGGCTCGGCGTTGGCACCCCGATCTCAACGGCAACGACCCCCATGCTGAGGAACAGTTCAAGGCCGTCAACGAGGCCTATGCCGTTCTCAGTGATCCCCAACGCCGCGAGCAGTGGGAGCAGGGGCTCGATACCGCCGAGGCGGCAGCCGCTGGGCTGGATCCCTTTGCCCACGGGTTCCCCGATTTTCACGACTACATCGAGGCGCTGTTCGGCATTCCGCAGCGCCGATCGGGATCCAGCCGATCCACTGACTCCGAACGGCCGCCAGCCGCTGGACCCAGGGAGCGCAGTGAGGTCACGGCGTCGCCACCTCCCCCGCCACCGGTGGTGGCGAGCAGCGATTGTGAGTCGCTGGTGGAGCTCACCCCGGAGCAGGCCCTGCACGGTGAGCGGGTCGAGATTGATCTGCCCGATGGCAGCTGCGTTGAGGTGTGGACTCCCGCGATGGCGGGGGATGGTTGGCGTTTGCGCCTCGCTGGCGTTGCCCCTGGCGGTGGCGACCACTTTCTGCAGCTGCGGGTGCGCACGCCCGAGGGCCTGCGGATCGACGGTCTGCGAGTGCAGTATCAGCTTGATCTCTCGCCGGCGGAGGCGGCGCTGGGCTGCTCCGTGGTGGTGCCCACGCTTGACGGTCCGGTGCAGCTGCGCGTTCCGGCCGGTTCCTCCAGCGGGCGCTTGCTGCGCTTGCGCGGGCGTGGATTGCAGCAGGGCGATCAACGCGGGGATCAGCTGGTGGAGGTGCGCCTGGTCGTGCCCAGCGCCCTCACCGAGGCGGAGGAGGCGCTGTATGCCCGCCTGCAGCAGTTGGCCGCTGAGCTCGATGGTGAACGGAGCTGAGCCGACATCGCCCATCAGTGAGACACTGAACCCAGCGTTTGCTCCACGATGTCGGTTCACGTCCTGCTGTTCGATGCCGGCAGCGACAACGAGGGCATCCACTCCCTCGAACTGAATGGCACCACCGTGGTGCTGTTGTTTGAGGACCGCGATGATGCCGAGCGCTACGCCGGTCTGCTGGAGGCCCAGGATTTCCCTGCTCCAACGGTGGAGGCGATCGAACGCCGCGAGATGGAGGAGTTCTGCAGCAGCGCCGGCTATGAAGCGCGGTTTGTTCCGGCTGGGTTCCTGCCCCAGAGCGCTGAAGATCGCCTGCTGATTGCTCCGCCTGAAAAGAACATGGATGTGACCTCCTGGCGCGAGCAGGAGGACCCAAGCAGCGAGCCCGCGGTGGCCGCCGCTGATGATCCGATCAGCACCGGCAATGCGGAACTCGAAGATTTCCGTCGCCGGCTTGAGGGTCTGCTGTGAGCAGCTCGTTTGCGGATGTGCAACGGGGCCATCTGCTCACCGAGCAGGCCAACCCCTCCAGTGCCCAGCTCGAT
>NZ_JBIPMN010000041.1:0-15856 GCF_044369115.1 Vulcanococcus sp. | reverse complement strand
GTGATGATCGTGGACCTATTGCGCAACGACCTAGGCCGCGCCTGCGTGCCCGGCTCGATCCATGTGCCCCAGCTGGTGGGGCTGGAGAGCTACGCCCAGGTGCACCACCTCACCTCGGTGGTGTGCGGCCAGCTGCAGCCCGGCCTCAGCTGGGTGGATCTGCTGCAGGCGGGCTGGCCGGGCGGCTCGATCAGCGGCGCCCCGAAGCTGCGGGCCTGCCAGCGCCTGGCGGAGCTGGAACCCGTGGCCCGCGGCCCCTACTGCGGATCGCTGATTCGCCGCGACTTCGACGGCAGCTTCGACAGCAGCATCCTGATCCGCACCCTGCTGCTGCAAGGCAGGCAGCTGCGCGGCCATGCGGGCTGCGGCATCGTGGCCGACTCCGATCCCAGCGCTGAAGCCAGCGAACTGGGCTGGAAGCTCAATCCACTGCTGGAGGCCCTGGCATGAGCCCGCGCAGCATCGCCTGGTTCGAGGGCCACTGGGGCGAACCACAGCAGCTCCGGCTGCCACTGAGCGATCGCGGCCTGCAACTGGCCGATGGATTGTTTGAAACGGTGCTGGTGCTCGATGGCCGCCCGCACTTGCTCGAGGCCCACCTCCAGCGCTGGCAGCGCAGCGCCGAATTGTTGGCGATGGCGCCACCACCAGAGGCATCTGCCCTGCATCCCCTCATCAAGGAAGCGATCCAGCGAGCGGAGCTCCCGGACGGCAGCGGTGCCCTGCGCCTCAACTGGAGCCGCGGCGACGGCAGCGGCCGCGGCATCGAGCTACCGGACCCCGCGGCTCCACATCGCTTCTGGCTGCAGCTCACTCCACACGAGCCCAACTTCAGCCCGCTAGCGGCGATCGTGAGTCGCCAGGAACGGCGCAACAGCAACAGCCTGCTGAGCCGTTGCAAAACCTTCGCCTACGGCCAGGCGATCCAGGCGCGGCTCGAGGCTCATCGCGCTGGCGCGGATGAAGCCCTGCTGTTGGCCAGCGGCGGTGAGCTGTGCTGCAGCACCACGGCGAACCTCTTGATCCGGCGCCAGGGCCAATGGCTCACGCCGGCGTTGAGCAGTGGATGCCTACCGGGGGTGATGCGCGCTCAGCTGATCGAACGGGGCCTGGCCGAAGAGGCCAACCTCTCCCCGACGCCACAACCCGGCGACAGCTGGCTGTTGATCAACAGCCTTGGATGCCGCCCCCTCAGCCGCGTGGATAGCCATCCCTTGGAGCTCCACCCCAGCGCCGCAGCGCTGTGGCGGAGCCTGCTCTGAGCGGTTCGTGCCTCAGTTGCAACCCTGCACGGAGATGCGATAGGTGAAGCCCGTGGCGGCCTGATCAGCGCTGGCACCGATCTTGAAGTTCACCTGGCTCACGGTTTTGCCGGGCACAGCCTGCACATCCCACTGGCGGCCGGTTCCCACCTGGGGGGCATACGACTCATTGATCACTTGCAGGTTGGAACCATCGGTGAACTTGAGATAGCCCTGGATCGGATAGGTGGCGCTCACCGAGGAATTCGCGGTGAAGAACAGCTTGTAGGAGCTGTAGGGCTGGGTCACGAAGAAATCCGTGTTCCAGTTGGGTCGGCTGAAGGGCAGTGGATTGCCGGCACCGATGGTTTTGGTCACGATGTTGGTCACACCGTTACCGCCCACGGGTGCCAGGAACTGGCAGCTCTGAGCCGAAGCGGGAGCGGCGGCCGTGAGGAGGCAGCCACTGGCGCAAACCACGGCAACGCGGGCAAGGGAGCGCAGGGATACCGACATCAGCAGGATTGATGAACTTCAGCCCCGATTGTGCACGGAATCCCAGACAGTGGATACAGCGATTGATCGGTTGTTGACGTCAACCAACGCACCAGCCACGCCACCAGACACGCTGCGGCGCAGCCTGGGATTGCGCAGCCTCACCCTGGCCGTGGTGACGAGCACCATCGGCTCGGGCTGGCTGTTCGCACCGCTCTATGCGGCTCGCTTTGCCGGGCCCGCCAGCCTGCTGGCTTGGCTGGCCGGTGGTGTAATGGCCTTCGGCCTGGCTCTGGTGTTCGCCGAGCTCGGCTCCCTGGTGCCGAGTTCCGGAGCGTTGGCCCAGATCCCGCTGCTCACCCATGGCCGCTGGGCTGGCTTCATCGGTGGCTGGTGCGCCTGGATCGCCTACCTCACCCTGCCCACCATCGAAGTGTTGGCGATGGTGCAATACCTCGCCAGCAGCCTGCCCTGGCTCACGGCCGATGGCGGCCAGGGGCAGGTGCTCAGCTCGGCTGGGCTCGGCTTGGCGGTGGTGCTGTTGGTGCTGATGGCTTGGATCAATCTCGCCGGCGTGAGCTGGCTGGCCCGCTGGATCGATGGGCTCACCAGCTGGAAGCTGGTGGTGCCGCTGCTGGTGTCGCTGAGCCTGATGCTCACGGCGGGGCATTGGAGTAATCTCAGCCTGCACGACGCAAGCCAGAGAGCCGAACTCGCCGGGGTGGTGAGTGCCATCGGCGGAGGCGGCATCCTGTTCAGCCTGTTGGGGTTTCGCACCGCCATGGATCTGGCGGGCGAAGCACGCAACCCCCAGCGCAACGTTCCTCTAGCCATGGGCATGGGGCTGGGCATCTCCCTGGCGATCTATCTGATACTGCAGTTGAGCTTTCTGGTGGCGGTGCCGCCCCAAGCGCTCAGCCAGGGTTGGGCGCTGCTGCAACTGAGCAACCATGGCGGCCCTCTGGTAGCCATTGCTATGGGCCTGGGCCTGGGCTGGGTGGCAACCCTGCTGCTCAGCGACGCCGTGATCTCACCGGGCGCCACCGCCATGACGTACATGGGCGTGTCAGCGCGGGTGGCCTGGATGATGGGCCGGCTTGGCCTCCTGCCAGAGGCCCTGGCGCGGCTCAACCGCCAGGCGGTGCCGGCCGTGGCTCTGGTCTTGAGCCTGGCGATCGGCGTGGCGATGTTGTTGGGGGGTCCCAGCTGGCAGCGGGTGGTGAGCTTCCTCACCGCCACGCTGGTGATCGCCCTGGCGGTAGGCCCCGTGAGCTTGATCGCTCTGCGCCAGCAAGTGCCCCGGGCGCCACGGGCGTTCCGATTGCCGATGGCTGAGTTGGTTTGCCCACTCACCTTTGTGGCGGCGAGTTGGGCCGTGCAGTGGTGCGGCCGCAGTGCCCTCGAGGGTGCCGTAAGCCTGGTGGTGGTTCCAGCGCTGCTGTTTGGGCTGCTGCAGCGCCAGCGCAGACGCACCCTTCACGCCGCTTGCGGGAGCTGGTGGTTTGTCTATCTGGGGGGGCTACTGCTGATCGCCGAGCTCAGTGGTGCGGAAGGGCCACTGCCAGGAGGCGACATCGGGCAGCTGCTGATCACGGCAACCTTTGCCCTGGTGCTCTTCCCGATCGCGGTGCGTGCACGGCTACCCCGGGCCTCCAGCGAGGCCCAGGTTGCCGTGGAGCTCACACCGTGAGGAAACGATCCACCACGTCTTTGCTGAGCTCGCTGGTGGGACCGCTGGCCACGATGCCGCCGCGCTGCATGGCGTAGTAGCGATCGGCCTGGCGCACGAAGTGCAGGTGCTGCTCCACCAGAAGCACGCTGATCCCGGTGGCCTCGATGATCCGCCGCACCGCCCGCTCGATATCGAGCACCACCGAGGGCTGAATGCCTTCGGTGGGTTCATCGAGCAACAGCAGCTTGGGCTTGCCGAGCAGGGCCCTGGCGATGGCCAACTGCTGCTGCTGACCACCAGAGAGGTCGCCGCCGCGGCGGGCGAGGAACTTCTCGAGGATCGGGAACAGCTCAAACACCAGCGGATCGATGTGGCGATTCTTGGCCAAACCGCCAGGCAAAGCTTCCAGACCCAGCAGCAGGTTCTCGCGCACCGTGAGCTGAGGGATGATCTCGCGGCCTTGAGGCACGTAACCCACTCCCACGCGAGCGCGGGCATGGGGCGGCCGGCCGGTGAGCTCACGGCCTTCCAGCTGGAGATCACCACTGCGCTGCTGCAGCAAACCGATCACGGTTTTGAGCAGGGTGGTTTTGCCCACGCCATTGCGGCCGATCAGGCAAACCATCTCGCCGGCAGCAACGTTGAGATCGACATCCCGCAGGATGTGGCTCTCGCCGTAATAGACGTTGAGACCACGAATATCGAGCAAAGTCACGCCTCATCCCCCTGAGTTTCACTGCCGAGATACACCTCAATCACCCGTGGATCGTTCTGCACCTGATCCATCGATCCTTCACAGAGCACATGGCCCTCATGCAGCACCGTCACCGGGGCCTGCAGATCGCGGATGAACTCCATGTCGTGCTCAATCACCAGCACGGTGTGATCACCAGCAAGTTGCTTGAGCAGATCCGCCGTGCGGGCTGTTTCCTCATCGGTGAGGCCCGCCACCGGCTCATCCACAAGCAGCAGCTCGGGATCCTGGGCCACGAGCATCGCAATCTCCAGCCACTGCTTCTGGCCGTGGGAGAGGCCACCCGCAGGCTGTTGGGCCTGGCGCTCGAGCCCCACCACCGAGAGCAGATGCTGCACCCTGTCGCGTTGCTCGCTGCTCAGGCTGCCGAACAGCAACGCAGCAGGACCATGGGGTCCGCGCACGGCCAGCTCCAGATTGCGGCGCGGGCTGAGGTTCTGATACACACGCGGTGTCTGGAACTTGCGGCCGATCCCCAGGCGAGAGATGTGGTGCTCGCTGCGGCCCACGATCGAGCGACCGCGAAACACCACATCGCCGCGGGTGGGCTTCACCTTGCCGGTGATCACATCGAGGAAGGTGGTTTTCCCAGCACCGTTCGGGCCGATCACCGCCCGCAGCTCACCCGGGGCGAGCTGCAGGTTGAGATCGTTCAGGGCGAGAAACCCGTCGAAACTGACGGTCACGCCCTGCAGTTCAAGCAGATTCATCGACGACTGACGAGACATTGGCGTGCTGGTCATCAACCCTGGCCTCCACCGCGACGCTCGAGTTGGTCTTGCTCCGCCGCCACCTCCGGATCGAGATCAAGGGCGGGATAGGTGGCTGTGCGTGGCGGCCAACCCACCATGGCGATCAAGCGGCCGGGGCCACCCTGGCGCCACCAACCCACCAGACCATCCGGCAGCGCCAGCACCACCAACAGGAATAAACCACCCTGGATGAACAGCCAGGTTTCCGGCAGCGCTTCACTCACCAGGCTCTTGGCGTAGTTGATCAGCACCGCACCCAGCAGGGCACCGATCAAGGTGCCGCGGCCGCCCACCGCCACCCAGATCACCATCTCAATCGAGAAGGGAACGGCCATGTATTGCGGCGAAACGATGCCCGACTGCACCGTGTAGAGCGCACCGCTGATGCCCGCCAGCGCACCAGCCACGGCGAACACCACAGTTTTGTAGGCGGTGGGGTTGTAGCCGGTGAAGCGCAGACGCGGCTCGTCATCGCGAATCGCGATCAGGGCATCACCGAAGCGGCCATGGGTAAGCCAGCGGCAAAGCAGATAGGCCGCCACCGTGATCACCAGCGTGAGCCAGAACAGATTGCGCTGCATGGCGTCGCTGCCGATCAGCTCACCGAAGATGCGTGCGGTGGATGTTTTGAGACCGTTGGTGCCATTGATCAACTTCTGCTGGCCATTGAAGAAGTTGAAAAACACCAGCAGAGCCGCCTGGGTGAGGATCGAGAAGTAGACCCCCTTGATGCGGTTGCGGAACACCAGATAACCGAGCACTCCGGCAACCAGGGCTGGAATCAGCCAAATCGCGACAAGCGTGAACAGCGGTGAAGTAAAGGGCTGCCAGAAGGCCGGCAGGCTCTTCACACCATAGAGCGAGAAAAATTCAGGAAGTTCACCAGGCTTGAGCTCATTGAGCTGCAAATACATCGCCAGGGCGTAGCCACCCAGCGCGAAGAAGATGCCCTGGCCGAGGCTGAGCATGCCGGTGTAGCCCCAGATCAGATCCACACCCAGGGCCACGATGCCGAGGGAGAGGAAACGCCCCAGCAGATTGAGCCGGAAAGGAGGCAGCACCACCGGCAACACCAAGGCCGCCAGCACAATCAAGGCCCAGGGCAGCCAACGCCGCAAATTGCGGGAGGAGAGCAGATCCGCCATCGATCAGACCTCCACCATGCGGCCTTTCTGCGGGAATAGACCGGCCGGTCTGATCTGCAAAAACACCACGATCAAGGCGAACACCAGCACCTTCGCCATCGAGGTGGTGGCAAAGAAGGTGATCACCGCATTCAGCCCTTCCGGCATGGCGGGCCACACCAACAGCAGGGAGCCGGAGCCCACCACATAGCTGAGGATGCCGATGCCCAGGGCCGCCAGCACCGTGCCGGCCAGCTTGCCCACGCCGCCGAGCACCACCACCATGAAGCAATCCACGATGTAGTTACCGCCCAGATTCGGGCCGACTGAACCGAGCAGGGTGACTGCCACGCCAGCGACACCGGCCAAACCGGAGCCGATCAGGAAGGTGAGCGCATCCACTTTCTCGGTCGGAATGCCGAGACAATCGCTCATCGTGCGGTTTTGAGTGACCGCACGAATGCGCATGCCCCACACGCTCTTCTGCAGGAACCAGTTCACCAGCAGCAGCGCGATGATGGTGAGGGCGATGATGAACAGACGGGCGGCAGGCATATTCACCACGCCCACATCAATCGATCCCCGCAGCCACTCCGGGGCCGTCACGTCGATGTTGCGGGCGCTGAACCAAGGCTGATCAAACACCCGTTGCTCGCCGAGCACAGAAGCGATCACCACACCCACCAGGCCGGTGACAATCCAACTGCCGGTGCCCAGCAGGGGCGTCCAACGCTGTTGCCACCAGGCTTTCGGTGTGAACCGCGGCACGAAGATCCCAGCCACCACGGCCACCACCAGACCGATCGCAAAGGCGCTGGAAACGGAACGCACGAATTGCTGCAGGATCAGGCTCACACCCCAGGTGGCCAACAACGTTTCCAGCGGACGCCCGTAAAGGCGCCGGATCACCGTTTTCTCCAACAGCAATCCCACCAGACCACTCACCAGGAAGGCCAGGGGCAGGGCCACCAGGATGTAAATCGGGAACAAGGCTTCCGGCAGCACCGCCTTGAAAATGTTCTGCACCACGAAGGTGGTGTAGGCGCCGAGCATCATCAACTCGCCGTGGGCCATGTTGATGACACCCATCAGGCCAAACACCACCGCCAGACCCAGTGCAGCCAGCACCAGAACCGAGCCGATGGCCAGGCCGTTGAAGAGTGTGTCGTAGAGAAGATCCATCGCGACCAGCTGGGGTCTCAGGCAAAGAGAAAAGAGAGGCGAGGGAAGCAAAAAGGGGGAGATCGCTCTCCCCCTAACCCTCAATGGATGTCAGATCGAGAGGTGAGATTGCCGAAGCGCTCTCACCGTTGAGATCACATCTTGTACTTGCCAGCGTCAGGACGGTTCTGGGTCCAGTCGCAGGTGTAGCCCTTGGTTTCGGGCACGTACTGGTTCCAGGCCACAGGCTTCACGAAGCCTTTGTCCTCGAGGATCTTGAACATGCCATCCTTCTGCACCTCGCCGATCAGCACGCGCTTCTCCACGTGGTGGTTGGGCATCACGGTGACCTTACCTTCGGGAGCATCGAAGCTCACACCGATCAGCGCTTCACGCACCTTGTTGTCGTCGACGCTGTTGGCCTTCTCGGCAGCAGCAGCCCATAGGTACACCATCATGTAAGCGGCTTCAGCAGGGTCGCTGGTGACGCGCTTATCGCCGTACTTGGCCTTGAAGTTCTTGGTGAACTCCTTGGAGGCGGGAGTGTCTAGGCTCTGGAAGAAGTTCCAGGCGGCGTAGGTACCTTCGAGGTACTCCGGACCGATCGCAGCGATCTCCTCTTCGGCAATCGAGAAGCTCATGATCGAGTAGCCGTTGGCCGGAGTGATGCCGGCAGCCTTCATCTGCTTGAAGAAGGCAACGTTGCTATCGCCGTTGAGGGTGTTCACGATCACACCACCCTTGGGCATCGCCTGCTTGATCTTGGCGATGATCGGAGCTACTTCGGTGTTACCCAGAGGCAGGTAGTCCTCACCCACCACCTTGCCACCGTTGGCCTTCAGCTGCTCCCGCATGATGGTGTTGGCGGTACGTGGATACACGTAGTCCGAACCCACCAGGAAGAAGTCTTTGCCCTTGTTCTTCAGCAGCCAATCCACGGCGGGCTCTGCCTGCTGGTTGGGAGCAGCACCGCTGTAGAAGATGTTCTTGGAGCACTCCTGACCTTCGTACTGAATCGGGTAGAAGAGGAAGTGATCCTTGGCTTCGAACACCGGCAGCATCGCCTTGCGGCTGGCGGAGGTCCAACCGCCGAACACGACGGCAACCTTGTCCTGATCGATCAGCTTGGTGGCCTTCTCAGCGAAGGTGGGCCAATCGGAAGCGCCGTCCTCTTCAACGGGAACGATCTTCAGCTTCTTGCCATCGATGGTGATGCCGCCTTTGGCATTGATCTCATCGATCGCCATCAGCTCGGCTTCGGCCACCGTGTTCTCGGAGATGGCCATGGTGCCGGAGCGGCTGTGAAGGATGCCCACCTTCACTTCGCCGTCGAAATCTCCACCAGCTTTGTCACCGCCGCCGCAGGCCACCAGCGAGAGGGAGGTGGCGAGGAGCGTGGCACCGCCCAGCAGACGCAGCGAAGTCTTTCGCATCGAAGGGGACGTCATGTAAGGAAAGTCACAGAAGAGCTGCCGCCGGTCAGCGGTGAGCGGAACGTATCGGCGTGAGCAGTCGGCCTTTGGTATCGATCAGCACCGTTTGCCAAACCCGTGAGACTCAAGGCCTCGCAAGGGGTCTCGGCAAGGTTAAGGAAAGATTGCGTCTGTCTCCGTTGCTACAAAAAGCACTTCAGTTGGGCAGTTGCTGCAGCACAAATGCCTCCACCTGTTCAAGCCCCTCACCGGAATGAAGGTTGGTGAAACACCACGGCCGGCCCGGGCGCATCCGCTCGGTATCGCGCTGCATCACGTCCAAGCTGGCACCCACCATCGGAGCCAGATCGATCTTGTTGATCACCAGCAGATCGGAGCGCGTAATGCCAGGACCTCCCTTGCGGGGAATCTTGTCGCCAGCGGCCACATCAATCACATAGATGCATAAATCCACCAGCTCCGGGCTGAAGCTGGCGGCCAGGTTGTCGCCGCCGCTCTCCACCAGCACCAGATCCAAACCGGGATAAGCCGCCTCCAACTCCACCACGGCAGCGCGATTGATCGAGCAGTCTTCACGGATGGCGGTGTGGGGGCAGCCCCCGGTTTCAACACCGCGAATCCGCCCGGGCTCCAGCGCACCGGCACGGGTGAGGAACTGGGCATCCTCCTGGGTATAGATGTCGTTGGTGACAACCGCCAGCTGCAGCCGATCCCGCAGCCGCCGGCACAACGCCTCCACCAAAGCGGTTTTCCCGGAACCCACCGGACCGGCCACCCCAACCCGCAAACGACTGGATGTCATCAGCGCACCACCCGATCAGCTCGCAGCAGTAAATCCTCCGGCACCGTGACACCGATCGCCTTAGCGGTGGCCAGGCTCACCAACAAATCGGTGCTGGTGAGGGGTTGAAAGGCCATCTGCGCTGGTGACTCGCCGTTGAGCACCCGAACGGCGAGCTTGCCGGCCGCCAGGCCGTCATCGCGGTAGTTCCAACCAATCACCGCCAGGCAACCGGGGAGCTGCAGATCCGGAGGATCCACGGAATACACAGGAAGGCGGTGCTCGAGGCCCACCTTGCAGATGGCCGCGAAGGCCTCAATCGTGGCGTAATCGCCGATCTTCACGAACGCCTCCACCTGCTGCTCCACGAGCCTCTTGGCGGCCTGGGGCACCTCGCCGGCGTTCGCCACCGGCTGCTCCACCACGGTGATGGTGCGCCGGGCGGCCTCCTGGCGCATCAGCGCCGCCTCGTAGCTGGAGTTGGCTTCAGCGGGATTGAAAATCAGTCCCACCCGCTTGAGCTCAGGCTCGATCTCGCGGGCCAGATCGAGCTCTTTGCCCACAGGATTGGTTCCCACGGTGCCCACCACGTTGGGGCGGTGCTGCCCCACGCCACCGGGGGGTGTGCCAGCACCAGCGCCCCAGGGATTGGAGCAGTAGCAGAACACCACCGGCGTGGTGGCCGGCATCACCTGCATGGCGGCCTGCAGCGGCGGCGTGCCCACGGCCAGCACCAGATCCACCGCCTCCCTCAAAAACTGCTGCATCACCACCGTGGTGTTGGCCGGCAGGCCCGCCGCATCACGCCGCAGGTAGCTCACGGTGTCGCCCTCGCGAAATCCAGCCGCAACCAAGGCCTGCTCAAACCCCAGACGGGTGAGGTTGGGGGGCTGAGCATCCACCATCTGCAGCAGCCCGATCAACGGCCGGGGTCCGCGTTGCCCGCGGCTGCAGGCGGCCAGCAGCAGCGATCCAGCCAGGCCTGCAGCGCCACCAAGCAAAAAGCGGCGGCGAGGCAGCGTCATGGCACGGGTCAAGGGTCTATCCGCACTGTGGCGCTGGCCGCATGCAGCGGCAATGGCAAGTGCGCTCCCCCGCGCGCCGTGGCAGCGCGATCAACTCCGAAACAGCCGCGAATAGAGCTCGTTGTGCTGCAGCTGGGCCAGGCCCGCTCCGATGCCGCCGTTCCAGAGGCCATGCGGATCCGAGCCCGCCAGCGCCGCGGCCCGCTCCGCAATGAGCGGTGCCAGGTGGAGCTGGAGGCGTTGCCCCTGGGTGGGGCCCAGGGGCACCAGCCGCACAGCTGCACTGATCTGATTGGCAACCCAGCTGTAGAGGTAGGCCTCCTCCAATTCAGGCGAGGCAATCTCCAGGCTCACCGCCGCCCAGGCAAACGCCCCGGGCCATGCCAGTGCCCCATCTCCGGGCAAAGGGGATCCCAGATCAGCGAGTAGCTGCAGCAGCGACTGCCCCATCTGGCGCTGCTGCGCCCGCACCTCGGCTGCTTCCCGTTGGGCCAGCAACCAGCGATCGAGCTCCGCCGCCGCGGCCAAAGCAGCCGGCTCCTGCCGGGCAGCCCGCAGCGCCACTTGCAATCCAGCCAGGGCAGCGGCCTCCACAGCAACGGCACCGCGCTCCAATTCAGCGCGCAACCAGTGCTCCAGCGGCTCCACCCCGGCCACAGCGGCGCGCTGCACCAGCACCTCAAGGCCTTCGGAGTAGCTGAAGGCACCCACCGGCAGCGCTGGGCTCACCAACTGGAACAGCCTCAGCCGGGCGGCAGCGCTGCTCACGGGTGGGAATGGCCGTGATCGTGATGGCCGTGGTGGTGATGCCCCAGGCCTTCGTAGGCGCCGGCTTCAGGCTGAAACGGCAACTCGGCCAGCTGCACCGCCAGCCCTCGTTGACGCAGCAAATCGGCCAACACGCTGTCTTGGAGAAGCACCAACCGATCGGCGTGCAGTTCCATCGCCACATGGCGATTGCCCAGGTGATAAGCCACCTGCAGCAGGGCCAAGGGATCGGTACTGCGCACCTGCATCACGGGTTCGGCCGCGGCCGCCACCTGCACCTGGATCCGGCCATCGGCAGTGGTCAGGCGCTCGCCGGGGCGCAGGGCCGCGCCGCGAGGCAGTTGCAGCAGCAGATCCAAGCCGCAGGCGGAGCGGCGATGCCCCCGCAGGCTGGTGCGTTGATCGGCCGCCAGGGGCAACTGCAACACCGTTCCCACCGGAGGGAGAGGAGCTTGATCGCTCAAGCGCTCCACCAGTTGGATGGCAGCTGCGTGCGACATCAGGTGGATCAGATCGGCGGAGTGAGCTGCACCCTGGCGGGCGCTGGGGTGCCACTCTGTGATCATCGCTACCCAAGCGGCGCAGCAGCGGCCGGGAGCATGCGGCCATGAACGCCACCCTCTGCGCCAACACGCCACCTGCCGCCACAGACGGCTGGTGCGGCACGGCCTCGCTGCAGTTTCAGCAGCGCCACGGGCGCACCCAGTTCCAGGGGGGCGCCAGCGCTCCGCTCAAGCTGATGCGCAGCAGGGCCCAGAGCAGCGGCCACTGCGAACTGCCCCTGCTGCACACCGCCGGCGGGCTGGTGGGCGGCGACCAGCTGCAGCTGCAAGTGGAGCTCGGCGCGGGCAGCCGCGCCCTGCTCACCAGCGTGGCGGCGCAGAAGGTGTATGGCAGCGTGCGCCGGTCGCGCCGCCAGCCGCAGGGCAGCTGGGCCCAGCAGCGGCTGGAGGTGCGGCAGGCGGCTGGCAGCGATCTCGAGTGGCTGCCGCAGGAGCTGGTGCTGTATGCCGATGCCCTCTACGAGCAAACCCTGCAGGTGGAGCTGGCCGAGGGGGCGAGCTTTTTGGGGATGGAGGTGGTGCGGCTGGGACGCACCGCCGCAGGCGAGCGTCTGGGCGAGGGCTGCTGGCGCTCCCGCACGGAGATCCGCCGCTTGGCCACCGCCAGCCAGGGCGAACGCTGGGAGCTGGTGGATCGCCTGCAACTGAGCGGTGAAGCCCTAAATGCGGAGCACGGCATGGCCGAGCAACCGGTGTTCGGCTCGCTGGTTTGGGCGGCGCCTGAGCACATCGAGGCCCACGCACTGCAGCAGCTGCTCGAGCAAGCGCGCGAAGCCCGCAACGGGCTGGAGGGATCGATGGCCTGCGGTGCTTTGGATCAGGGGCTGGTGGCTCGCTACCGCGGCCCTTCCAGCCAGGCGGCGCGGTTCTGGTTCTGTCGGATCTGGGCGCTGCTTCGGGCGCAGCGGGGGCAGGATCCGCCGGAACTGCCGCGGGTGTGGCCGTTCCAGGAACAGCCGCTCCAGCCCTGAAGCCAGCTGCCGATCACGGCCGCAGATCATTGTTCAAGCTGAACATGGGCTGCACCAGCCAGCGATCAGAGTGCTGGTCTTGACTGAACTGAGCGTTCAGGCCCGCCCTTCGCCATGCATCTATCCCCTCAGGAGAAGGACAAGCTCCTGATCGTGACCGCAGCCCTGCTGGCGGAACGGCGCCTCAACCGCGGCCTCAAGCTCAACCACCCCGAAGCGGTGGCCTGGCTCAGTTTCCAGGTGCTGGAAGGCGCCCGCGATGGCAAGAGCGTGGCCGAGCTGATGCAGGAGGGCACCACCTGGCTCAGCCGCGAGCAGGTGATGGAGGGCATCCCCGAACTGGTGCATGAGGTGCAGATCGAAGCGGTGTTTCCCGATGGCACCAAGCTCGTGACCCTTCACGACCCGATTCGCTGACCACCCACGCCGCACCCTCTCCATGGCACCGCTCATCCCCGGCGAACTGATCCCCGAACCCGGCGAGCTCGAACTCAACGCCGGCCGCCCCGTCACCACTCTGCTGGTGGCCAACACCGGCGATCGACCCGTGCAGGTGGGATCCCATTTCCACTTCTTTGAGGTGAATGCCGCACTCGAGTTCAACCGTGAAGCCGCCCGCGGCCTGCGGCTGGATATCCCCGCCGGCACCGCTGTGCGCTTTGAACCCGGCGACAGCCGCGAGGTGCAGCTGGTGCCCTTCGCTGGCCATCGGCGCATCTTCGGCTTCAACGGCCTGGTCAACGGCCCCCTCGATTAACGCGCGTCCCACGCACCCAGCTCCCCATGCCCTATCGGATCTCCCGCCGCGCCTACGCCGAGACCTACGGCCCCACCACCGGCGATCGCCTGCGGCTGGCCGACACCGAACTGATCCTGGAGGTGGAGCAAGACTTCACCGTCTACGGCGATGAGGTGAAGTTCGGCGGCGGCAAGGTGATCCGCGATGGCATGGGCCAGGCCCAGACCACCCGCGCCGATGGCGCCGTGGACACGGTGATCACCAATGCCCTGATCCTCGACTGGTGGGGCATCGTGAAAGCCGACATCGGCCTGCGCGACGGCCGCATCGTGGCCATCGGCAAGGCGGGCAACCCCGACACCCAGGCGGGGGTGACGATCGTGGTGGGTCCCGGCACCGAGGCGATCGCCGGCGAGGGCCACATCATCACCGCCGGTGCCATCGACACCCACATTCATTTCATCTGCCCGCAACAGGTGGAGACCGCCCTGGCCAGCGGGGTGACCACCATGCTCGGCGGCGGCACCGGCCCGGCCACGGGGTCGAACGCCACCACTTGCACTCCCGGCGCCTTCCACATGGCGCGGATGCTGCAGGCGGCTGAAGGCCTGCCGATGAACCTGGGCTTCTTCGGCAAGGGCAACGCCAGCACCCCCGAAGCGCTCGAGGAGCAGATCCGCGCCGGCGCCATCACCCTCAAGCTCCACGAAGACTGGGGCACCACGCCCGCCGCGATCGACTGCTGCCTCTCGGTGGCGGATCGCTTCGACATCCAGGTGGCGATCCACTCCGACACCCTCAACGAAGCCGGGTTCGTGGAAGACACGATCCGCGCCATCGGCGGCCGCACGATCCACACCTTTCACACCGAAGGGGCCGGCGGCGGCCATGCGCCCGACATCATCCGGATCTGCGGGGAAGCCAACGTGCTGCCCAGCTCCACCAACCCCACGCGCCCCTACACCCGAAACACGCTCGAGGAACACCTCGACATGCTGATGGTGTGCCACCACCTCGATCCCCGCATCCCAGAAGACGTGGCCTTCGCCGAATCGCGCATCCGCCGCGAAACCATCGCCGCCGAAGACATCCTCCATGACATCGGCGCCTTCTCGCTGATCGCCAGCGATTCCCAGGCGATGGGCCGGGTGGGCGAGGTGATCACCCGCACCTTCCAGACCGCCCACAAGATGAAGGTGCAGCGCGGCGCCCTGGCGGGCGACTCAGAACGCAACGACAACACCCGCCTCAAGCGCTACATCGCCAAGGTGACGATCAACCCGGCGATCGTGCACGGCATCGACCACCAGGTGGGCTCGGTGGAAGTGAGCAAGCTGGCGGATCTGGTGCTGTGGAAGCCCGGGTTCTTCGGCGTGAAACCCGAGCTGGTGATCAAGGGCGGCTCGATCGTGTGGGCCCAGATGGGTGATGCCAACGCCTCGATCCCCACCCCCGGCCCGGTGCACGGCCGGCCAATGTTTGCCGCCTTCGGCAAGGCCCTCGCCCCCAGCTGCCTCACCTTCGTGAGCCAGGCCGCCCTCGACGATGACGTGCCCCGCCGCCTGGGCCTGGAGCGCCTCTGCGTGCCGGTGCAGAACACCCGCGGCGGCATCAACAAGGCGTCGATGAAAAACAACACCGCCCTGCCCAAGGTGGAGGTGGACCCGCAGACCTACGAGGTGTTCGCCGACGGCGAGCTGCTCACCTGCGAGCCGGCCGAGGTGCTGCCGATGGCGCAGCGTTATTTCCTGCTCTGATCGCTCCCCAACCCTGCACTTCCGTAGCAACAGCCACCTGGAGGGGCCAGACAGCTCTGCATGATCTCGCCACCGCAGGCTCGGCGATGTTCACCGACTACCGGCCCAGCAAGGGCTACGACGAATATTTCAGCGCCAGCGAAGAGCCCCGCAGCGCGCTGCAGCCACTGCTCTCCTCCCTGGGCGCCCTGGGGCTGGAGCAGCTCAACCGCAATCACGTTGCGGCCGGCATGCTGCTGAAGCGGCTGGGGGCCACCTTCCGCCTCAACGATTCCGGCACCCGCGGCGGTGAGCGCATCCTTCCCTTTGATCCGCTGCCGCGCCTGATCGGCTCCAGCGACTGGGACCTGCTGCAGCGCGGCCTGATCCAGCGCCTGGAGGCGATCGATCTGTTTCTGGCGGATGTGTACGGCGATCAGGCCATCCTTCGCGATGGCGTGATCCCCCGCGAAGACCTGGAGACCTCCCAGGGCTGGCGGCCGCAGCTGCGTGGTTTCAAGCCTCCCCTGGGCAAGTGGTGCCAGATCTCCGGCCTGGATCTGGTGCGCGATGGCGCCGGCACCTGGCGGGTTCTGGAAGACAACCTGCGCTGCCCCTCGGGGGTGGCTTACTTCCTCGAG
>NZ_JBIPMN010000284.1:0-4691 GCF_044369115.1 Vulcanococcus sp. | reverse complement strand
TCTCCACCCCGAAACCACGGGCGCGCTGCACGGCTTTGTCCAGCACTTCATCCGCCGGGGACTTGCCGCCGCGGGATGGGGTGATGTCCTGACGGCTGATGTGGATGCCGGTGAGGCTGGCGCCGGGGGTATCACGCACCAGTTCACAGGCGAGCCGAAGGGCGTCATCCCCCACACCGGTGCCGTCCACGGCCACCATCACGCGGTTGATGTGGCGCACATAGAGGTCGTCGCGCACCAGCAGCATCGGCCGCGTGGAGAGCTGGAACACGTATTGGCTGGCGCTGTTGCTCAGGATGGATTGGAGGCGCCCCAAGCCGCGGGAGCCCATCACAATCAGATCGGCATTGAGCTCATCGGCCACCTTGAGCACGGTCTGCTTGGTGTCGCCCTGGCGGATGATCGTGTTCACCTCAGCCGGGTTGAGCCCGAGGCGTTGCACTGCTTCGGCCACGATGCCGGCTGCCTTCTGTGAGTGCTCCGCGTAGTTCTCGCCCGCCTGCTCCGACACCACGTGCAGCAGGTTGATCCGGGCCTGACGCACGGCAGGGATGTCGCGCAGCATGCGCACCATCTCTTCAACATGGCCCTTGCCGGAATCGGCGATCAGAAGGTTGCGGAACACAGCCGTTGCAACGCGCTGGGGCAGCCTATGGCTGATCCGCCACGGCGGACCAACCGCAGCGAACACCGTGACGGAGCAACAACAACCGCAGCCCTGGCGACTGATCCGGCGGGTGCTGCCCCAACACACCGACCACGCCGGCGTGATGTGGCACGGCGCCTATCTGAGCTGGCTGGAAGAGGCCAGGGTGGAAGCCCTCAGTGCCGCCGGGCTGGCCTACGCCGATCTGTCGGCCGAGGGCCTTGAACTCCCGGTGGTGGGCCTCTCCATCCAATACCGCCAGGCCCTGCTGCACGGCGAGGAGGTGTGCGTGAGCAGCTGGGTGTTGCCGCGTCAGGGCGTGAAGCTGCCCTGGCGCAGCCAGTTTGTGAAGGCCGACGGCAGCGTGGCTGCCGAGGCCGCCGTGGAGCTGGTGCTCGTTGACCTCTCCGGCGGACCGGGGCAGCGCAAGCTGATGCGGCGCCTGCCCGTCAGCCTGAGCGAAGCCGTCGAGCGGCTGCAACAGGGCGCAGCCTGAGACCCGCCCCTCTCGCTATAGTACTCGCGTACTAGCAAGGATGGGCGTGTGGGAGTCGTGGTGCAGGCACCGTTTGCGTCAACCCGCGCATCCAGTGCAGCAGGCGGTGGGGGATCCGGTGGTGCACTGGCCCGGAGGCGGATGGAGCGCGGGCACGATCCGGCTGTCGAGCAGCAGCGCCTGTGGCGCTTGGTCTGGTCACGCTGTCCTGGCATCGGCTGGCAGCGCCTGGAGCGGCTCGAAGCAATGCTTGGCAGCCTGGCGGAGGCCTGGAGCGCCAGCTCCGAGCGGCTTGAGCATGCCCTCAGCGGCCACACCCGGCTGCACAAACGGGAACTTGAAGCGCTCGAGCACTACCGCAGTAGCCACGGGCCAGCGCCGATCAGCGATCCCGCCACAGCTGCCCAGCGCCGGCGCTGGGCGCAGCCGGCGCGTCTGCTGCCGAGCGACCTCACCTATCCAGAAGCACTCCTCAAGCTGGATCGCCCGCCGCTGCAGCTGTTCTGGCGGGGGCAAGGATCACTCTGGCGCGCCCTGGGGGAGAGCCAGGCGGTCGCGGTGGTGGGCACACGCCGGCCCTCGCGCCATGGCCTCACGATGGCGCGGCTGATCGGCCGAGCCCTGGCCGATGCCGGCTGGCCGGTGGTGAGTGGGCTGGCCGAAGGCATCGATGCCGAAGCCCACGGCGGCTGCCTCGAAGCCGGAGGCAAACCCGTGGGTGTGCTGGGCACACCACTGAATCGCGTCTACCCGCGGCATCACACACATCTGCAGGCCGAGGTGGCAGAGCAGGGCCTGCTGGTGAGCGAACTGGCGGAGGGCACCCCAGGCCGCGCTGGGCATTTCGCCCTGCGCAACCGCCTGCAGGTGGGGCTAGCGCAGGCGCTGGTCCTGGTGGAGTGTCCGGCTAGCAGTGGCGCTCTGCATTCGGCCCAGTTGGCCTGGGAGCTGGGAATGCCGATCTGGGTGGTGCCCGCCGATGCAGGCCGAATCAGCGCTGCCGGCAGCAACCGCTGGCTTGGGCAGGGCGCCACACCGTTGATCAATCCAGCCGATCTGATCAACAGCCTGGGTGCAGGGCCGATCAGGCAGGCCCGCCGCAGCAGCGCGTCAACAACCGTGGCTCCCCTGCTGCAGCGCGAGGCGGCCCTATTGGCAGCCCTGGGAGCAGGCGCATCGCTGGATCAGCTCTGTGATCGCCTGCGCCAGGCCCCCGCTGTGATGAGCGAGCGGTTGCTGCGGCTGGAGCTGGCCGGGGTTCTGCGCAGTGAACCGGGCCTGTGGTGGCGGCCCTGCTGAGCCGCCTCTGCCTAGGGTTGAAACATGGCCAACACCGTTGCCGCAGCTGAACTCCTGCAGTGGCGGCGCACGCAACTGCAGGCCGGTGGCCAGGCCAGTCAGTTGGATTGGCTGCTGGATCTGGAGGGCGGCATCCGCTGGCAAACCCTGCAGCAACTGCGCCTGCACCCAGATCGAGCCGTGCCCCTGGCAGCGCCGCTCACGCGGCTTGAGCAGCTTTGGCAGGAGCACCTGCACCGAGGCACTCCGCTCCAATATCTGGTAGGCCGCTGCCCCTGGCGGGATCTGGAGCTGGAGGTGGCACCCGGTGCCCTGATCCCCAGGCAGGAAACAGAGCTGCTGATTGATCTGGCGACAGACCTCATCGCTCCAACCCTCCCGCCGCAGGATGGAGCCAACCCTTGGCTGTGGGCTGATCTGGGCACCGGTTCCGGCTGCCTGGCGCTGGCCCTGGCCCGGGCCTGGCCAGGCAGCAAAGGCTTTGCGGTGGATCAATCACCGCAGGCCCTCGCTCTGGCCGGGCGCAATCTCCAGGCGTATCCGCTCGAGGCAGCCGTGGAGCTGCGGCAGGGCAGCTGGTGGGAACCGCTGATCGATTCCGCCGGAACGCTCAATCTGGTGGTATCGAACCCTCCTTACATCCCCACCGCCGTCTGGGCGGAACTGGAAGCAGGCGTCCGGGATCACGAGCCCTCGCTGGCACTCGATGGCGGCGGTGACGGCCTTGATGCAATCCGAAGCATCGCGGCCGGCGCCAAGAGCCACCTGGCGCCGGGAGGTTGGCTGCTACTGGAGCACCACCACGATCAGAGCAGCGCGGTTGTCGCCCTGCTGATTGCGGCTGGCTTAGAGCAGGTGCAGCCGCATCGCGATCTCGAAGGGGTGTTGCGGTTCGCCAGCGGCCGGCGCCCAGGCGCTACACCCTGAAGCAACGCATCACGCCACCATGACGAGCCTCAGCTGCAGCCCCAGCGCGCTGGCCGCACGGCTGCTGGCAGGCGAGGCCGCCATCTTTCCAACAGACACACTCCCAGCCCTGGCCAGCCGGCCCGAAGCCGCCAACCTGCTCTGGGAGCTCAAACAGCGGCCACGGCACAAGCCCGTGATCCTGATGGCGGGCACAACCAACACCCTGCTGCCCTGCCTCGGACGCCCGATCGAACCGGCCTGGCAGAGCATGGCTGAGCGCTACTGGCCTGGAGCCCTCACCCTGGTGCTGCCAGCGCAAGGGCCTTGGCTGGAGCAGCTCAACCCAGGCGGTACAACCCTGGGCTTGCGGCTGCCGGCCTGCCCGGCAGCGCTAGAGCTGCTGGCCCTGAGCGGCCCGCTGGCCACCACAAGCGCCAACCGATCCGGTGAGCCGGCCTGCCTCGATCACCAAGAAGCGGCGGCTCGCTTTCCTCAGGTGGCCCAACTCGGCCCAGTGCCCTGGCCCGCACCCTCGGGGCAGGGCAGCACGGTGATCGAGTGGTTGCCGGAAGGTGGCTGGAAACTGCTGCGAGCCGGTGCTGTGATGCCGCCAGAGCTGAGCACCCACGGCCCCTCGGCATGACCGCCCTGATCCTGCTGATTGCAGCGCTACTGGGGTTCAACCACTGGCTGCTCGAACCCGCGGTGCAAGCGAGCAGTGATCTGCTCGAGCTGAAGCTGCTGCCCTGGCTGGTGCTTGGCGTTGCCGCCTGGTTGCTGGCCGGGCGAACTGGCGAAGGCTGAGCGACAACAGGGGTGAACCAACAACGAAAAAGCCCCCGGCCGGAGCCGGAGGCTGATGTCGTCCCTCGAAGAGGGCAAGAGGTGAGAGGAAGCGGCTGAAGGAATCAGCCGCTTGGGATCAACCGAACTTGCCGGAAGTTGAGGCGATCAGGAAGGCGGCGTAGGTCACGAAGTAGCCCACCGTGAAGTGAGCCAGACCAACCACACGGGCCTGAACGATCGAGAGAGCCACGGGCTTGTCGCGCCAGCCCACCAGGTTGGCGAGCGGGGTGCGCTGGTGAGCCCAGACGATGGTCTCGATCAGTTCCTGCCAGTAACCGCGCCAGGAGATCAGGAACATGAAGCCGGTGGCCCAGATCAGGTGACCGAACAGGAACATCCAGGCCCAGACGGCGAGGTTGTTGCTGCCATACGGGTTGTAACCGTTGATCAGCTGAGAGGAGTTGAGCCACAGGTAGTCGCGGAACCAGCCCATCAGATAGGTGCTGGATTCGTTGAACTGAGCCACGTTGCCCTGCCAGATGGCGAGGTGCTTCC